>JBARFX010000030.1:0-7374 GCA_049797655.1 Candidatus Acidiferrales bacterium | reverse complement strand
CCGGAACCTGGAACGTTGCTCCTGCTAGGCACCGGCTTGGCGAGCGTGCTCGCACTGAGGCGCAGAAAGAGTGTTTGGGCCTTAGCGGCAAGGGTCACGACTCTGGCTGTGACATTTTTGTGCCTCGCGGGACCCGCAGCGGCCCAGAACTCCTGGCAAGGATTGCATCCTGTCAATGTTCTCGATTTCTGGAGCAACGCCGGGGAATGGAGTTTAGGCACCGTTCCCGACGGCTCCACCGACATCACCATTGGCTTTGATACCGTTGGCGGCGACACCAGCTTCACCAACCGCCACACCTTGACCATCGGCGGACCCGCGACCTTGAATCTGTTCTCCACCACCACCGTCACCAACTCCGGTTTCGGCGGCTTCATCGTCAATGGCGGGTCGCTGATAAGCAACGGCACCCTGGTGAACGCGTCTTCCGCTGCGCTCAGCAACGGTGGCACGCTCACAAACAACGGCACACTGTTCAATGAAATCGGAGCTCAGCTCAACAGCAGCGGGGTCCTCGATAATTTTGGGACCTTTTCCAACCGCATCTCCGGTTTCGTCGTGAATACCGGCAACTTGTACAACGAGAGCGGCGCGTTCCTCACCAATGATCTGAGTTCGACGATCGAGAATGACCACTCCATGGCCAACGAGGCGGGTGCGACGCTCACCAACTCTGGAAGGATCAATGGCTCGGGCATATTCGTGAATTTCGGAACGGTCGACAATTTCGGGCAGCTGAGCACCGTCCTCTTCAATCTCGGCGGTACCATCAACAACACTGGTGGTTCTATCCGGTTGGGAGACGGTTCCGACATCGTAGGCGGATCGCTTGGCGGTCCCGGCGGCAATGTAATCTTGAGCGGCACCGGCGCCACGGCCACATTGGATGGGAGCAACAGTATTGGCTTTGGCGCGCTGACAATCAAAGGGACTTATACCGGCGATGTGGAAACCACCACGAACGTGCTGGGGACGATTAACAATCTGGGCAACATCCAGGTGAATGGCGGCGGTTCTTTGGACACCCATCTCAGCCTTCTCGGTAACACGACTTTGCAAGGCGGCGGCACAGTGACGCTGGCCGACCTGGGAGGACCAGGGCAGTTGCTCATTCGAACGGGAGCCGGTGGAGCGACTCTGACGAACGTGGACAACACCATCCAGGGCACCGGCCAGTTTTTCGGCGTCACCATCGTGAATCAATCTGGAGGAACTTTTCTCGCTGGGCCAGGCCAGACGCTGAGCCTGGATATCCCCGAAGCTGGCACGGGATTAGTCAACGCCGGCTTGCTCGAGGCGACCAATGGCGGCGCCCTGTTCGTGGGGAATTCCAGCCTTGATCACAGCTCCACTGCCGACAACACCGGCGGCCGAATCGTCGCCGACGGCGGCGCCGTCTCCATCAACCATTTGGATTTTCTCGGAGGAACTATCACAGCCGCGAACGGTGGCACTGCCGAAGTGTTTGACTCAACCGTCAAGGGAGCCACTTTTACCGCCAACAGTGGCGGCAACCTCAAACTGTCGTTTGCAACCATCGTCGGTGGGTCGCTCATCAACGCAGGCGGAACCATGGGAGCCAACGGATCATCTGGATTCATAACTCTCGATGGAAGCACCGGCTTTGGCGCCGTCACTATCCAGGGTAGCTTCGCCGCTCCCTCCGGGGCAGATTTGAACGTCCTCGGAACCATCATCAACCAGGGAAACATCAGTCTCCTCGGTTCTGGCACCTCCCAATTCACCGAGACCACTCTCAAGCTTCTGGCCGACACCATCTTCCAAGGCGGCGGAACTATTTCCCTGGTGCCCGTGGCTGGACAGAACAATCCCCTCATCGCAGGTTCGGGCACGCTCACGCTCACCAATCTAGACAACACCATCCAGGGGGCCGGTCTCATCAACTCCAATTTGGTGAATCTCCCGGGAGGAACGGTGAATGCAAATGTCGCCGGAGACTCGATTCAAATCAATGGCAACGTGACGAACCGCGGACTGCTCGAAGCCACCAACGGCAGCGCTCTCGTTCTTCCATTTGACTTCAATAGGATCGCCGTGATCGACAATCATGTAGGGACCATCGCCGGCGATGGCGGCAGTATCCCCCTCAATCAGAGGCAGATCATCGGCGGAACCCTCGAGGTCTTGAACGGCGGGGTCGTGAAAATGAGCGACACGACATTCACCGGCGTAACCCTAAACAATGCCGGCGGCACGCTCGAAAACACGGACCGCTTCGGCGTCATTCTCGACGGCGCCAGCCACAACGGCCCCGTCACACTCCAGGGAACTTTTCTCGCCGATCCTACCTCGAACACGTACCTGCTCGGCACCATCAACAACCAGGGCAACTTCCAGATGAACGGCGGCAACGGGTCCAATGCCGCACTGTTCGTGAATTCCGACACAATTTTGCAGGGCGGCGGCACCGTCACGCTCGCCAGCCTCGGCGGTGGCGGAGCCGGAGCCATCAATGCGGGAGCTTCTGCCGTCACCCTCATCAATGCGGACAACACCATTCAGGGCGCGGGCATTATTAACGGCGGCGCCGGAGCCATGACGCTTCTCAACCAGGCCGGCGGCACCATCCGCGCCAATACCCCCGGCGGAACTCTCGAACTTCTCGACACCACGCTGACGAATGCTGGCACCGTGCAAGTGGACGCCGGCAGCATCCTGCGCGTCATCAACACTCCCTTTACGCAGACCGGCGGCAAAACGCAGGTGGACGGCCTCCTCACCGCTACTCAGGGCGAGCTGATCTCGGGCGGCACCCTGCTCGGCAGCGGAACGATCGCCGCCAACATCGTGATGACCCGCGGTACGATGCGTCCCGGTGACGCCGATGCTCCCGGGACTCTTACGATTGACGGTGACGTCTTCCAAACGGGCTCGGTTTTTGACGAACTCATTGGTGTGTCGGGCAACGGATTGTTGGTCGTGAATGGGGCAGATATGATTGGCGATGCCACGAACCTCAATATCGAGCTTCTCGGCGGCTTCAGGCCCTTCTCCGGAGAGACGTTTACAATTATGGATTTCCTCAGCGGCTCAGGCGCCTTCGCTAATGCGCCAACCGCCGGGTTTGAGATGGCCGGCTTCGATTGGACAATTCTTTACGGCACAAACAGCATCGTTCTCGATGCGGTTGCGCCTGTAAGCGACGGGGGCGGTGGCGGTGATGGCGGAGGAGGAAACGGTGGCGGCGGAACCTCTGTGCCCGAGCCTAGCACTGGCGTACTTCTTCTCAGCGCCATCGCGGTCGCATTTGGCGGGTCACGCCTGCGGAAACGCCGTCTGACGCTAGGGATTTGATATGATCCCGGCGCACGGTGAAAGCGCACCGTCCGAGAAATGATGCAGGGTCTTTCAGAGGGATAACCGATTCACATGAAACGAAACGCCGCAGGTTTTGCGCTTCTTCAGTTGGTCTGGATCGTCGCGGGCATCATGGTGATCGCTTTGGCCACTTGGCATCTCGTCGATCGCTTACGCGATCACGATGTTCAGTTTTCCACGCCCTTCCAGGCCGTGCTGCTCACCAACGGCTCCGTCTACTTCGGCCATCTGCAGGGATACGGCAGCCATCAACCCGTGTTGACAGAGGTCTACTACGTCGCCACGCAAACGAATCCCGAAACCAAGCAATCAACCAACGTGCTGATCAAACGCGGCAAGGAACTTCACGAGCCCGACCGCATGTATCTCAATCCTCAGCAAATCCTCTTCGTCGAGCCAGTGGGGCCCAGTTCCAAGGTCGCCCAACTCATCGCGCAGGCGAAATAGCCCAGTCCCTCCTCTTGGCCTTTGTCGGTCCTGTTCGAACTGTTGAACAGATGTTTGTAAGTCCTATTACCACCAGCTATGTCACATCGAGATAGGTGGCATAACGAAATCGGCCTCACGACGGTTCGAGTAAGCTGTGCGGTTTCCAACGTACAGGGCTCGGAACTGAGGAGGCCGAGATGCAAATGATAGGCTGCGAACTACACGCAAGACAACAGACGGTCGCGATGTTGGATACCGATTCAGGCGTTTATCAGGACTTAGCAAGAAGGCGGCGACACTGGTCGGTTAGAGGCTCCTGATGGCTCGGAAGCGGAGGCGGACGTAGTCGGCGGTCCACTTGCCCTCGGCGTCGCAGAGTTCTGGGCGCAAGGCTTCTCGGACTTCAGCGATATAGGAGGGCCGTTCGGCGGGGGGCAAGGTAGAAGTGAAACTCTCGGAGAAGGTTTCCAGCCAGCCGGTGATATCACCAGGGAGCGGAGTTGGGCGGGGTATCAGGGCGATATAGGTGACGAGGAATCCGCCGCGCGTCAGTTGCTGTGAATAGTCTTCGACGGTGGGGAAATACCAAGGGCATGCGGCTTCGCCGTTAATGCCGCGGCGATTGAGGGCTTCGACTAACGCCTTCCTGATCTTAGCCACGCAACCGTGGCCGCCGAATTCGGCGACGAAACGTCCGTGGGGCTTTAGTGCACGACGCACTCCGGCGATGACTTTGGCGGGATTGCTCATCCAGTGCAGTGCCGCGTTGCTGAAGACGGCGTCGAATTCGCCATCGAAATCGAGAGCTTCCCCGTTCGTTACACGGACGTCCAGGCCGAGTTTTCGTGCGGCGTCGATTTGCGGTGCACTGTCATCGACACCGATGACATGGCATCCCATCGAGGCGAGTTTGGCGGTGAGCACGCCGTCGCCGCAGCCAAGGTCCAAGATGCGCTCGCCGGGGCGCGACGCGAGCAGATCAACCACGGGCGCGGCAAGTTCGGCGACGAAGCGGGCATTGCGAGCGTAGCGTTCAGGATCCCAGGTTTGCGGGTGCGCCATTTTTGAGTGCCTCGCCGTGCTGCAGCAGCTTATCAGCGTTTGTTGCTCTCGGCGATTGGTAGCTCGGACTTCTCGAGCGTGACTCCCGATAACCGGAAACTACGTCCGGCAGCCCAAAATGTTCCCGGCACGGATAGTCTTGACGGAGCCGACATCGTTAGAGATGTTCTCGACAGTAATTCCGAAGAACGCATATCGCCCGATGTTTCGGCCATATCGGCAGTGATTTCCATCAGAGCCTTATGCAGCGAATCATATCTTCGGCCACGACCAAGAGTAGGGCCATTCAGCTTCGCAAAAATAAATATGCTTACCTACTCTTCGTTGTACAGTCTGACGCTGTATTGACCGGGATAACGTACTCGATATAGGACACGCGAGCTTATGCTTGGCCTCCACATGCACACAATTATTCTCGCCACATTCTTTGTGTACTCTCGCACGGTAGTTTCGATGTGCAGCGCCGGCATCCTGGTTTTCCTTGTTGCAGTGTGGGCTGCGAAGACCGATATCGCGCGCGCCCACGGCCTGGACAAGATCGTCGCCTTGGCCAATTTATGTTTCGCCGCCCCCTTAGCGGTCTTCGGCGCCCTGCATCTCTCGAGCGCAGAATCCCTTATGGCCATGGTGCCCTCGTACATGCCGTGGCCATTGTTTTGGGCCTATTTCTTCGGCTTTGCGCTGCTGTCCGCGTCTTTGAGCATTTCCACAAAAATTCTGGTGCGGTGGTCCGGCTTGCTGTTCGGGATCGCGATGTTTAGTTTTGTGGCGATGATGGACATCCCCGCAGCTCTCGCGAGCCCCGGAGACAGGTTCGGATGGACGCTTGCAATCCGGGAAATGGCATTCGGGGGCGGAGGCTGGATTCTTGCGGGAAACGCGATGCGCGGGCAAGGGGGAGGCAAGCTCATAACCGTGGGCCGCGTGTTAGTGGGGATCGCCGCTATATTTTATGGCGTGGAGCATTTTCTGCACCCAGTGGCATGTCCCGGAGTCCCGCTCGCGAAACTGATGCCCGCGTGGATTCCGGCGCGGGCGCTCATTGGCTATCTGACGGGCACAATTCTCCTGGTTGCCGGGGCGGCCATTCTGCTGGCGAAGAAGACGCGGATGGCCGCAACGTATCTCGGTACTTGGATTGTGCTGCTAGTCGTATGCATCTATGGACCGATCTTGATCGCGCAGATATCCAACCCGAGCACCGCGGTCCAGATTGAGGGGATCAACTATTTCTTCGACACCCTGCTGTTTGGCGGAGTGATTCTCGCCCTCGCCAACGCGACGCCCCGCACGGATTAGAATGCCGCCTGCCAACCTGTTAGGAAACTAGGACGACATAGTGTTGGTCTGAAACAAGAACTGAAGTGTACAGAAGGAACGTACCGATGAGCACAGCGATACAAAACTGCGCCCATGCGTTTGGAACCGGTGTGACTCTAAAGCCAGGATTGCTCATCAATCCCGATCACCTGTACATGGCGAATGAAGTTCACGCGGATTGAGTCGGGTTCTTGGCTCGAAATAAGTCTGAGCTACCTTGGCGGTCGTAACATCAGACCGTCGCATTCTGAGATATATTCCGAAATGTGACTGCGATGCCGGACACACACACCGAGACCCCGCTTGGGACGGGCTTCCTCCGATCCTTTATTCGATGGCTTGTCATCGGCGTGGTGCTTCTTTGGTCGCTTGCCGCGCTGATCCTTGTGGCCACCCGGTGGATCGACCCACCGACAACCGCGGTGCACGTCCAGCGCCGCTTGCAGGCCTGGATTCACCACACGCCGTATCGTGAACGCTACAAATTCATTCCGCTCTCCCAAATCTCGGCCGATCTCCAGCACGCTGTAATCGCCGCAGAGGACGCGCACTTCTACCAGCACCATGGATTCGATTGGCACGAGATCCAAATCGCCGCCGAAGACGATTTGGACGGCGATCGCACTCGCGGAGCTTCCACAATTACGCAGCAACTCGTAAAAAACCTATTCTTTGGGACGGGGCGCTCGATCCTCCGCAAGGGCGCGGAGGCCACACTGGTGCCGGTGGCCGAATTCGTCCTCGGCAAACAGCGCATTCTGGAGATATACCTCAACGTGGTCGAATGGGGCCCTGGTATTTATGGTGCAGAGTCGGCGTGTCGTTACTACGACGAAACCGCAGCCCTGAATATCGGCCGGCAACAGGCGGCCCGGCTCGCTGCAATTCTGCCGGCTCCCCTGAAGCGACGACCGGAACGCATGAATCACTACAGCGCGATTATCCTTGAACGGATGGACCAAATGGGTTGGTAATCGTGGCTGACATTTTACCAATGCGGCGGCTTTTCTCGGTCACTCCCGGGCAGGATTCGATAGATATCGAGAAATCCTCTTCGCACCAGTAATCTCACGGCGAGATAGGTGGTGATCATCTCTGTGGCTGTTGAAAAACTCTTCGTGAATGCGAACTGAAGTGTTGGCAGTGACGTCTATATGAGCAAGCGTTCTGCCGATGCTCTTTTTCATCACCATTCACGGAGGCTTGCTGATTATGATGGGACAA
>JBARFX010000029.1:0-37564 GCA_049797655.1 Candidatus Acidiferrales bacterium | reverse complement strand
GGAGTACAATCACGACCGGCCTCACCGCGGAGTCGGGAATCGCACTCCGCATGAGGCCTTCTTGGCTTTTGCAACTGACCTAAACTCGGAGACCCTGACTGTCTAAATTAGCGGGGAGCCTTACATTTTAGCGCCAGTTATCCAAAATCGAAGATATCCCTTATCAGCCACAAGTGGCGGCCCTGATGTTGAAATTACCACCGTGCCATCTGAATTCTTCGAATCCACGAAGCCTGATATTCGTGCTTCTGCCCCAGAAGGAGACCTAAAATGGGCATGTAGCGGAACGCGTTCTGTTAGCAATTTACTCAGCAATGCGTCGGCATCGGTAAGCGAGATTTGGGGCATCGCAGCATCTCTCTTATACGCTAGCGTGAGTCAAGATGTCTAATAGTAAGGAAAGGACGAGCGGTTGGTTTCAAACGGACCCACCGCGAGACTTCGGGTGCCGCCAACGCCACTCCGCTCGGCTTCGGACACGGCCTACTTCCCGACGAATGGAAACGGAGTCACCCACGCCCAATGAATAAAACGGACAGCGAAGTACGCGGCCATCACCGATAGAAGCGCTACGATGGCGTAGCGCGTGAAGCTCATGTTGTCTTCGTAGGTCACAACTGCAATCAGCCAGCAGAGGATTATCCCCGCGACAGCAACTACCGCCTCGGCCACGCTTAGATTTTCCCTGCGAGGAAAGCGGCGAACTGAGGGAGCTGTTCCACGTCTTCGGGTGTCAAGTCCCTATCACTGTAAAAGCTGGTCTCTGACCCGGCCTCCATCGAGGGTTCACTTTCGATTCGACGACTGCACTTATACAGAAACACACCTTCCTTCTCACGAGCCTTGCTGAAGATGAAATTCAAGCCGTTTATTTCCCGCTCCCATGTTTCATCTGGATTATCCGGCTTGCCGAATCCAATTGCTGGGTTACCCATGCGTTCCTCCCTCTCCTTGCGACTCTCGCCGTCAGTCTCGTGGGTTGTGAAAACCTTGTCAAGAGCGTAACCCCCGCGAGCGATGCCGCCCCGAAGAATTTTGCCTTCTCCGCGTCCGGCAGGATAGCATCCTCCTACTGTGGCTAATAAGCTAAAGCCGCGTCCACCAAACCCTTCAGGGCTTTACATCTGTGGCTGCGGTAAACGCACTCCCATTGCCGCTCAAAATCATCGAGAGCGCGGCCACGTGAAGGGCAAACCCATCCGTTTTGTGTACAACCACGCTCAGAGGGTGACGCCCTAGCGGGCAAGAAATGACGCGTTCATCGGACGAAATTTTCTGGCGGACGGTGAAGGAGTGGAAGACACGTCAGGCTCGGATTGCGATCGAGTGCGGGCAACAACCGTATGAAGAAAGAGTCGTGGGACGGTCAGCTATATCAGCGGATATTCAATTACGTTTCGCGAAGTCAAGACCGAAGTAGAAGTGACGATGGATTTCAATGGAGCTGAGATTCGTATCCAGCTTTTCGAGCCGATAGAAGCGGTCGTCGCCTTCGGGGCAATATGGGAACCAGAAGATGAACCTTTGCTTTTGTGTGTCTTTACTGAGTTACAGGATTTCGGAAAACCAAGTTGAGACTCCGGGCGAGGAAGGAAATTGAAAATGCCGCGAATGAAGACAGCATTTTTTATCGGAATAATTTTCTTGAGTTCGACGGTCTGTTCGTCGCAGGGACGCACAAAGAACTTAGTAGTCTCAGACATCAACGGAAGTGGTCTCTTACGGTTTTGCACCAGCCAAGTTGACACGAGCGAGGCGGAGTTTTGCGAGGCCTTCATCCTTGGCATACGAGACGGAGTAGCTTTGGCAACGGAACTTCGGGGCGTTAAGCCAATCTTCGAAGCGCCGGTAGAAGCGAAACAGGAGCAACTCAAGGCCGTGGTAGTGAAATATCTGAACGACCATCCTGAAGAGCTTCACAAGCCCGCAGGAATGCTCGTGATTCTTGCCCTTAGCAAGGCGTTTGCTCCGCAACGTCAGGCTGCGGAATAAAAACGCGTTGTTCAACGGTTTGCCCAAGCTGGGTCGGCGCAAGAGGCTGCGGAAACCGAAAAGCAGCGACCCGCGAATAGATTTTTGTACAATTTTTGTACAACAGGGTCCCAAATCTGCCCATTTGACCGTTTCTGTCGTCTAGCGCCAACCAGTAGAATCTGTAACTTACTGATACGATTAGGCCGAAAAAAGGTGCATCAAGTTCAACTCCCACCCTCGGCTCCAGATTTTTCGAGCTTACTTCCGTGAGTCCCGGCGGATGACAACGCCGCACCGATTTTCTTACCGCGTCGTTGCATCCACCAACGCGCCCTTCCAGTCTGCTTACGGCCAGCGCAGGTACTCTGCCTTGTCCCCGATGCGCGCGCTACTATTGGTGGCAATCGTTCTAAAGCTACGTTAAGTTTCTAGCGCCTATGACCGCATGCAAAAAGCAGCTAGCCGTCTCTGTGTTTTATTTGTTTGTGTTTCTGTTGGGCGCGCCGGCGATTCAGGCGCAAACCCCGGATACCGCCACCGTCCAGGGCGACGTAATCGATCAGAGCCGCGCTCCCGTTCCCGGCGCGAAAGTGACGGCGACGAACACCCTCAGCGGACTGAAACGCGACGCGCTCACGGATGGTTCCGGCCACTTCTCTCTCGCGGGGCTGCCGATTGCAGGAGTCTACAACATCGCCGTACACAAGCAGGGATTCGCGGACGCGAAGCTGGACGACGTTGCGCTCGTGGGCGGCGCGACGGCCAGCCTCAACCTGCGGCTTGACGTCGCCGGTGGCAACGCGCGGATCGTGGTGACTGGCACAGCCGGTGACGTGCGAACCGATGAGCCGCAGCTGGGCGAGCATTTGAGCGCGACGCAGATCCAGGAAACACCGCTATTAAACCGCCGGATCAGTTACTTGCCGCTGCTGGACTCGGCCAATCGTCCGGCCATCAATCAGGGCGACGTGTTCATGAACGAAGATCTTTTCACCACCAACGGAGCGGGACGCCGCCAGACGTGGTTCGAAGTAGATGGAAGCAATAGCGTCGACGCGTGGGGACGCCAAACCATCTTCACAAACATACCGCTCGATGCGGTGCAAGAGATGACCGTTCTGACCAACGCATTTTCGGCCGAGTACGGATTCACCGCCGGAAGCGTCGTGAATATCGTGACGAAAAGCGGCGGCAACGATTTCCATGGCGATCTGCTGGGGATGTGGCGGCCGGCGGACACGGCGGCGGAGCTCTCGGGCTTTACTCCTGGCACGGCTACCAGCGGAAATGATATCGCAAGCGATTCGTTGAGGCAGGCTGCGGCGGCGGTGTCGGGGCCAATTGGCCGCAGCGGGCGTACGCAGTTTTTCGCGAGCGGAGAGTACAGCTGGGAAAACCGGGCTTCCCCCGTGACGTCGCCGTTAGCGCCGGGGAATTTTATCGGCCACTACCGGGGATGGCTGGCGCTCCTCCGCATCGACCATCGGATCAACCGCGACAACAACCTTTTTTTCCGCAGCAACGTAGATAGTTTCTTTGATACGAATCCCAACGGAACTGTGGGCGGGAACAATCTTCCCACCGTCGATCGCGTGTTCACCCGGCGCACCTATTCCGAAGAGCTCGGAGAATCTGCGCGTTTGGGCCCGTCGCTGCTGAACGAAGTTCGCTTGCAGTTCCAACTCGCTTCGCCCATCACGCAGTTCAGTCCGGCTGTTTTCGGGACGCAGTTTTCCGTTCCCATCACATCGGCGTGCGCAGGCGGAGCCGCCTGTGGCACCTTTACCTCTGGTACTTCGCAATCGGCGCTGCTGATGAACCGGCAATACCAGGCCAGCGATACGGTTTCATCGGTGCTCGCACGCAACACAATCAAGTTCGGGATGGACGTGATTCACGCGCACACGGGCGGCGACAGCAAGGAGTTTGGCGGGCCAATCTACCTCGGCCAGTTCGTCTACAACGTGTGTAACCAACCCGCGTCCGTGTGCGAGAGCCCGGCATTTCTCGATGACATCAACAACGTTCAGAAATACACGCAGAGCTTCGGCAACGCGAACTATACGGTAGACGATACGTTGTGGTCCGCTTTCTTGCAGGATGATTACCGGGTGCGGCGCGATCTGACTCTAAACCTGGGGATTCGCTACGAGCGGCAGACGTTCACCGATTCTAGGAAAGACTTCGCGCCGCGCTTCGGCTTCGCCTATAACGTGCGCGGCGATGGAAAGACGGTCGTTCGCGGCGGATTCGGAATTTACTATTCTCAAATTGTAGATAATTCCGCGGCGAATTACGCTTTGACGGGCCCTACCGGCGTCTTCAACTATACGGCAACGCCCGGCCAGATCGGTTTTCCCGCAAGCGTGGCGGACGCACCCTTGCCCTCTTTTCCCCCAGGCGCCGTTGTACCGCTTCGCAATTTGTACATTCGTCCGAGCCGGAGCGCCGACCTCGATCAGTTCTTTCCCACGTCCATATTGATTGGCTACCCTGGCGCGCTCCTGAACCCATACACGGAGCAATGGACTTTTGGCGCGGAGCGCGAGCTCACGCGGGGATGGGTTCTGAGCGCGGACTACATTGGCGCGCATACGTTGAAAATCAATCGCCCGCTGGACGTGGATCCTCCGGCGCCGTTTATTCGAACCGCGCCGAACCAGTTTCGCGGAGCTGCGCCGAACAGCTCTGGCGTGGAGCAATGCGTCGCGAATCCGGCGATTGGCAACACGACCGGGACGCCACTCGCCGCTTGCGCCGCCAACGCCGCCAATGCCACCCGCCCATTGTGGATTTACGACTCGGCAAACGGCGTTACTCCGGCCTACAGCACCATTCAGAGCGACGTGAACAACGGATTCGCCTCTTACAACGCACTGGACCTGAATCTGAGCCACCTCTTCAGCAACGGATTTTCCATTCTCTCAAGCTATACATGGTCACACGCGGTCGACAACGTGGACCCTGACATTCCCGGCCAAAATCCCAACGATCCGAATTTCACTCGCGCGGAAGAAAAAGGCGATGCGATTTACGACCAGCGGAACCGGTTCGTCCTCAGCGGTTTCTACACCGCTCCGTGGAAGTTCCGTGTCGGCGGCATAGCCACACTGGGATCCGGACTGCCATACAACGTCACGACTGGAACCACAAACAGCGGTGACACGGGCGCCACTGCGGATCGTCCGGTGGTCGATGGGGCAGTGATCGGACGAAACACCGGTCGCGGCCACGCCATCTACAGCTTCGATCCGTTCATCGAACGGTCCTTTGCCCTCGGCAGCGACCGGATTCATCTGGACCTCAGAATCGAGGCCTTCAATGTTTTCAACCATCCCAACTTCGTTGGCTACAGTGGAACGTGGGGCAATGGGGCGACGCCCGGCTCCGGCTTCGGATTACCGCTCGCGGGCATCACGAACCAGCTTCCGGCGCGCTCGCTGCAATTTTACGCCCGCTTGAGTTTCCAATAGAGACAGTCTGCCGCGACGGGAAGTGCGTGAGGGTGTCTGATGAACTGGAGACTCCTCCTGGGCATTCCATGAAGTGGAAAAATCCCCTGTTGCGATCGGCAATCCTTGAATTCAACTTTCGTCCTCGGTGCCATCCGTTCGTCCCGCGTCGATCCCACGGTTTAGTTCGCGCGCCATCTGCCAGGCTGCGAGCACAGCGACGACGACGAGTAGCGATCCGAGCGCAGTGTGACGCAGCAGCAGCTTGCCGGTGCCGAAAAGGGCGCAGTAGGTCATCACGCAGCCGAGGAGCCAGCACCAGAGATTCCGGCCGAGGTCGTGCGTCTGAGGTATTTCGGGAGCGCGCGCGGCGATGGCTCGCCAGCCTGAGACGTGGGGGCGCACTTTTCGATAGAACGCGAGGAGGACGTCGTCCGGTTCGGGCTTGGCGATGAGCGTAACCGCGACCCACACCACTGTAGTGGCAAGTGTGGTCGTCGATGCGGTCTTAGCGAAGACTACCGTGCCCGAGCCGCTGAAAAAATCCGGGCGGCCGAAGAGTGCGTTCGAGAGCCAGTGCGATTGGAACGCGAGCGTGGCGAGTAGCGCCGTAGCCATCGCGGAAATTTCGCTCCAGGCGTTAATCCGCCACCAGTACCAGCGCAGCAGGTATACGCCGCCGGTGCCCGCGCCGAGCTGCAGCACGATCTGCCAGCCCGAGCGGATCGAAACCAATTGCGCGGAGACGTAACCGGTAGCGACGACCAGGAGCAGCGTGACGATCTTCGAAGCCCCGACGTAATGGCGCTCGCTGGCGTGGCGCTTCACAAAGCGCCGGTAAAAATCTTCCACCAGGTAGGACGTCCCCCAGTTCAGTTGCGTGGCGATTGTGGACATGAATGCGGCCAAAAAACCCGCAAGGATGATGCCGCGCAGCGCGTGCGGGACGTGGTAATTCACGATGAGCATGTAGCTGGTTTCCGGGTGCTCGAGACCGGGATAGAGAACCATCGCGGCCAGCGCCGTAAGAATCCAGGGCCACGGCCGCAGCGCGTAGTGCGCGATGTTGAACCAAAGCACGGAGTAGAGGCCCTGCCGCTCGTCCCGCGCGCTGAAAATTCGCTGCGCGATGTAACCGCCACCTCCCGGTTCGGCGCCCGGATACCAGAAAGCCCACCATTGCACTCCGAGATAAACGAGGAAAGTCATTACGGGGAGCGTCCACACCGCATCACTTGCCAAACCGCGGGAAAAATCCGGGAAGAACGCTAGCGGGTCAGACGCGCCGTTCGCGGAGCGTATTGCGTCGAGCTTCGAGATCATTGAGTTCATGCCGCCCGCGGCGCGCACCGCGTACCACGCCACTGCGATCACGATTGCCATTTTCAGTGCGAACTGGAATAGGTCGGTCCACAGCACGCCCCACAGGCCGCCCAGCGCGACGTAAAAGCCCGTGAAGGGAATTAAGAAGAAGATGCAGACGATAAGCGCTTGTCCATCGACGCCTGAAAATGAAGACCCGAGCACTCGGCTGAGCGCGCTGGAACTCGCGGCCATCCAGCGCCAGTTGGTCATCGTTGGGCCGAGCGTAGTTGCAACGATGCTCGTCATTGCTTTCGTCACCCAGCCGAGGATGAGGCAATTCATCAGCAGACCGAGGTAGACCGCGCGAAATCCGCGGAGGAACGCGGCAGGTTTGCCGGCATAACGCATCTCGGCGAATTGCACATCGGTCATCAAACCGGACCGGCGCCACAAACGCGCGAACAGAAATACCGTCATCATTCCGGACAGCAGAAACGCCCACCAGATCCAATTTCCCGCGATTCCTTGCGTATACACGAGACCCGCAACCACAAGTGGAGTGTCGGCGGCGAAGGTGGTCGCCACCATCGACGTTCCAGCGAGCCACCACGACGCGCGGCGGCCCGAGACGAAATAGTCTTCGGTGCTTTTGCCCGAAGCGCGGCGGAAAAAGAGTCCTAGTAGAAGGGTGATCGCAAGATATCCGGCGATCGCGGACCAGTCGAGAAGCGTGAAATTCACTGCTTCGATTCCGTCAGGGCCGCGTGATGCGCTGGCATTTGACAGGGTTATCGCACAGGCCTCGCGGGGAGGCAATGTGAAATGATTTCGCCGCTCTAGGTTCGAAAAGCCCGCGCGGAATGTCCAGCTCGTGAAGAACATTCGTGACGCATATCGCGGGCTTTTATTGCCATTTTGAACAACGTCCTAGTACTCAAATATTGATGCCCGTTCGTTCTGGGACATACTTCCAAGCGAATGCGGTGATGTTTTGGGCCTCTCGCTACTCGGTAGACGATAAGAACGGAGCGTGCAACGTCATGATGAATCGAGCGAAATTCCTGCAAGGTCTTCTACTGGTTCTTGCTGCGGCAACCCTGGTGAATTGCTCGCCTGCCGTTCCATGCAACATTGTCGGCGATGGCAGAGCGGTGGGACTGAGGCGCGCGGCCTCTGGCATTTGCGGGTCTGGTGGTGGTGGCGGCGGCACGCCGACATGCAGCAGCACGCTCAAGCCAGCGCAAGTGATGTTCTCGGTCGACAGCACCGGGAAGGTGCTCGAGTACGGAATTGACTCGACTACTGGAGCGCTGACGCTGATGTGTAACACCGGGACTGCCGCATTGGGGCCGCTGGCGGTGTCCAATAACAGCTTTCTCTATATATTGGACACAAGTACTACGCCTGCACAGGTTTTTGGTTTCGTCATCGCTCACGGTAACTCTGGCGCTCTGGCAGCAATTACCGGTTCACCATTCCCGCTGTCCGAGGAGATACAGGGACCCGCTTCGATCGTCGCCGATCCACTCGGGCGGTTCATTTTCGTCACCAATAATTCACTCGACTTTTTACCGAGCGCTACCGATGTGCACGTGCTGACGATCGGCCAGTCAGGAGCCCTTACGGAAGCTGCAACGTCGCCAACGGTAGTTCAGTCTCCCGATTACGTTGCCGTCACGCCGTCCGGCGCGTTCGTCTACGTTCCCGACTCTACGGATGGAGACATCTTCATCTTCTCCGTGGATGCGAATGGGAAGCTCACAGGTACAATTGCAAATCCGTTGATCATTTCGAATTTTAACGACTTCGCTCATTTTGCCGTGGTGCATCCCAACGGCAATTTCCTGCTGACGGCCAACTTGCAGAGCATCAGTTCGTTTGCGATCGACCCGAATCCTCTCAATGGAGGGCTTCTGACGGAGGTAGCCGGATCGCCCTACTCGCCTGCAATCGCGGGAGATTCGCAAGTCGCGCCACTGACTCTTACGCTGGACGCTTCCGGCAAATTTCTCTACGTGACGCCGGAAGGTGCTGCGGGCAATATTCCGGGATTCGCGAGCGACAATATTATTGGTTTTGCGATCGATACCACGGGCGGCATCCTAACGCCCGTGCCGAACTCACCGTTCATCTCAAGTTCAACGCTCGATATCGTCGCGAATCCACTGCTGCAGCAAATGTTCGTCGTCACTTCCAACACCACGTCGATTCTGTTTGACGTAGCGCCGATCGACGCGAACGGAAATCTCACGCTTCCCACGACTGGCTTGGCGGTGACTGCTGAGATTCACCCCGTCATCGCGAACATTAACTAGCCTCGAGAGGGGGCGAGCAATCGCCCCTACTTCCTCCTAGTCGTTCCGCGCTCTCCCCAATCGATGGCAATTTCTTCGTCTCCCGACTTGTGAATGTGCTCCGCATCGAGCCCTTCGTTAACGATGAGATATCGGCGGAGCAGGCGGGCTCGGACCTACCGCGTTCACTGGTCCGCAGGAGATTCGTCTCGATCGCGGCCTCGAGATGCTTACCCTCACAACGGGCTCTGGTAACTAAGGGTATCGTTCTGGGGCGGCTAGAACGTGCCGATTGGCGCCCTAAAAGCAAAAGGCCCACCTGTCGGTGGGCCTTCGAGGGGAGAAAGCTCATGGCCACTGCGCGGTGGGCCTAGAACTCTGTCCTCGGCCGCAGTTTAGTGGAGTGGCGAAATCGAGTCAAGCAGGAAAGGCAAATATTACAGCTCCAGTAAGCCTTGTAGAATCATCAACTTACGATAGGCTCTGAAATATCTGCAAAACTTTTCCACTACGTCCTCACTTCCGATAGCCGTAGAAGTCCTCTGCATTGATAGGCTTACTGGATAGGCCCAGTTGGAGCACCTGTACCTGATCAGGCCGGTCGAAGACCTTATTTGTCGCTCGTTTCACAACAAGACGAACGCCGCCGAACGCCAAGCCGGCGATCAACGCAAACATGCAGATGATTCCGGTCCCGGTGATTGCGCCCACAATCATCACGCCGATCCCCGGTTCCTTGAACTCGAAGGTCGGCTCGTTCCACGTTATCTCAGTTCCGGACTCGATCTGGCCGAGCAGAGCATCGGCTTCTTTCTGCGAGTTTGCGCCCGACACGATTGCGAGCAGTGTGAGCGCACGCCTCGCAAACAGCGGCGTTGAGTTCGCTCCGGCGCCCGCGCCGGCACTCGATCCGTTCACATTGAATTGTTTCTGCAGTTCCGCGAGCTTCTTCGCAGCCGTCTGCGGAGTGGGGAAGTCGGCGATCAGCAAGTTGAGTTCGCGACCGTTCACGCGATACTTCGCGGTCTCCACCTCCGCGCCCTGTGAAAAACCGAGCCAATCGCCGCTTGCCAGTGGGAACACCTGATTCAGCGTCTCGGGTCCGAGAACGTATTTGTCTGTGCGGTCGACGAATCCCTTTGTAGGAATGTGCTGCCCAATCGTCGGCAGAAGGCCGGCTTGTGCATGCGGGGAGACTGTCGCAACAAGGGCCTTCAAGTCCGCTTCCGCTCTTTGCACGGCGTTGCCTTGAACTTCGAGAACCAGGTTTCCGATCAGCACCAGCGCACGATCGTGCGAAATCGACGAGTGCTCCGTGAACTCAGCCCGAGGCATATCCGTCGTGCGCAGGTAGGAGTACAGCCCGTAAGCCCCGCTGGGATCCTTCATCTTGTACAGATTCACGCCCAGCGAATCGCCGCTGCGCGTATAATCGCCGCTCTCGCCGGACACAAACCCGTACTCCTGCCGCGCAGCCGCTCGCTGGTCTGCGAGCATCTGGGTCGTCTTGTCGCCATTGTGAAAGACGGGCGCCGCCAGGCCCGGCTTCGCGCTTCCCGACCACCCGCCAAACGAGGCGGGGAGAATGCCCTGCGCGGAAGCCGGCACCACTGCCAGGCACAAAACGGCTGCGAGTAGACCAATAACGGGGCGCATGACTACCTTTAGGTTGAATTGATGCACGGTTATTAGATGCCGGAATTCTACTTGTGGTTCCCGTTCGGCGCCACTGTTCCCGGCCGGTCTTCGGAAACGAGCCTGGACTTGTTCATGGAGAGGCTGTTCAAGCTGTCCAGATACGTTGCGATTCCGCGATAAAGCCCGTCGGCGACCCGCTGGCGCTGGTCGGTCTTGCGGAGCAGGCGCTCGTCGCTGGGATTGCTGATGAAGGAAATTTCCGATAGCACGGACGGCATATTCGCGCCGATCAGCACGATGAACGGCGCCTTCTTCACGCCGCGGTTTCGTTCCTGCTGGCTCACCACCTGGAGCCGGTGTGTCAGCGAGTCCTGGATGTCGTTCGCGAGTTCCTTCGATTCCTCGATTTTCTCGTTGCGCGCGATTTTCTTGATGATGTCCTGCAAGTCGTGCAGGGACGACTGCGAAAGCGCGTTTTCGCGCGTCGCCACTTCCATGGATTCGGCGGACGTGGCGAAATTCAAATAGTATGTCTCGATGCCGCGCGCGTCGTGATCGTGGCTCGAGTTCGCGTGAATCGAGATGAAGAGGTCGGCCTTCGCCTGATTGGCGATTACCGTGCGGTCTTCGAGCGCGACAAACGTATCGTCTTTGCGCGTGTAAACCACTTCCGCGCTCGGAAGCTTTTGTTCGATCAAAGCTCCCAGGCGCAGCGCCACGTCGAGACAGAGATCTTTCTCCATCAGGCCGTGCGGGCCAATCGTTCCCGTGTCGTGGCCGCCGTGGCCGGGATCGATCACGATCCGGCTGATCTTCAGGCCCAGCGCGCGCGTGAGCGAACGCTGGCCGTCGCGATTCGGCTTCGGCTCCGGCGCGGGCGCAGGCTTCATTCCGGCGATTTTATCTGCCTTCACCTTCGATTTCGAAATCGTGGGCTTTGCCGCGAGGTCGGCGGATGAATTTGCCGGCGGCGGAGGCGCGGCGGCTCCCCGTGCAGCCGCATGTAAAGATTCGCCGGCTTTCGCTGCTACGCTCGAATCCGCATCGACGCGCGGCGGAGCGATCGCTGCGTCCGTGCGGACGTCAATCACCAGCCGGTACGGATTCGAGAGAAACTGCGTCGAGTAGTTTTTCGCGCCGCCCACATCCAGCACCACTCGCACCACCGTCGGCTTGTTCTGCCCGATGCGCACGGATTTCAGCAAGCCCGGATCGACTTTGGGCGACTTCTCCGCCTTCGGGTCTATCTGCGCCCTGTGAAGGTCGAAATACAGGCGCTCGGGCGATGCCACGTGCATTGCGTCGAATTTCACCGTGTCGTTCAGCGTCACCACCACGCGCGTGTGACCCTCCGAATTCCACGTGCGCACGCCGGTCACATAGGGCATGCGGTTGTCGGACTCGCGCGGCGCGACCAGCTCGCCTTTCAACGCCGGAAAATCAGGAACCGCCTCTGAAACCTTTACTTCGCGTTGCTTGGTTTGCTGTTGTTTCGATTCCTTCGCTTGTGCTGCGGCTTGCCGCGCATCGGCGATTTCGTTCAACGCGTCGCGCGCATCGGCAGCTCGTTCAGATTTTGGGAATCGTTTCAGGAGATCTTTGTAGGTTCCGATCGCCGCCTCGGGCTGATCGAGGTCCACCTGCTCGATTCTGGCGATCGCGAAAAGAGCCTGCGGCCGGTACTGGCTTCGCGGATATTGCTTCAGCAGAAAATCATACGTGTCGATCGCTGACTGAAAATATTTCGCGTCGAACTGCCGCCCCATTTCAGTGTAAAGCTCCGCTTCCGCGATCAGCGACGGTGTAACTTCTTCCGCCTGCGGCGATAGCAGGTACACTTTGTGATACGCGGCGATTGTGTCCTTGTAATTCGCAAGCGAACGGTCGCGCGGCAGATAGCCTTCGAGTTGCGTGCGCATCCGGACGGCGCGCTCGAATTGATATCGCGCTTCGGAAGTTTTGTTCGCGCGAGGAATCGCAGCGGAAGCGAAAAACGCCGGCACACAGATTCCGGCGACTAGCAGGATCGTTCTGATCGCGAGATGGGTTCGGGCGGTGGCGGTTCGCGTCATTCGTTCGTAAATACAACCCGGCCACTCGAGTCCGTCGCTCGCCGCACGTGGGCTTTGGGTGCGCTCCACAGCGACAAGTTACGGCCTGAGCCAGGCTGGAAGTATGCGTCGGTCACCCTCTGCACGTACTGCCACGTTTCGCGAAATGCCGGAACGCCACCGCTGCGATCCACGGCGTGCTCGCCCGCGTTGTAAGCTGCGAGCGATTTATTCAGATCGCCGTTGTAACGATCGAGCAGTGCTTTCAAGTACGTTGTCCCGGCTTCCACATTCTGTGCCGGGTCATAAGGATTTCCCACGCCGAAGCGTTGTGCCGTCTCGGGAATCAACTGCATCAATCCCACAGCTCCCTTGCGGGAAACTGCTTGCGGGTTCCACCCGGACTCGGTGCTGATAACGGCTTTCACCAGCGCCGGGTCCATGTTGTGCCGCTCGGCTGCGTCGCGAACGATGCGATCGAGCCGGTCCGGTGGCGTCGCAACTGACTGCGCTGACGGAATCAGCGCGCCGGTCGCGTTCGCCGGGTGGGAACTAATAGTACTCCCACGATGCGGCCGGGGGGAATCCCCGTTCACGAAGATGAGCTTCCCGTGCTCATCCACATAAGATGCAATCTGGGCGCGCGCCGGAGTGGCCAGCGTGAACCATGCGGCCGCGACCAGGATTGCAACCTTGATGCAGTTCCTGCTCATTTTCATGTCGTGCTTCACGTAGCCTCTACCTACAGCTTTACGTGCAGCTCTCAGGGCCTTGGGGAAGGCAGAACGCTCCACTTCCGAACGAGACGCGACAGCAGCTTTCTGTCCAAAGACAAATCCGCCCGGGAAAGGAGGCTCCCCCTGGCTAAGCTTCTGGCGCGACTCGAATTATAACAATCGCTCGATGAGGGGGTAAACGGTACTAAGGGCTGTTTCTATGCCGGATGTGTCTTTTCCGCCAGCCTCCGCCAAATCCGGCCTTCCGCCCCCGGAACCGCCTACCAGCTTGGCCAGTTCCTGGACGATCTTTCCGGCGTGGAGCTTGGGGATGAGGTCTTTCGTAACTCCTGTGATTAGAGCCACTTTGCCGTCATCCGCGGAGAAAAGGACGACTACGCCCGAGCCCAACTTCTGGCGCAGGGTATCGACCATTTGGCGAAGGGCGTCGCGGTCAAATCCGATGACTTTCGCGGCTAGGACGCGGACGTTCTTGACTGTGCGGGCTTCCTCGAGCAGGGAATCCGCCGTGCTGCCCGCTGCCTTGCGTTTTAGGGCTTCGAGCTGCTTTTCGAGCTGTTTCGTGGTCTCGATCTGGCGTTCAAGGGCCGCGATTACGTCGCCTTCGCCTGCGTTCAGCAGCTGCGAGACCGACCGGAGCGTCCCGAGCGCGCGCTGGTACTCGGCCAGCGCGTAGTCGCCGGAGATGGCTTCGATGCGGCGCACTCCTGCGGCCACCGATTGCTCTCCGGTGATTTTGAACACGCCTATTTCGCCGGTGCGACCCACGTGCGTGCCGCCGCAGAGTTCCTTGCTGTAAAAGCCACGCGGCGACGACGGGTCGGGAATTGTAACGACGCGCACGTTCGACTCCGGATACTTGTCCCCGAAGAATGCAATCGCGCCCGACGCCAGCGCGTCGTCGATGTTCATGATGTCGGTTGTGAGCGCGAGATCGCGGAGGATCTCTTCGTTCACCTGCTGCTCGATTTCGGCCAGCTCGCTCGCGTCCACCGATGCGAAGTGCGAGAAATCAAATCGCAAATGATCGGGCGCAACGAGTGACCCGGCCTGCTTCACGTGCGTCCCCAGAATGTTGCGCAGCGCCGCATGCATCAGGTGCGTCGCCGTGTGGTTGCGCATGTCCCGCGCGCGGCGAAGCGGATCGGCTACGGTGGCGACGCGATCGCCCACGTGCAGGTCTTCTTTCGCGACGATCCGGTGCGCGATCAGCCCGCTCACCGGATAGTACGCGCCTTTCACCTCGGCCACTTGCAGCGACATGTCGTTGTCGTAGAACGCCCCGGTATCAGCCACCTGCCCGCCCGATTCGGAGTAGATGGAAGTGCGGTCGAGCACGATTTCAGCTTCGGCGCCTGCCTTGATTTCGTTTACAGTGCCCTGCTTGGTGACGATGCCTTCGATCCGCGCGTCGCGCGTCTGCGTCCCAAAGTAAAAATCGGGCTCCGTCTTGAAAGTTTCGGCGAGTTTCAGATAGGCCGGGCTGGCCGCTTCCTTGTGCGCCCCTTTCCAGGAGGCTTTCGCGCGCGTGCGCTGTTCCTGCATCGCACGATCGAATCCGTTCCAGTCGACAGCAAATCCAGCGTCCCGAACCACATCCTCGATGAAGTCTCGTGGCAAGCCAAAGGTGTCGTAGAGTCGGAAGGCTTTCTCCCCTTGATAGGGCGCTAACGCTTCTAATCCACTCCCCTTGATCGTCTGCGACGCGCTAAACTGCGCGAGATCCACAGGCTTCTTGGTAATACCCTGCAACTCGTTCAGGTCTTCTTCCAGCTTTTTGAGGCCCACATCAACGGTACGAGCGAAGCGCTTTTCTTCTTCGTCGAGAATCTTTGTGATGCGTGGGGCGCTCTCTTCAAGTTCCGGGTAAGCGTCTCTCATCTCGTCGCGCACGGCGGCGGACATCGGCGAGAGGAACGGCGTCGGAGCACCGAGAATGTGCGCGTGGCGGAGTCCGCGGCGGATGATTTTTCGCAGGACGTAGCCGCGGCCTTCGTTCGAGGGAACGACGCCGTCGGAGATCAGAAATGTGGCCGCGCGGGAATGGTCGGCGACGATGCGGAGCGACGGCTGAATTTTCGGATCGCTCGCATCCACTTTCGCGAGGCGTGCGGCTTCCAGCATCAGCGGCACGAAGAGGTCGGTGTCGTAGTTCGAAGTTTTTCCTTGCAGGACGGTCGCTGTTCGCTCGAGGCCCATGCCCGTATCTACTGACGGCTTGGGCAGGGGATTCAGCGCGCCGGTCGAATCGCGATTGAACTGCATGAAAACCAGGTTCCAGATTTCCATGTAGCGGCCGCATTCGCAGCCGAACTGGCAATCGGTGTGGCCCTGGTCGGAGGCGGCCGGACCCATGTCGTAGAAAATCTCGCTGCAAGGGCCGCAGGGGCCGGTGTCGCCCATGGCCCAGAAATTTTCTTTCAGGCCGGGGACGGCGATGACGCGATTTTTCGGAGCGCCCGCTTTTTCCCAGAACGCGGCCGCTTCGGTATCGGTCGGAAGTGCTGTGCCGGAAACTTCTGCGCCGCCGAAAACAGTGAAATAGAGTTTTTCGAGCGGAATGCCGAACCATTCGGGCGAAGTGATGAGCTCCATCGCGTAGGCGACGGCCTGTTCCTTGAAATAATCGCCAAAGGAAAAATTCCCGAGCATCTCGAAAAATGTGTGGTGACGATTGGTGAAGCCCACGTTCTCAAGGTCGTTGTGTTTACCGCCGGCGCGAACGCATTTCTGGCAGGTGGTGGCGCGGCGGTAGTCGCGCTGCTCAATGCCAAGAAACACATCCTTGAACTGGTTCATCCCTGCATTCGTGAACAGCAGCGTAGGGTCGTTCGTCGGGACAAGCGAAGAGCTGCGCACAATCCGGTGCCCGCGCTCTTCGAAGAAGCGCAGAAACGTGCGCCGAAGTTCGTTGCCGGTGAGAAAAGTGGTCACATAGCCCTCAGCTGAAGCGAGTAATTATGGCAGACGCGCCGAGGAGCCGCAACGGCGGGGGAGAATGGCCACGGAGACATGGCGTCCCCCCCCGTTCGTGGCGCCGGCATCCCTGCCGGCTCTTTTGACTTACAATTCCCCCATGCCCACAATCCGTACCCGCGGCAAACTTCCCCATTGGGAAGCAGACCGTGCAATCTACTTCGTCACTTTCCGCCTCGCCGACTCACTCCCCCAATCCGTCATCCGCGCCTTCGAATTCGAACGCAAGAACATCCTCGCAACCGCCAAACAAGCCGGCCGTCCCCTCTCTCACTCCGAAGAAGCACGCCTCAAAAAACTCTTCGACGAAAAGATCCAAAAAAAGCTCGACGCTGGCTTAGGCCATTGCTCCCTAGCCAAACCAGAAATTGCAAAGCTGGCAGCGGACACCCTCCACCATTCCGATCACTCCCGTTACCGGCTCTACGCATCCGGCTCGTCGTCCCAACGCGTGTGACATTGGGCTCCAGAAACCGAAGATGCCAACGTAAGCCCTCTGCAAATTACCCTGCCCGCCGTGGCGGGTAATCGCGACTACATGCGGGTTTTGCACCCGCTGCGGCGGATTACAGGTTCCAAATCGATTCCGCACCTCACCTGCCAGAGCACGTCTCAGCCGGCAGGGACGGCTCGTGTTTTCGACCAGGTGCGGATCGCCTGCACCTCTTCGGCCTGCGTAACGCTCAGGGGTTGAGTGGCCGCGATTTCCGATAGCAGGATTTCGGTGGTGAGTTGCTGCTTGCGGTCAAACGCGGTGTAGAGGCCCGCGATGATCGACTGCTCAATTTCCGCGCCCGAGAATCCTTCGCTGGCAGCGGCTAGCCGGGAAACGTCGAAAGTGGAAACGTCGCGGCCGCGTTTCTTAAGATGCAGCGAAAAGAGTGCAGCGCGCGACGAAGCATCGGGCAAATCCACGAAAAAAATCTCGTCAAAGCGGCCCTTGCGAAGCATTTCCGGCGGAAGAGAGGCAATGTTGTTGGAAGTGGCTGCGAGAAATACCCCCTCTTCGCGGTCCTGCATCCAGGTGAGGAAGGTGGCGACGAGCCGATGAGACAAGCCGGCGTCCGCATCTCCACTCGATCCCGCGGAGGCGAATCCTTTCTCGATTTCATCGATCCAGAGCACCATCGGCGCGAGCTTCTGCGCGAGTTCAAGGGCACGATGTAGCCGTTTCTCGCTTTCGCCCACGTACTTGTCATAGAGCGCACCGGCATCCATGCGTGCGAGTTCCACGCCCCATTCACTGGCAATCGCCCGGGCAACGAGGCTTTTTCCGCATCCCTGCACGCCGGTGATCAGAATTCCCTTAGGAGGTACAAGCCCGAAACTCCTGCCTTCCGCCGTGAACGCGCTGCGCCTCTTGTCAAACCACGCGCGCAAATTCGCTAGACCAGCGACATCGGCGAACGAAGTGTCGCGCGGCACCGGTTCCAGCAGGCCATCCGTCGCCAGCGCATCGCGCTTCGCATCGAGAACCGCGCCTCCGAGTTCCGCTTCGGTTGCGCCGCGCGCAAGCAGGCATTTGCGGAGCGTGCGCCCGGCTTCCTCTTCGGTAAGGCCGACCAGATTGTGAGCGAGCTGCGCGGCCATGTTCGAAGCGCCGCTGATGAGCCCTGCCGGGACGTTGCCGCTGCGATCATGGCGCACTTCGGCCAGGACGCGGTTCACGAGAGGCAGCAAATCACCCGCGCCGGGTAGACCCAGGCGAAACGGAGCCGCGTCGCATTGCAACTCGGGCGGCAAGTGGATCGAAGGCCCGGAAATCACGATCGAGCGCCGAGCCGCGCGAAACTTGTCCGCGAGATCGCGGAGCAAGCGGCTGATGCGGTCGTTCTCACAATAGCGGCTGAAATCCTTGAGCAGAAAAATTGCGTCGCCCTGAATTTCTGCAATGTTCGCGAGAGCCTGCTCGGGTTGCGCGGTGGCGTACATCGGCGCGCCGGCGACGCGAGCGAGACCGGCCGTGACGCTCCACGTATAGACGGGAACGCCGAGTTCGCCAGCAACGCCGAGCAGCAACTGAGACAGCCGCTCTTCTTCCGCAGTTTCGACGGTAATGATAGGGCTTCGGGAATCGATCAGGATGCGAAGTTCATTCGACTCGGCGCCAGGAAGCGCCGCCGGCGGTGAAGAAACGGAGTTCGAAGACGCCGTAGCGATTTCGCCGCCGGGTTTCGAAGCGCGTCCCTTGATGTCCTCTGGCAAGGTATTCCGCCTGGTCCAACTACCGCGTGAGGAATATGCAACCGGTAATGACGTCCTGTGAAAGGGTATCAAACCTGGCGGCAAGGGGAAGGAAGTGTTCGAGCGATGGGAGCAAGCTGGTCAATGCGCGGGCGAGATGACGCTGGTCTGACGAGCTGCGCCGAAGGCGCCGGGGCAGCCGTAGCTCGCCCGCAACGAATAGCTTGGATTCGAATTTTCGATGCTTTTTGCCACGTTGGCGCATCTAAACTAACACAGACAAAACCCAATCAACCGGATACCCTGCGTCGGCACGGGTGTATGGGGAAGGATGCCATGAGTGAAAGACCAATAAAACGCTACCTATTTGCGAGCGACTTCGATCAGACGCTCACTTTCAATGACTCCGGTTACGTGCTCAGCGAACTGGTCGGAATTGCTCCCGCGGAGTTCGAGCGTAAAGCGAAAGGAATGGCCGAGCTGAATCTGGTCCAGCAGGGCGCGGAACTGGCATATCTGCTGTTGCATGATCCGGAGTTTCATTCGAAGGTCCGGCGCGAGCACTTGTACAAAGTCGGCAAAATTATCCGGCTGAAAGAAAACATCGAGCTCCTGTACCAGATTCTCGATCATGGAATTCCCGGTTATCACTTTGATTTTGACGTGCTGTCGGCGGCGCCGGTCGAAGTGATCCAATCCGCGCTCGAAGGTATCGTTCCGGCGGATCACATTTTCGGAACCGAATTCCGATACCACGCTTCAGGCGAGATCGACACGATCGCGCGGGCCACCGCCGGCTACGGTAAGGTGGCCGTCCTCGACCGGTTGCAAACGAGTTTGCAAATTGGGCCGGATCACATCGTATACGTGGGCGATGGAAGTTCGGACGTGCACGTGATGTTGCACGTGAACGTGCGCGATGGCTTCACGATTGCCGTATCCGACACCCGGCACGTGGCGCAAACCGCGAAGCGGACGGTGCTGGGCGCGAATGCTCTCGCGACGCTTGTGCCGATCCTCGAAAAAATCGTCGGATGGCAGCGGCCCCAGTTGCGGGAGTTCTTCGAGTCGTATGGGTTTCTGATTCAGGAATGGGACCGCACGCGGACAGATTGGCTGACACTGCGGACAGTGGAATCGTGGGGTTCGGAAGGCGTGCGCGCCGAGTGACGAACGCCCGGCGCCGCCGCTCGTCTCTTGACGCTTTCCTGGCGTCATTTCGCGGCAAAATTCCAATTACAATTTCAGTCTGAGGATGCGAATGTCGGATAGCTCGCTCGCCGGGGGCATCGCGTCGTGCGCTTTCATCTTCTCGATTTGCGTGTTGGCCATGAAATAAAGCGAGTCGCCTGCGATCGTTCCGGTAGTGGGGATTTCGAAGAGCGGGTTGTAGGTTTCCAGAACCTGAGCGCACGTGATCGCGTCCATTCGCGGATTCAGGAAGTAGCGAACCACTCTCGCGGGATGCAGGTCGGGATTTTGGATTCCGACGAGCGAGCCTTTGTAAAAATAGACGCCGTCGAGACCTGCGTCAGTGATGTCGAGCGGCTTGGCGAGTAATTTGAATTGCTTCGTAGCCACGTCGACGCGGACGACGCCGATCCAGCCCGCAACGAAGAGAATTTTGCCGTCGTCAGAGAACGTGATGCCGTTGGCTTGCCCCACAGCCTCGCGCGGAAGAAATAGTTCGAGACCGTCTCGATCCGGTGAGGCGCGAAACACTTCCCCGGTGGTTGTGTTGGTTGTGAACGCCTCGCCTTTTGAATCTAACGCGACATCATTCAGAAAACCTTCGGCTCCAGGCGGAAGCTGATGCTTGAAGAGCAGGACGCCCGTCTTGAGGTCGTATTGATAGAGTGCCGCGCGGCTCTCTTTTGGATCCCCGTCGAACAAGTCGCTCGTCACCCACAAATAACGGCGTCGGGCGTCCACCTTCATTCCTAAAGTCGCGCCCAGGCCATCCTGTTGCGGTGATTTGAAATCTTTGGCGGAGCCGTCGCTCGCGATGCGGACGATTTTGTGTTTGCTCAGACTGCTGGTGTAGAACGATTTGTCGGCCGGGTCGTACGCGATGCCTTCGGGGGCCAAGTCCGGCTCGCGAATCATGAACGCGGTGGAGCTGCGAACGATGGGAGGATTTTCTTTTTCGATTCGCGCTACCAGGGCTCGGAAGCGCGGGTCGTTCGCGATTTCCTTAAACGATCGGAGGGCGCCGCCTTTGGGGTCGAGTCCCGAGTGAGCGTCCGACATCTTTTCGAGCAGGTCGAAGGCTTTCGCGTTTTCGCCAATTGTTGCTTCATCGAGTGCGAGATTATAGAGGGCCGCGGGATCGTCGGGATGGGCTTCGAGAAATTTCTCGAGGATGCTGATTTCGTGGGCCGTGGCTGGGGGGATTTCCTTTTTTGTAGGCTGTGTGGTTGCTGTGCTTTGGCCACGGGACAAGGGCGGACACGTAAGTCCTGCAGGGCAACACGCTGCAAAGATTGCTGGTAGAGCGGCGAAGCGAGAGATGGCCTTCATCTTGTCGTCCGAGGAAATGGACGCGCCCGAGGCGCTCCGGTTAGCACCCGCACAGCGAGGTGCCCACCGATTATTTTATGGCGACGGCCAGGGTGTCACGGTGAAGCGCGATTAGGGTTCGGAGGTAAGGGCCGATTTGGGCGGCAGATTCGAAACCGGCGGCCTTGGCCGCAGCTTCGGCGTCGGCGGCGGGAACGTCGGCGCTTTGGGCGTAGTGCTTCAGATTTTCGTAGCAGCCGATGGTGAACAGGTCCCAGGCAGCTCCCTGGTCGCGGACGAAGATGAAATTTTCGGGAGCTTTTACGGCGTGTGAGAACGCGTTCTCCATTTCGCGCTGTTTGTACAGTGCGGTTTGCTTCCCTGGAAGCGACTGAAACATTTCCACGTGAAAAAGCCCGGCGGCTGCAAAAGCTTTGCGAACCTCCTCCACCGGCGGCCCGTAAACGAACACGTCTTCCTGCCAGGCGATGTCGTCCTTCAGGCGCTCGCGCCACGGATCGAGTACCGTTTCGCGTTTGACGGTGCGGTCTGGCTTGTAGAACTCGCTGTAACTTGCCATCGGGGAAAGAATCAGGAGATCCCAGCGGTCGCCCTGGCTATGGCGCATCCAGTACGGAGCAGCGTCGCCGGTGATCTTGGTCTGCTCGGCGAAAATTTTCCTGTAGGCATCGATCAGCTCGATCAGTTTGCCCGGGGCGGCTTGGACGAGCGACGCTTTGTAGAGATAGCTTTGCTGCGGGGCCGGCTGCTGATTCGGTTCCGATGGCTGCTGTGCGGGCAGCGTTTCGGCCGCGACTAAGAGCGTGAGGGCGATGAGCGCTGAGCGGATCATTTTATTTGTGTCCTAGAAGTATCGTTCGCGCAGGATCGCGACGTGATGGGTAACATGGCCGGCGATGATGAAAGCCAGGGCTCGGACGGTGAAGGGGTTGTCGCTGGCGATCCCCGTTCGCAACCAGGCCTCGGGCGGTAGGTTCTTGAAAAATGAAATCGTAGCGAGGCGCACGTGCCGGAATTCCTCCACGTGGGCTAACCAGGCGATTGTATCGGCTTCGGCGCCCGCGGCCGCAATATTTTGGTCGTAACTGGGAAGGGGGCTTTCAAATCGGCGCGCGAACCACAACGCCCGGAAGGTAAACGCGCGCTCTGTATCCGTAATGTGATTCAACACCTGGCGGATGCTCCATTTATCGGCGGCGTAGCGGTGGAGCGATGTTTTTTCTGTGATCCCGGCCAGGAATTCCAGCGTGTCGGGGAGTTGGGTCTCGATGGCGGCGATAGGATCGTGGGTGGTCACGCGATCGATGTAGGTGAAATAGTACGGGGCGGCTTCAGTTTTTTCCGGGCGGCCGAGCATGAAGTGAATGTATCACAGGTGTTAGCGGGTTTCCGGCGGCAATGGGCGAAGATCGAAAGAGCAACTGCGAGCTCAGCGTTGCGCCGAGTTATCTTTTGCAAAGAGCCGGCGGGACGCCGGCGTTACGGAATTGCGGCGTTCGAACTGTCGATAGTGAGGTGTCCGGGGCGATCTGCAAGGTCACACCTTTTTATTGGGTGGTACGTCTTTATTCGGTTGTTTCGTCTCCGGGAGCGTCGTTTGGGAACTCGGGAAGGTCGCCGTGAGTTACGCCGCGGAGTTCTTTGCGGATTATATCGGATGAGAAGCCGGCGCGAAGTAAGGTGCCATAAAGGGACGCAAGTTTTTTCTGGTCGATCGCCCCTCGGATGTGAGAGAGGCGGCGTTTGAGGCGTGCTCGGACGAGAGTTGCTTCGTCAGTATCGGCGAATACCGCATTGAGGGCTGCGTCGATGTGAACGTCGGGAACGCCGCGGCCGCGGAGTTCGCGAGCGATGCGGAAACGTCCCTGGCGGCGCGCCTGCGCGTGGTGGCGGGTGTATTCGAGGGCATAGCGAGCGTCGTTGAGGTAGTTGAGTTCGCGAAGGCGGGCGATCACAGGCGGCACGAGTTCTCTTTTTTCGGCGCGGCCTTCGAGATATTTTTTCATTTCGTGGATGGAGAAGGCGCGGCGCATGAGGGCGCGCTGGGCGGACATGTTGAGTTGGTATTCGGTGCCGAGTTTGCGGGTGGTGGTGCGGAAGGGCACGAGGGAATTTAACCACAGATGAACACAGATAAACACTGATGGGGACAAACCATACGGCTGGAGCTGAAACGCTGCGATGAGGCGTCTAACATTTTTCACGATTCAATCGTGATTTGGGAGGGAACATGAAATTTGGGGCTGCTTGTCTCGCAATTCTTGTGGGTTTTGCTGCGGCGTCTATGGCTGCTGATAACGATCGCAAACATATTGTGTTGGAACGTACTTCTGAGTGGAGAGGTTTGCCGTTCAGCGACGGTGTGCTGGTTGGCGACACGCTGTATGTCGGAGGGCACGTCGGGATCGATCCGAAAACGGGCAAGCCGGCCGCGAGTGCGGAAGACGATGCGAAATTCGCGCTGGATACGGTGAAGCAGACGATCGAAAAGGCGGGAATGACGATGGGCGATCTGGTTTTCGTGCAAGTGTACTGCACAGGTGCGAGTGATTACGCTGCGTTCAACGGAGTTTATAAGACTTATTTTCGCGGGGAGTATCCGGCGCGCACGTTTGTGCAGGCGGGGAAGCTGCTCGGAGGAGCGCGGTTCGAGGTGCAGGGAGTTGCGGTGAGGCGGGCGAGATAGAGGTCTGGAAACGAGAATTGCGAGAGAAGGTCACGACGGAAATTAACGACAGATGAACACAGATAGACATTGATGGGGGGAGAACGGCGCCCTGTCACGGATAGTTGCGATGAGAATCGACGGTGCGGTGCATCAGATCGAGAGAGAACGACGTGGTGAGCATTAGCGGTGACGGAACGGCGGGCGGGCCTGAGACCCGCCCCTACTGATTCAGTGCACGGGCTAGCGGTGGCCGAGACGCTCGAATTCGGTCATGGCGCGTTCCATTTCCTCGCGGGCTGTGTCGGCCGAGGAGCGGACGCCCTGGACGCGAAGTCGGAAATCGTCCGGGTTGGAAGCGCGCATGAGAGCTTCTTCGAGAGTGATGAGGTTGCGCGAGTAGAGATCGAAGATCGATTGATCGAAAGTCTGCATGCCGTACTGGCTGGTGCCGGCGGCGATGGCGTCGCGAATCATGCGCGTTTTGTCGGGATTGATGATGCAATCGCGGATGTAGCCGGTCGAGACCATCACTTCGACGGCGGGGACGCGGCCCTGTCCGTCGCTCTTGCGGACGAGGCGCTGGCTGATGACGGCCTTCAGCGTCGAAGCAAGTTGCAGGCGAATCTGCTTTTGCTCGGGCGGTGGGAAAACGGCGATGATGCGCTGAATCGTTTCTGTCGCATCGAGAGTGTGCAAGGTCGAGAGCACCAGGTGGCCGGTTTCGGCGGCGAGCAGGGCGGTGGAAATCGTTTCCAGGTCGCGCATTTCGCCGACGAGTACGACGTCCGGATCCTGGCGCAGAGCGGCGCGAAGCGCCGTGGAAAACGACGAAGTGTCCACTTCCACTTCGCGCTGATTGATGAAGCCCTTTTTGTCGCGGTGCAGATATTCGATCGGATCCTCAATCGTGATGATGTGCTCGGCGCGGAGCGAATTGATGCGGTCAATCATCGCTGCGAGCGTGGTCGATTTACCGGAACCGGTGGTTCCGGTGGTGAGAATCAGACCGCGCTGCTCTTCGCAAATCTGCGTGAGGATACGCGGAAGCTCAAGCTCCTCAATGGTTCGAATCTTGGTTGGAATCACGCGGAGAACCATGCCCACGTTGCCGCGCTGTTGGAAAACGTTGACGCGGAAGCGGCCGAGGCCGGCAACGCCATAAGCCATATCGAGTTCGGCGGTTTCTTTGAATTTCTGCTTCTGCCGGTTGGTCATCATGCTGAATGCCATCGACAGCATTTCTTCCGGCGTGATCCGCGGTACGTCGGTCAACCCGCTGAGGATACCGTCCACGCGAAGATAGGGGTGGTTGCCGACCTTGAGGTGCAAGTCGGAAGCGCGGCTCTCGACTGCGCGGCGCAACAAATCGTCAATGTTGATGGCCATGAATACGCTCCCGGCACTCTGCTTCATGTGAAGCTAGCATGCGCATTTGCAGGCGGGCAAGGATGGCAGGTACGGCGATTTCTAAGCTGGCAACCTGTACCTTCGGTCAGGTTCCGCGCCTGTGGACTACGGGTTACGCCGGTGGCTGGTCGCGGAGAAAGAAGCGGTCGTAGAGTACGCCGGCCAGCACTCCGCCGAAGAGCGGCCCCACCCAGTAAACGCCATGATTCGACCAGTGTCGAGCTGCGAGGGCGGGCCCGAAGGCGCGGGCCGGGTTCATTGCTGCTCCCGTAAAGGGATAGCCGAAAAGCGTGCCAAGCGTAACGGTGAGGCCCACAGCGAAGCCCGCAAGCCTGTTGGACACACCGCGGAGGTCCACGATTGTCGCGAAAAAGACGAACACCAGGATAAATGTCAGAACCGCTTCCAGAATCATCGCATGCAAACGCGTGAAGTCGGTTATGGGTGCCAGGTCGGGAGTGCCGAGCGCCACGGGGCGCCACACGGATTCCGGAACGATCGTGATCAGCAGGAAAGCGGCGGCAAGCGTCCCAAGCAGCTGCGCGATCCAGTAGAAGAGGGTCTGCATCGTGCCCAGGCGCTTGGTGACCCAAAAGCCGATCGTGATCGCGGGATTCAGATGGCCGCCCGATATATGGCCGATCGCGCTCACCATCACGCCCATGGCGAGTCCATTAGCAATGGCGATGGCTACCAGGCCGGTACCTGTTTGGCCGTTCGTGCGTAGGTATTGGTCGGCGCAGATGGAGCCCGCGCCGATGAGCACAAGCGTAAACGTCCCAATGAATTCCGTGAAAAGTTTTTGGCCTACGCTGTACAAAGCCGCTCCGCGATCGTGTCCATACCAAGCTGAAGGCCCAACAGGATGATCGCGCGCGAATTCTACTGGTTTGCAAGAGTAAGTGGCAAGTGATTCAAACTAAAGATCGGGCCTGGACAGGATGGAACAGGCCGGCGGCGAGGATCGGCTCGCGTCGTGGCTATCCCGGAGGCGGAAAATGAACATTTTGACGGTTGCGATTGGGTTATTGATGGCGTCGAGTGTCGTGGGTGCCAAGGGTCTGGAGACCAAATCGCCCGAGAAAGAATTTCGGCTCGACTCGCTGAACGGGTTGGAGATCATTAACATCAAGGGCGAAGTGGTGGAATACCATGGGCGGCGCGCCGTCCGGCTGGCAAAGCGCGAGGAACAGGGCGCCGAGTCCAATTCGGCGAATGAGTCGCTAGCGATCTTGAGCGGTACAGACTTTAAGGACGGCACGATTGAGGCGGAGATTGCTGGGACGCCGGCAGCGGGCTCTCCAGCGGATTCGCGAGGATTTGTCGGAATTGCGTTCCGGGTGATAGGGCACGGTGCGAAGTTCGAGTGCTTCTATCTGCGCCCGACCAATGGGCGGGCGGAAGATCAATTGCGGCGTAACCACTCGTTGCAGTACGTCTCGTACCCCGATTATCCCTGGTATCGGTTGAGGAAGGAAAATCCCGGCGTCTACGAATCGTACGCGGACATGGAGGCCGGGGCTTGGACGAAGATTAGAATCGAAGTGTCAGGCACGAAGGCGATGCTGTTTGTGAATGGTGCGGCGCAACCGTCCTTAGTCGTAAATGATTTGAAGCTGGGAGAGAGTCGAGGGCAGATCGCGCTGTGGAGCACGGTCGAGACAGTCGGATATTTTTCGAATTTGACGATCAAATGAGACGCGGCAGCTCGTCACGAGTGGCAGTACAAGGGACAATTGTTGCGATTAGAACAGGCCAATTTCTAATCGCGAATTTCAGAATTAAGATTGAGCCTAAGTAGTTGAAAACAAAAGGCCGGAGCAGATCCTAATCGCGAAAAAATTTGCGATTCGCCACTGCCTCTTTCGACGCACGCCGAGCCTCCTGCGAGCGCAAAGTCCGGTCCTGCTAGCGGGCAGCGGCGGGCGCGGGAACTCCCACCGGAGTTAGCCAGCCATGGCGGTCGGGTTTTTTGCCGCTGGTGATGGCGAAGAATTCGTCCTGAATGCGCTTGGTGATGGGGCCGCAGGCGCCGTTGCCGATCGTAACGCGATCGACGGAACGGATTGGCGTCACTTCGACGGCAGTGCCGCAGAAGAAAAGTTCGTCGGCGATGTACAACATTTCGCGGGGAATGATTTGCTCGCTCACGGGGATATTGAGCTCGCGGCAGAGGGTCATAACGGTGTGGCGAGTGATGCCCGGGAGCGCGCAATTCGCTAGCGGTGGAGTGATCAGCGCGCCGTCGAGCACTAGAAAAATGTTCTCGCCCGAGCCTTCGCTCACGTGACCGCTGACGTCGAGTGCGATTCCTTCCTGATAGCCATTCGCGTGCGCTTCGATGCGAATCAATTGCGAGTTCATATAGTTCGCGGCGGCTTTGGCCATTTGCGGCAGCGTATTCGGGGCGGGGCGATTCCATGAGCTGACGCAAACATCCACTCCCGCGTGCAGCGCTTCTTCTCCCAAATACTGAGCCCATTCCCAGCAGGCCATGTAGACCTCGATCGGACAGCCAATCGGATTTACGCCCGCGGTGCCGTAGCCACGCAGAACGATTGGACGGATGTAGCATGCAGCCATTTTATTGGAGCGAACGAGATCGAGATTGGCCTGCGCGAGTTCGTCGCCCGTGAACGGAACCTCCATTCGATAAATGCGCGCGGAATTGAGCAGGCGCTGCATGTGATCGCGAAGACGGAAGATGGCCGGGCCCTGCGGAGTGCTGTAGCAGCGGATGCCTTCGAATACCGCGGATCCATACGTGACGACGTGGGCGAGGACGTGAATTTTAGCGTCGTCCCAATCAATCAATTTGCCGTTGTGCCAGATTCGCTCGGTCTTCGGAAAACTCATCAAGGGTCTCCGCGGCGCAAAGTTGAGCTGCTGGGCGCCCGCGAATCGAAAGTACAGCACGGTGGTGGGTGCGTCAATGGTAAGGAAGTTGTAGAACTAGCTCTGCGCGGAGACCATATTGGCCGGGCCAATTCACTTTCGATCGGAGCTCAGAAATTCGAGGACGGCGCGATTGACTTCGTCGGACCTTCCCATCTGGCCCGCATGTTAATCCTCGCGGAGCGCCACGAGCGGATCGACTTGTGTGGCGCGTTGCGCTGGAATGAAACACGCGAATAACGCAACGGCAGCAAGCAGCGCGGCAATCGAGCCGAATGTGACCGGATCGGTCGGCGTCACCGAGAACAGCATCGAGCGGAGGAAGCGCGTCACGATTGCAGCTCCGATCAGACCTGCGCCGAGCCCCACTGCTACGAGTATCATGCCTTCCCCAAGCGCCATTCGTAGGATGTCGCGGCGCTGAGCGCCCAGCGCGATGCGAACGCCAATTTCGTGGGTTCGCTGGCTGAAGGTGTAGGCCATCACGCCGTAAATTCCGATCGAAGCGAGCAGGAGAGCGACTCCTGCGAACACGGCTAGAATGACGAGGGCGAAGCGGCGGTCGGCAAGGGATCTTGCAACGACTTCATTCAGCGTGCGCACGGCAAAAACTGGAATTCCCGGATCGACGGATTGCACTTCATGGCGAACCAAGTCGCCCAGGGTGCTGGGATCTCCGTTGGTGCGAAGATAGATTGCAGCGGTCACGTTCGGATTTTGAAAAAGTGGAGAATAGACGTGCGGCGCAGCGGGAACGTCAAACCCATCCGATTTTATCGTGCCCACGACGCCTACAATTGTGATCCACGGCGCGGTGGGCGGGCCGCCTCTGAACTGTTTGCCGAGGGGATCTTCACCGGGCCAGTAGCGATGGGCGAGCGTGTCGTCAATAAGGGCGACGCGCTGTGCGCCAACAATGTCGGCGTCCGTCAAAGCTCTGCCGGTGATCAACGGAATCTCGAGTGTTCGGAAATAATCCGGAGTGACCGATGCGAATTCAGCGACAGGGAGGCGTTCAGCGTCGGCGGGGCGCCCTTGGATTACGAACGGGAAGCTGTTGCGCGCGCGGGTCATGGGCAGGCTGCCGCCACTTCCGATGGCGGCCATCTGAACGCCGGGAATCGTGGAGACTCGGCGAAGAAGTTCGCGGTAGAAGGCAGCGCGTTTTTCGGGCTGGCGGTAGGGATCTGCGTTCGGATCGTTCGGGACGGCCATCCAGATTTGCGCGGTAACGACAGAGCTTGGATTGAATCCGGGCTTCACTTGAAGCAGTTGCCAAAAGCTACGAAGCAGCAATCCGGCGCCGATCAGCAGGATCAGGGAAAGAGCAATTTCTGAAGCGACGAGAAAACGCGAAACTCGAGTGTGCTTCTTGCTCGATCCGGAGCCGCGGCTTCCTTCTCGCAAGCTGGATATATGGCTGGGGCTCTCGGCTTGAAGCGCGGGAACGAGCCCGAACACCACGCCCGTCAATATCGAGACAAAAAATGCGAAAACCAGAACACCACCGCCGATGCCGACTTCGTTCAGGCGCGGAAGATCGGCGGGAGCGAGATTCAGTAGCGAACTTTTCAACACGACGACGGTGACGAGCGCGACAAGACCCGAGATCGTCGCGAGCAACACGCTTTCCGTCAGCAATTGGCCGATCAGGCGGCCGCGACTTGCGCCGAGCGCAAGCCGTATCGCGATTTCGCGCTGGCGTCCTGCGCCTCTGGCCAACAATAGGTTGGCGATATTCACGCAGGCGATCAGCAGAACGCAGCCGACCGCGCCGAACAAGACGAACAGCTCCGTTTTCACGCCGCCGACGAGGTCGTCCTGAATCGAGACAAGCCGCGGCGCCCACGAAGCAGCGGCGGGATAGTCGCCCGGATACTCGCGGCTTAGATTCGCGGCAAATGTTTCAAGCTTCGCTTGCGCTTCCTGAGCCGATAATCCCGGCTTCAAGCGTCCGATGGCTCCGGGCATCATGCGAATCGCCCTCTGCGGAGGATTCGGGAAGGGATTGGCGGCGTATCCTGCGGCGATCCAGAGATCGACGTCGGTTTGCAGCGTCCGGCCGGGATGCCTGAATTCCGGGGCCATCACGCCGACGATGGTGTAGAGGTCGCCATCGAGGCGGATTTTTTTGCCAATCGCGTGAGGGTCAGCGCCGAACTCGCGTCGCCAGAATCCGTCGCTGATAACGGCGGCTTCGATGAACCCGGGCACCGTCTCCTGTTTGATATAAATGCGACCTAATTGAGCGTTCACGCCAAGAAGTGTGAAGTAGTTCGTGCTAGTGGCGACAACCTCGACGCGCTCGGGCCGATCGCCTCCCGTTAGGTTCGCGCTGATGGGCCAAACTGCGGAAATGTCCTCGAAAACTCCGGAGCGATTCTGAAGATCTTCGAGCTCCGGCTGCGACATGCCCACATCGCGTACGTTCGAGGCGCGCAGATCATCAAAGACGCGGACGAGTTGTCCGGATTGCGGATAGGGAAGAGGCCGAAGCAGGACCGCGCGAACGACGCTGAACGCGGCTACGTTTGCGCCGATGCCGAGCGCGAGCGTGAGAATCGCTACAAGGGTGAAGCCGGGCGACTTCGCCAGCATACGAGTGGCATAGCGCAGATCCTGAAGGATCAAATTCACGGGGTCACCTCCCCCGGGGCAGCCAGGGCCGAGCCTGCCGCAAGGTTTCGGGCAGATTATCCCTTACCGGCTGTGAGACGAGCTAGCTGCGGCAATGGTTAGCGGCCAATTTGGATCTTCGGAGCTACGGCGGCCGTGTGATGCGGGGCGAGAGCGTTCAGCGCGGGGAAGAGTATCGTGCAATCGAATGGCGCGAGTCAGCGGCCGCTGGCCTGTTCGCCGCGAAGTACCATACAAGTGCTTGTAGAGCGTGCGACGAGAACGCCTTCCGAATTCGTCACATCGCATTCAGCCATGCCGACGACGCGCCCACGTTTCACGATCTTACCGGTGGCTCGCAGCTTGTCTTTCCACACCGGGCGCAAGAAATTGATTTTCAATTCGAGCGTGGTAAACGATTCCCCGTCCTCGAGTGTCGAGGCAAAAGCGATGCCCATAGCGGCGTCGGCGATATCGCAGAGAATTCCGCCATGGAGGGTGCCCATCGGATTCGCGTGTGTGTCACTGGCGTTCAATTCGACGACCGCTTCGCCGTGGGAGACGAAAGTAAGCCGGAATCCGATCAGTTGGGCCACCGGTGCCGCCGGCAACTCGCCTCGCATCATCCTTTGAAGCCCTTCCAGTTGAATCGACATGGGCGTCAATCTCCCGCAGGAATCTTGCTGCCATTTTGAGTTGCAGGTTGCTTACAGGTGCTCGTCTACGGACACTTCTTCCTTCGCAGGCGCGGCGAAACCGCTGATGCGGCCCCAGGCGCTTGTCTTCCAATTATCGGTCACTTCCTTCGCAAGAATCCACGGGGGCAGATCGACAAACAGATACAAGGCCAAAGCGTTGATATACGGCTCATACATACCGCGAAGCTTGCTCAGCTTTTCGTCTGCCTCCCCGCCGTCGCGGAGTTGGTACCCCGATTCGCGGAGGGAAGTGCGGAGACGCGTTAGTTCGGGGTGTGGAAGCCGGTCTTCAGGGATCGCGCTAGGCGCGGCGTAGAAAACCTGCGCCAAATCCACCACCGTATGGCGGCACATGGCGAACGTGAGCCGCGCCTGGCGTGAACAGGCGTTGTCGACGCTTGCCACCAGGAACGCACTCGTATCGAGAATCGCTGTTAGCGCTCCAAGCCAAGACTCATTGCTGTGCTGCGAGCGAAAATAGCTCACAACCGGATACGAAATATGGCTCTCAAGCAATTCCGCCGACCATCTTTCCCAATCGCTAAGTAAGTGCTGCAGCGCGTCGAATCCGTTCGGCCCGGCGTGGCGACGGAGAATTTCGGCCGCCGTCGGTGGCGAACCGGCACGGGCATCGAGAAGAACGATATTCACTTCGCGGCGCGAGAACGCTGAATAAATCACCGGCAGATAACTAATCACAAGAGCCAGAAAACCGAATCCAAGTCCCGCCTCGAAGACGGCTAAGTAGCGCTCGCCCGAAGTGTGTGGCACAACATCGCCCAATCCGAGCGTGAAGAAAGTCGTCCCGCTGAGGTACATGAGAGTGTGGAACGAAGGGTGAGTCGTATCGTACTTCGCCGCCGCGTTGTAGTACAGGCATGCAAAACCAAAAATCAACGCTGTAGCCCATACGACGAACAAACACAGAAGCGACAGCGGTCCGAAGAAGCTGATGAATGTCTCGCGCGCCCTAACCGGGCGGATCCGACGGGCAAAGCCACGCCATGGAATCCAGGTTGAAAGATAAAACAGGCGCGTCAGGCGAAACCATCGCGCCACCCGCCGGGGCAGAATGATGGTTTCGAATGCGTCCCAGAGGACGATGGTGATGATAGTGACGCCGGCGATGGCCGACAATATCAAGCCGCTTGCTCCAGATGCGCGTCCATCGTGATTTCCGCTTTAAAGAGCCTCGAGACGGGGCAATTTGCCTTTGCGCTTGCGGCGGCCGATTCGAATGCGCTGGCCGAGATGCCGGGGACGCGCGCCGACACGTCGAGGTGAATCTTCGAGATCGTCCAACCAGCGTCCAGTTTTTCGAGCGTGACTTTGGCGGAGGTACGCAGGCTCTCCGGCGTGAAGTTCATGGTGCCGAGCTGGGCAGACAGCGCCATCGTGAAGCATCCTGCGTGCGCCGCAGCGATGAGCTCTTCGGGGTTTGTGCCCTTACCGTTTTCAAAGCGTGTAACGAACGAGTACGGCGCGTTTGTGAGCACTCCGCTTTGCGTCGTGATCGTTCCCTTGCCTTCTTTCAGCGAACCGTTCCAGCCAGCAGATGCAGTCCGTTCCATTTTCCCTCCTGTAAATATTGGAATTTCAAGTGAGCTAAATCATAGGACGCACGCCCCGCGGTTGAAGGCCGGCGGGCGGCGTCAGGGGACCAAAACAATCTTGCCGTAGGCGCCCGATTCCATGATGATTTCGTGCGCGCGCGCAGCTTCGGACAAGGGAATCTCGTGGCGAATGACGGGACGGAGCGTTTCGTTCTCGAGACCTGCAACGAGAGCCGAGTGAATGCGGATGAGATCATTCTGCGTCGCATTCCACAGCGACATGCCGATGATTGAAGCGTCGCGGCCCATTGCTTCGCGAGGATTGATCTCGATACTCCCCCGATTGCCCACCGAGACGACCCGGCCGCCGAGCGCGAGAATTGTGAGATCCTTCGCGAGGTTCACGTTTGCGAGCATCTCGATGATCACGTCGTAGCCGCGACCGCCGGTGAGAGCGAGCGCCTTCTCGAAATGATCAGAGGCGCTGTGGTCGAGCGTTTGGTGCGCGCCCTCCTCGGCCACAAGTTTTCGGCCGCGCTCGGTACTGGCCGTACCTACTACGTGCAATCCAGCGGCTCTCGCGAGTTGGACGGCAGCGATGCCCACACCTCCGCTTGCGCCGTTGACCAGCACGGTCTCTGCCGGGCGGGCCTGCGCTTTTTGGAAGAGCGCTCGATATGCGGTCGCGTAGGGAACATGCATCGACGCACCTTGCGCGAACGAGGCATTCTCGGGAAGCGGGAATACGGCCCAAGCCTCGCAAAGCGTTTGTTCTGCGTACGTGCCGCTTAGACTCCCCGCGACATAAACTCGCGCGCCTGGAGTCCATCGTTCGACGCCTGCGCCGACGGAGAGGATTTTACCTGCGCCATCCGTCCCAGGTGTGTAAGGGAGTTGCGGTTTTCTCGGGTAGGTACCTGCACGTATGTAGACTTCGACCGGGTTCACGCCGATCGCTTCGATCTTCACGACAACCTGGCCGGCGCCGGCCTTTAAACTCGGAACTTCTTCGAGCTTCAACTTCTCGGGGCCGCCGAATTCTTGCACTCGAATTGCCTTCATGAACGTCTCCTGGTTCGTCAGATCTACCCGTGGGGATTGGATGTAGGGGGCAGCGCTTCGGACTTGGAAAAATTCCAGAGCTTGCCGCGCAGGTTCGATCAATTGTTGCCGGGTGCATTCCCATGCGACTCGAACCCTTGCAAAATCTTGTAATCTCTTTGAATTCGCTCGAGGCGGTCCCCAACTGCATTTTCGTAAGCTCCAAAAATCAGAAATGGCACCATCGCCGCGATCACCCAGAGTTTGGCTCGAGGAGATACTTTGGCCTCCGGCTCCCATCGAAAAAGCTGGCGCGATATCTCAAACGCTACGAGCACCCCGATGGAAAGCGCGATTACGTCGGTAATAATTTCGTTTGCGGTCGCAAAATTGGTCGTCGCGGACTCAAGTCCGGTAGCAAGGTATGTGGCCGGTAAAAAGAGCGAGACCCGCTGGATCCAGCCCGGAAATCTGGCGAGCGGGATCGTGGCGCCGGACAGAAATAGGAACGCCGTCCAGATCAGCTGATTGATAATCTGGGTCTCCTGCATCGTGTTCGTCACGCTGGCGACGATTAGGCCGAACGATGAAAACGCCGCGGAGCCGAATGTGACAAGCAGCAGCACGGCCCACAGGTTGCCCCATGAGTTCATGTGAAAAGCGAACCGGCAGACAAGAATTTCAATGATGACGGTTGGGGTCGTCATCAGGTAATTCGAAACTATGCTCGATGCGAGCATCGGACCCGCGCCGATCGGCGCCAGCCGAAACCGGCGGAGAATTCCTTGCTCGCGAAATGTCACGAGCTGGACGCTGAGCCCCCAGAAGCTTCCCATCACCGTCATCGTCAGCACCGCGCCCAGGATATATGCAATCCATCCGGCGTCTCTTCCTGCGAAGATCAGCACGAAAAAGAATAGGAAGCCAAGCGGCATGATCAAACTGAAAAACAGGAACGTGCGGTTGCGCATGGCGAGACGCATGCGAATCTTCGTCAGCGTCCAGGTGTTCGTCAGGGAGTTTGCACGCATCATTCTCGCAACCTGCGGCCGGTGAGCTCGATGAAGGCATCTTCGAGCGACGGCGAAAACATCTCGAGACTCTGCAGTTCGTTATTTTCCGATTCGAGCTGCTTCACGAGCGCGACGATCGTCTGCGGCGGGCGAGAGGAGTGCATCACGTAGGCGCCGTCGAATTCGCGGCAATCGGTGACACCATCAAGGTGCGTCAGAGCGCCGTCAGTGACCGGTTTTGCAAGGCGGACTTCGATGCGCGTCGTTCCGGCCGACGCGTGTTTCAAATCCCGCGGTGATCCGAGCGCGATCACGCGGCCGTGGTCCACGATCGCGACACGATCGCATAGCCGCTCCGCTTCTTCGATGTAATGCGTCGTGAGCAGAACGGTTTTCTTCTCGCGCTTGAGCTGCTCGATAATGTCGTAGATTTCGCGGCGCACTTGCGGGTCGAGGCCGGCCGTCGGCTCATCGAGGAATACTACGCGCGGGTCGTTCACGAGCGCCATTGCGAGTGCGAGGCGCTGCTTCTGTCCGCCGGAAAGCTGGCTGTAGAAGGCGGTGCGCTTCTCTTCGAGCTGAAAGCGCTTCAACAGGTCGTCCGTATTCGCATGGTGGCGATAGAATCGCGCAAAAAGTTCGATTGCCTCTTTGACGCGCAGCTTGTCCGGCAGGGAAGTGGATTGCAACACGGCGCCAATTTGCTCTTTGAACTCGATGCCGCTTTTTTCGGGGTCGAGACCGCAGACGCGGGCGATGCCGCGATCGGGCGTGCGCATGCCCTCGAGAATTTCGACGGTCGACGTCTTCCCCGCGCCATTCGGGCCCAGCAGTCCAAAGACTTCGCCTTCTTCGACCTCGAAGCTGACGCCACGAAGCGCTTCGACCGCGCCGTAGCTCTTATACAGTCCTTCGACTTGGATGACGGGAGCGCCCACTCAGGATTTCCTCGATTTTCGAAACTATCTTCTATACCACACTCCCAGAGTCAGCGCGAATCAGTGTCTGGCCGGGCACGTTTTGGTCTTACGAGCACGACCGCGGCTGGCGCGACGAGGCACGCTTGACTTCGGCTTTGCCCGGATCTTGGCAGGCGCCCACGCATACTTTTTCATGTTCACGCGCTTGCCATCGATCGCAACTCCTTCGGTTTCGAGCAATCGCCGCTGAAGACTCGAATGCGGCTCTCGAATCAGAAGTTTCCCGCCGGCGCCAATCACTCGATGCCAGGGAATGCCTTTGCTCCTGGGGCAAGCTGCCATGGCGTAACCGGCAGCTCGCGCGCCGCCACGCAACCGAATCGCCTTCGCGAGCGCACCATACGTTGTTACGCGCCCACGAGGAATTTTTTTCACTAACTTGTAGACTGGATCCCAGGACATTGGGTCTCCCTACAGGTCTTCCACCGTTGATTCGCACGAATCAACGGGCACGTTCCCGGCGGCGCTACCCGAAACAAGGATTCGGCTTCCGGCACCGGAAGTGGGCCCGCCCCGTTATCGGCGTGACAGCCGCGGAGCCGCAACGCCTTTGTTTTCGCCGTCGAGCGTCCTTCGGAAGATGCTCCGAAACTAATAACCAATTCGAAGCAACCACAGGAACTCCCCAGCATCGTACCATTGACGGGGTAGTGGACGCCTCATACACTACGCCACGAACCGTCGAAAAGGAGGCAGTTGTGGCTTTCGTTCGACGCAAAGGCAATACCTACTTTCTGGTGCACAACGTGCGCCGGCAGGGCAAGGTACAGCAGCTCCATCTGGCGCGGCTTGGCGAGCGGCCGCGGATCACGGATGACGTGGTGCGGAGAGTTTCGCGGAACCATCCGTTCCTGGAACTCGACTGGTCACGATTGAGGGAATCGGTGAATAGCCGGGTGGAGTTGTTCAACGTTCGCTCGCCGTATGTGCAGAGCCTGATGCACTCGCTACGCAACTTAAACCTGGACCTGGCCGATCTGTCGCCGCCGATGCTGCTGCTGACAGACCGCGCCAATTCGAGCCGGGAACTGGTCACGCAGTTGCGAATGCTGCGATCGACTCTCGACATCAAGCTGGATCAATTCGAGAGATCGGAACCGCAGTCTCCGCAGGGCGGAAGAAAGTTCCGGTAGGGGGAGTATTACCGTGGGCGCGCATGCATTAAAACTCGACCCGACCCAACGCAGCGTGGAGTCGCGAGATTTCGAGGCGGGGCTGCGGCGTAAGATTGTGGGGCAGGATGAGGCGGTGCAGGCTGTCGTGGACCTGTACCAGGTGTTTCGTGCCGGACTGAACTCGCCGGGGAGACCAGTAGGGAATTTGCTGTTCCTCGGGCCGACGGGCGCCGGTAAGACGCGCGTGGTCGAGGCGACGGCGGAAGTGCTGTTCGGCGATCCGCGCGCGGTAATCAAAATTGACTGCGCGGAGTTTCAGCACTCACACGAGATTGCCAAACTGATCGGGTCGCCTCCTGGATACCTGGGACACCGGGAGACGCATCCGCTGATCACGCAGGAAGCGCTCGCGCAATATCACACGGAAAAACTCAAGATTTCATTCCT
>JBARFX010000028.1:0-1519 GCA_049797655.1 Candidatus Acidiferrales bacterium | reverse complement strand
AGCGGTCGCCAGAGCGGCTGTTAATCGAGACCAGCCCTTCGGTGCGCTCCGACGCGCAATGACACCAGCGTGGGGAAGAACCGCGTATGGCGAACAGTTGGTATGCCGCAGAAGATGAATTGTTCGGCCGGGATGACGGGCTGTCACGGCCCGTTGATGCACGCGATTTGCCAGGCGCGGAATTGAGCGGGCAAATTAAAGCCGGAGCCCAAAGGCTCCGGCTTTAGTTGCGAAGCGAAACAAATTACTTCATCAGCTTGCGACGCATGGTGCCGAACGCGCCCAGAAGGCCGGTCCCCAACAGGATCAGGGAAGAGGGCTCGGGGGTGGTTCCGCCAGCGCTGCCGATGATGTCAAACGCACCCTGGTTCGTGGTTCCATTGGAGTTCCAGGTGTTGCCGCCATCGGTAGAGAACAGATCCAGTCCGGTGGCGCTGTTGCTAAAGTTCCAAGCGAGCCAGCTGGTGTCGTTGATGTTCTCCGGTCCCAGAACCATGAAGTAGTTTTGGCCAGCCGTGAGGTTGACTCCACTAATACCGGTAATGGTAACCAGACCACAGCATCCGCCGAAGTTCTGGTTGCTACTGAGATTGTCTTCGCGCCAGAGCTGGGTGCCCGGCAGGCCGCCGTTATCGGTGTAAAGCGCTGCGTAGAAGGAATTGACGCCGGTCACATAACCGATGCCGATATCGATCTGCGAAATGCTTCCGCTCGCCATCGCGGTGAACTCATTGGCCTGGGTAAAGCTCGTACCAATGGTGCCGGTTCCTGAGACCGTCCATCCGGTGGACGAGTTGTAAACGTCCTGCCCGGAGCCGAGATTGCTGTAGAGAGTTGAGTCAGCCATCGCCGGCAGGCTGATGCAGAGAGCGATTGCCAGCAGACAGAACGACCACGCAAATTTCTTCATCAAGGGGTTCCTCCTCCGTTTCCAACGAAACATCTCGAGGTCTTGCATTGGCCTAACTGCGCAGTAGAGAGGCGACTTTAAAACGCCCCCAGCCCGAAGGTCAGAGTCCAAGAGCCGCCACTCCGGGACACAGACCTAAACATGCTGGTAGTTGCAATCGTCCTTCCGAAGTATCTTGCTGAAAACAAAACAAATTCCAGAATGTCAGGTGCAATACGTTGCAGTAGAGTTCCCAATGTTTTCCGCGAATGGGACCCCGAGGTGGTTCTTCCAACCCCAAAGGACGTGCCACCTACGTCCCGATTTTCGTGCCGCAACCTACGCCCAACCAGAGCTCCCGGATCTATTTCAAAAAATTGTACTTGTTAGACAACAGCTACCCACAAAGCAATCTCTCAATCGGGCATGCTCCGGAGTCCCTGCCGCGAGCCAAAGACCTCTGGGTCATTCCTGCTGTGAGGTGCCCGATGTTACTCTCCCTGCGCAGGCTGCTGCTTCCAGCCGTCCTGCTGGCTTTTCCTCTCTCCGCGCTCGCACAATTCAACGCTTCGGTGCAAGGTACCGTGACGGATGCGTCTGGCGCCGTCATTCCTAACGCAACCGTAACTG
>JBARFX010000027.1:0-101465 GCA_049797655.1 Candidatus Acidiferrales bacterium | reverse complement strand
GGTCGGGGCGAGGCGGTGGATGCGCGGGCGCGGGAGGCGATCGCGCTTTCGATCGACCGCGCGGCGATTGTGAATTTTATTTTGCAGAAAGAGGGCGAGGCGGCGGGGGGGTTATTGCCGCAATGGTCGAGCGGGACGGCGTTTCTGTTTTCGACGGCAGCGGACGCGGCGCATGCGAAGGAACTCTCGGCGCAAATCGTTCCCGCCGCGAAAATCGTGTTGGGATATGATTTTGGCGATTCGCTCGAGCAGGCGGTGGCGGAGCGGATTGCCGTGAACGCGCGGGAGGCGGGGATCCAGTTGACCGCGCAGGCGATTCGGCCGCGTGCTACGCCGGATGTTGACGCGCGGCTGGTGCGATTGCGAATGCAGTCGAAATTGCCGGCGGCGGCGCTTGAGAATTTCATGGATGCGCTGGGGGCAATGACGAAGATTGAAGCTGCGGCGCTCCCGGATGCGCGAACGCCGGAGGATATTCACAATCGCGAGCGGGCGATTGTGAGCAGCTATCGCGTGGTGCCGTTGGTCTGGCTGCCGCGGGTGTACGGGTTGAGCGCGCGGGTGCGGGATTGGACAGCGCCGGGAGCCGGTGAAATGTGGCCGCTGGCGGATGTTTGGCTGGATGGACCGCCGGAAGCGGGCAGCGACGAAGGAAAAAAGTAAGGGAATGACATTTCGCACCAAACTTTTCTGGATTTTCACACTGGCGCTGGTGGTGTCAGTGGGCCTGGTGGCGGCGGCGGTAACGGAAGTGACGCGGCGAGCGTTCAACGAAATGAACCGTCAGCACTCGGACGCGCTGGTGGCGCAGTTCCAGCGGGAGTTCGCGCAGCGCAGTGAAGATGTGGTGCATCGCGTGCAGGGGATCGCAGATGCGGAAGGCACTGTGCGGATGGCGATCGATTTGAGCCGGCCGAAAGGCGACGTTTCGGTTTATGTGAACGATGCGGCGGGAGTGGCGAAAGGGCACCAGCTGGATTTTCTGGATTTCATGAGCAACGACGGATCGATTATTTCTTCGGCGGAGTGGCCGGCACGGTTTGGATACAAGATCGAGTGGGTGCTGCAGCCCGAGGATTGGGCGGCGCGCGGATCGTTTTTGATGAAGGCGGATACGCAGGAGGGTCCGGCGCTGGCGCTGATGTCGGTATCGCGGGTGCGAGTGGGCGACAAGGACCTGTATATTGTGGGCGGCGAGCGATTGGGGAGGGAGTTTCTGGCGTCGCTGGTGCTGCCGGCAGGAATGCGGGCGCTGCTCTATTTGAATCTCGAGCCAGGGTTTCAAGCGGCGAGTTTGATCGATTCGACTGGGCCAGCGAGCCAAGGCGAGCGATTTGCGTCGATCGTCGAGAAGGCGCGGCAGCAACCCGGCGAGCAGATTGCGAAAATCAATTGGACGGCGGATGCAGCGAGCGCGGAAGTATTACACGCGTTGCCGTTGCTGGGACGGCAGCAGGAGTTGCTGGGAATCTTGCTGATCGGGAATTCGCAGCACGATGTGGTGATGCTGCAGCGGCAAATCATGCTGTTGTCTGTCGGCGTGGTGGGGGTTGGATTGTTACTGGGGGCGCTGCTCGGTTGGTGGGGAGCGGCGCGAGTGACGCGTCCGGTGCGGAAGCTGGCGGAGGGGGCGCGGGAAGTGGCGGGCGGAAACTGGAACGCTCGAGTGGATGTGCGCGGGCGAAACGAGATTGGACAGCTGGCGAAAGCGTTCAACCAGATGACGGAGCAGCTGGTGGAGCAGCGGGAACGACTGCTGCAGGCCGAGCGAGTGGCGGCGTGGCGGGAAGTGGCGCGGCGGCTGGCGCACGAATTGAAGAACCCACTGTTTCCGTTGCAGACGACTGTCGAGAATCTACAGCGGGCGAAGGAACACGGTTCGGGGCAGTTCGAAGAGGTGTTTCACGAATCGACGGGAATTCTGCTGGCGGAAATTGAGAATCTGAAAAATATCGTGGGGCGATTCAGCGAATTTTCGAAGATGCCGCAGCCGGAGCTGGGGCCGGTGCAAACGAATGAAGTGGTGCGAAGCGTGGTGAAGCTTTTCGAGGCGCAGTTTGGAGCGGTGGGACGTCCGCCGATTACGCCGGAGCTGCACCTCGACGAACACGTTCCAACGATTCAGGCGGACGCAGCGCTTTTGCACCGGGCGCTCGAGAATTTGATATTGAATGCGATGGACGCGATGCCGGCCGGTGGCGTGTTGATGTTGCGAACCTCGCCGAAAGATGGCGGCGTGCATCTGGAAATTTCCGACACCGGAACGGGATTGACGCCCGAAGAATGCGAGCGGTTGTTTACGCCGTACTACACGACGAAGCAGCACGGAACGGGGCTGGGGCTGGCGATCGTGCAGTCGGTAGTGAGCGATCACGGCGGACGCATCTGGGTCGAGAGCGAGACGGGCGTCGGCACGTCGTTCCACATCGAACTTCCGAATCACCCGCCGCGGCGGTCGGTGAGCTTTCCGATATCGTTCGAGTATGAGAAAGAGAAAGAACGAGAGCCGGAAACCGAGAAGCACAAGCAAGAGGCGTAGCCGCCGTGCCGCCGAAAGCTCATATCCTCATCATTGATGACGACGCGAATACGCTTGCGTCGCTCGCCCGCGCATTTCGACTGGCCAATCACGAAGCGACCGTTTGCGACAACGCTGCGCGCGCGCTGGAAATCGCGAAAGCGGAGCGGTTTGATTTGATTCTTTCCGATGTCGTGATGCCGGGGAAGGATGGAATCGCGCTGCTGGAGGAGTTGAAGAGCGCCGGCGTCGTTGCGCCGGTGGTGATGATGTCCGGGCAAGCGACAATTGAAATGGCGGTGAAGGCGACGCGGCTGGGAGCGATCGATTTTCTCGAGAAGCCGGTGTCTACGGACAAGCTGCTGCTGACGGTGGAGAACGCGCTGCGACTGCGTCATCTGGAGGATGAGAACCGCGATTTGAAGCGGCGGCTCGGCCGGCATTACAGCGTGTGGGCCAGCGCGGCAATGCGCGAGGTAATGGCGCAGGTGGAGATGGTGGCGGCGAGCGAAACCCGCGTTTGCATTCGGGGCGAGACGGGGACGGGGAAAGAATTGATCGCGCGGACGGTGCATGAAAAGAGCGCACGGCGGAACGGGCCCTTTGTTTCGCTGAATTGCGCTGCGATTCCCGCGGAGCTGATGGAGTCGGAGCTTTTTGGGCACGAGAAGGGGTCGTTCACGGGAGCGGCGGGGCGGCACATCGGGAAATTCGAGCAGGCGCACGGGGGGACGCTATTTCTGGATGAGATCGGGGACATGCCGCTCGGGATGCAGGCGAAGTTGCTGCGCGTGCTGGAAGAGGGCGAGATCGAGCGAGTGGGAGGCGACAAGCCGATTGCGGTGGATGTGCGGGTGGTGGTGGCGACGCATCGCAATCTGGAAGAGCAGGTGCGGCAGGGAGCGTTTCGCGAGGATTTGTATCACCGGATATTTGTTTTTCCGGTCGTGCTGCCGCCGCTGCGTGAACGGCGCGAGGATATTCGCGTGCTGGCGGAGCATTTCGCGCGGCAGCTTACGGACCAGAACAATTGGAAGCAGAAAAGTTTCTCGCGGGAGGCGATTGAGGAGCTCGAGCGATACGGCTGGCCGGGAAATGTCCGCGAGCTTCGCAATGTGGTGGAGCGCGTGCTGCTGCTCGCGCCCGGCGACGTGGCGGATGCCGCAGCCGTGTCGCGGGCGCTGCCGCAAGGTGCGGGGACGCATGGGCCTGGTGCTGACGGAGGCGGAATGCTGGCGGTAGGGCCGCTGGCGCAGCGCGTGGAGGCGTTCGAGCGCGAGACGCTGCTGGCGGAGTTGAAGCGGAATCATCACCACATGACGAACACAGCTAAGGCGCTGGGCCTCGAGCGCAGCCACCTGTATAAGAAGTGCCAGCAACTGGGTATTGATCTGCGTTCCGTCCGGCAGACGGATTGAACGAGTTTCTTCCGGCTAAGGAATTTGAAGAGAAGCCGTCGTACTACCCACCTGTCCAGCCACATGGTCCCGAACGACGAAGCGAATGGAGTATTGCCTGCTAGCTTGCGGTTCACCATGGACGCTGTGAAGGTGGATGATAGCGACACGAATCGGGGTTGCACGGAAGTTATCTTTGCAGATTTGGCACTGGGCGACAATTCTGTCCGCTTTCGGTGCATGCGATCTCTTGGTACGAGAACGGAAAAGAGAAGCAACAAGGTTGCAACGAGGAAGACGCTCGTCATGGCTACGCTGCCTTGTGCATTTCTAGTGTTGAGCGGCGGCGCGCTGCAGGATCGCGAGCGGGGAGCCCTGGGCTTTTGAGAGATCGAGGGCTAACCAGCGGGCGATTGTGGGGGCGACGTCGATCATGCGGGCGTTTTCAATTTTGCCCGGGGCGATCGAAGGGCCGTAGATGAGCAGGGAAGAGCGCATTTCGGAGCGATCGGGGAAATATCCGTGAGTGCCGCGGACTTTCGTCGAGCCGGTGAATACGCCAGTGTAATCGCCGGAGATCGTGGCGCCTTCGACGGCTTCGAGGGCGAGAAATGCCTCTGGGTCGCCACCGAGGGCGACGATTTCGTCATGACCGACCACGCGATGAATGCGGCTACCGGGCGCAGCGGCGAGCGGTTGGAAGATATGGAGCAGGGCGCGGCGTGTTACGTCGTCGTTCTTGTCGCGGACGTAGATGTAGGCTGAGCCGGCGTTCGAGATCAAACTAGCTTTCCACGAAACGACTTTATCTTTCGCGTCGAGCGTGATCAGACCGTGCTTGCGGAGAAGAACGCCGGGACGAACCGCTTGCGAAAGCGGAACGAACCCATGGTCGGAGAGGACAACGAGCGCGGTGGAGTTCCAGATGCCGGATTTCTTCGATTCGGCAATCACGCGGGCGATTTGGGAGTCGGCCGTTTCGGTGGCTGCGATTGCTTCGGGGCTGAACGGGCCGTGTTCATGTTCCTGGTGATCGAGCATCGCGAGATGGAGTATCAACAGGTTCGGTTGCAATTTCTCGATTGCGTAACAGGCAATGTCTGTGAAGGCCTCATCGGTTTGCGGGAACGGCGTCATGCCGGCGATGAAATCGGGAAATTCTTTTGCGACGTCATCGAGTATGCCGCGAGTGGAAAGAGCGCGGAGAAGTTTCAAGTCTTCGGGAATCATGGCCCGCCAGTATTCGGGGACGAGGATATCGGCTTGAGCGCCGACGGTGACGGGCCAGTGAATGAGCGCTGTGCGAAGACCGCGGTCGTGGGCGAGTTGCCAGAGAGTGGGCACACGAATGTCTTCCTCGTACCAGCGCCAGCCCTTCTCATTCTTGCCGAGCGGATCCCATTCGGGATTGGTGAAGATGGCGTGCGTGCCGGGGTTTACTCCAGTCATCATCGTGGTGTGGGAGGGATAAGTGACGCTGGGCATGACGGGCTGGACGCCGTCACTCGACGCGCCAGTGCGAACTATTTCGCGGAGTGTGGGGACTTTCAGGCCGTGGGCGTCCGGCTCGGTGTAGGTTTGCGGTTTCATTCCGTCGATGGTGACCACGATGACGTGCTGGATTGAGCCGAGGGCGGGGGATTGCCGCGAGGACGGATGGCTTGCGGCGCTGTGAGGGCGGACGGCGATCGTGGCTGCCGCGATGAGGGTAAGAAAGAAAAAGAGCGCGATTCGTCGTCGCATCATTTGTCTCCCGATGAGGACCGCTGGCTACTGTATCCGGCGGCGCGTCAGAATTACAAGCGTGTGAGTGTTACTGCGGGATTACAGTTCGCTGCAATGGGGACTGGCGGTGCGGCTTTTATTGGCGCGAGCGGCTGCGGCGTGCGAAAATTTGATTACTCATGGAAACGCTGAATGCATTGCTGGCGGCAGGAGGCGTGTGCGCCGCGGGCGGGATATTTGCATGGGGGGCGGTGGCACCAGGCGCGCAGTTGTTCGGCCCTACGATTCGACGGACGGGCGATGGTTCGGCGATGGCGCTGACGTTCGATGACGGGCCGAACCCCGCGATAACGCGCGGGTTGCTCGATTTGCTCGACCACTTTGCGGCGAAGGCTACGTTCTTTTTGATTGGCGAACGGGTGCGGGCGTTCCCTGAGCTGGCGAGAGAGATTGCGCAACGCGGGCATACAATCGGCAATCATACAGAGAGTCATCGAGCGCTCACGTTCTTGCCGGCGCGTGGGATTGCGGACGAATTGGCTCGCTGCGACGAAGCGATCGAAACCGCGACAGGCCGGCGCGCGAGCGGGATGCGTCCGCCGTGGGGATTTCGCGGGCCTCAACTACAGAAGGTGATGAGGGGGCGCGTTGATGTGCGGGTGGTGATGTGGTCGGTGGCGGCTTATGATTGGAAGGTGCAGGCGGCGGAGCGGGTGATTCGGCGCTTGCGCGGTGCGGGGGGAGGCGATATCGTCCTGATGCACGACGGGGATCACCGCGTGCGTGAAGGCGATCGGCGTCATACGGTGGCGGCGCTGGAGTACTGGCTGCCGAGGTGGAAGGATTCGGGATTGCGGTTTGTAACGGTGGACGAATTGCCCGGGAAGAAATAGGGCGGGCGGGAAGAACCGACGATGGATGAGAGACAGTTTTACGACGAGAAGGAAGAGACGAAGCAGATTCCGCTCGTGTGCCCGCATTGCCGGCAGGAGAATACGTTTCCGGTGCGGTGGATGGTGCGGACAAAGAAGGCGCAGCCGCCGAAAGGCGGGAACGAGGAGGATCGCGCGAAGTATGCGAAGGCGCGGTCGTATATGGTGCGCGTGGATAACATGGTGGCGTGCCGGAACATCAAGTGCAGGAAGAGATTCGATTTGAGCGGGCAGACGGTGTTTTTGATTTAAGCGGGAAGTTGGTTTTGGCGCGGTGTGAAACGCGGCGGGCGGCGTTCCTCCGCGGAGCTCAAATTTCGGGATACATTTCGAAGAAGGCGTCGAGGGATTGACGAAGCGTTTTTTCGATTTCTTCTTTGCTGCCTTCGATGAGATGCATGGTGACGCGGCCGGCGCGGCCGTTCTTCAGTTTGACGTTGGCTTCAGACACTTCGTCTAGTTCTTCCGCCGGGAACAGCCGCATTCCGTAAACGAGCGCGAGTTTTGCCATCCTGGTGTGCTCCTCGATCCATGCGATTCGTGGATGTGCATCGGGTTCAGCGTATCCGGTTGGACGTTTTCATGCAAATCGGGAAGCAGGTAACGCGGGCAAGGCGCGAAGTAGAACCGGGTCTAACTTTTGCGGGAGAGGCTTGGGGTGGCGGTGGCGGCGGGATCGCCGTCGAGGACTTCGCGGATTTTCTGCGCGAGGTCTTTGAGGTTGAAGGGTTTTTGCAGGAAGGCGACGTCGCCTTCGAGGACGCCGTGGCGGAAGATGCTGTCGTCGGTATAGCCGGAAATATAGAGGAACTTCAAATCGGGTCGCGTGGATGTAAGGCGGGTGACGAGCTCGCGACCGCTGAGACGAGGCATCACTACGTCGGTGACGAGGATGTGAATCGGTCCCGTGTGAGCAGCGGCGGCGTCGAGTGCCTGGATTCCATCGGCGGCATCGAGGACGCGATAGCCGGATCTGCCGAGATAGTCGCGAACGAGATCACGAACGCTTTCTTCGTCCTCGACGAAGAGAACCGTTTCGTTGCCGCGAGCGGGACCGCTGGAAGCTTTTTCGGCGACGAGCCGGTCAACATCGGCGGTAACTTGCGGCAAGTAAATTTTGAAAGTGGTGCCGTGATCGAGCTCGCTGTAGACCCAGATGAAGCCGCCGCTCTGTTTGACGACACCGTAAACGGTAGCGAGGCCGAGGCCGGTGCCTTTGCCATGGCCTTTCGTGGTGAAGAAGGGTTCGAAGATTCGGGCCTGCGTGCCTGCATCCATGCCGCAGCCAGTGTCCGTGACAATCAGCATCACGTAGCTGCCTGCTTCCATAGCGGGGTGCTGGGATGCGGAGACGCGGTCGAGTTCGATGTTGCATGTTTCGATCGTGAGGCGGCCGCCGTCGGGCATGGCATCGCGCGCGTTGACGACAAGATTGAGCAGCACTTGTTCCATTTGCCCGGGGTCGGCTTTCACGGGCGCGAGCTTTGAGCCGGGAAGAAATGCGAGGTCGATATTTTCACCAATCACGCGGGCAAACATTTTAATCATGCCGGCGACGACATCGTTGACGTCGAGGATTTTGGGTTGCAGCACCTGCTTGCGGCTGAAGGCGAGAAGCTGGCGAGTGAGGGTGGCGGCGCGGTCAGTGGCGCCCTGGATTTGCTCGAGATTGTGGCGCGCGGGGGAGGAGTCCTGAATGCGGTCGAGCAGCATTTCGGCATGGCCCTTGACGATCATCAGCAGGTTATTGAAATCGTGAGCGACTCCGCCGGCCAATTCGCCGACGGCCTGCATTTTCTGTGAGACGCGGAGCTGGTCGGCAAGGTGCTTGCGATCAGTGATGTCGAGCGCGACGCCGATGACGCCCAGCAACTGGCCATCGCTGCCTTTGAGCGGCTGCACGTGGGAATCGAAAACGTGCTTTTGCCATTCGAGTTCGTAGGCGACGCTCTGGCCGGTGAGCGCTTTGCGATGGGCGGCGATGGCGAGGAATTCGGGGTCGTCCGTGTGGAAATATTCGTAGAGCGACTTTCCCTCCATTTCGTTCGAGCGAAGGCCAAGAATTTCGAGTCCTGCACCCATTCCGGAGGTGAAGCGGAGTTCGGTGTCCGTGGTCCAAAGCACGGCGGGCATTTTGTCCATCATGACGGCGAGTCGTGTGCGGCCTTCGTGGCGATCGAGCTGCGCCTTCTCGAGATCTTCGAGCATGGCATTGATGGCGTTGCCGAGATAGGCGAGTTCGTCGTGGCCGGTGACGGTGAGGCGGGCGGAGAGATCGCCGCTAGCGCCGATGTTGGTAATATCCTCGGTAAGGCTGGCTACGCGCGAGAGGACGGCGCGTTCGAGGAGGTAGAGAGTGACGGCTCCGAAGACGAGCGCGGCGGCGAGCAGGAGGAGAAGGAACTGCAGCAAACTGGTGTGGCCTTGCTGAGAAATCTTCCGCGGCAGCAGTACTCGGAGAACGAGAGCAGGCTTGCCGTAGATATCTTTCAGGTCTTCGTAGGCGGCGAGCGAGTTTTTGTCGAAAGACCTGGTCACGACGGGGCGTGCCGGTGAAATCGCGGAAGCGGCGAGACGGAAGTCGGGACGAAGTTGCGTTCCATCGAGGCGCTCGATCTCGATGGGCATGTGCATCATTTCGCTGAGGCGCAGAATTTCGTCGCTGTCGAGCAAGCGGCCCATGATCATCGTGCCGGCGACGGGCCCTTCCGAATTGCTGGTAACGACCGGGCGGGAATCGATGAGAACGGGGCCCCCGGGGAGCATGAGAATCCCGACTATCTTGCTGGATTCATCCTTGTGGGTGGTGAGGAGTGAGCCGGGCTTGAGATGTTCGTCGAGTCCGCGGGGAAGCAGGGAGGGTTCGAGGCTAACGAGGCTGAAGCCCTTGGAGAAGACTCGCCGGCCGGAAGCATCGAGAATGACGACGAAGTTCACTTTGAGCTGCATAAAGGTGGAAGTGGGGAATTCGGTTTTTACGTAGGTCGGATTCTTACCGCGGAGGTAGGCGTAGGTTTGATCCCAGGCGGCGTACTCGCTGGTGGTGCGGGCGAGGGTATCGAGTTCGTTCGAAAGGGAGCTCGAGGCGCGTCCGAGGTTCTCGCTGGCGAAATCTTCCTCGAGTTTGGTGAATCCATTCATCAGGACGAACCAGGAAACGGCGAAGAGGCCGCCTATCAGGCCGATTACGGTGACGAGAACGATGGCAAGGGTTTTCCCACGGAGTGAAGATAGAAAGCGCAGCGGCGCGGATCGGAGTGGTCCCAAGGATAGACTCTTAATGGCGCATTTCAAGTATATCGGTTGGGGAGAGGGCAGAGGGGAAGGGGTGTCCTAGTCGTACACGGGCGGGCGTGGAATGAAGGGCTATTGGCCTGCGGGAGGAGAAGGCATATGCTGGGAAGCATCTCGCCGCCCGTCGAGGGCATCCCTTGGGAAGAAAGATTGGGGGGGGAACGCATGAGAGATCTTCGGCTCCCGTTGCAGTTGGCAGGACTTGTGGCGGCCGGTCTGGTGTTCGCGTTTCCGGCGATTGCGCAGCAGGAGGGGCCGATGCAGCCGGTTGAGAGGCAGGCTCCGGCGCCACCGGCGCCCGCTCCGCCTTCGCGTAACTCGCCTGCGCCTCCCGCAGCTAGCACGGCTCCGAATCCTCCTTCGCCGAATCCGGCTGCTCCCGCCAACGCTGCAGCGCCATCGGCTCCTGCGGTTGCGAAGCCGAGCGCCCAAGTGGAAATCCCCAGCGGCACTCGCATCCCACTCGTGCTTCACAATGGAATCTCGACGCACAGTACGAAGGTGGGCGATCCGGTCTATTTCGAGACGCTTTTTCCCATCATGATTGACGGACGCGTGGCAATCCCGGCCGGGTCCTATGTGAGCGGCGAGGTGACGGAATCGAAGCGGCCGGGGCGGGTGAAGGGTCGCGGCGAACTGATGATCAAGCTGAACACGCTGATCCTGACGAACGGCTACATGGTGAACTTGAACGCCGTGCCGCACAACGCCGGAACGGGTGGCGGAGAGACGGTGGACAACGAAGGCAAAATCGTCGGGGACTCCGACAAAACATCGGATGTCGGCACGATCGCGAAAACGACGGCAGCGGGGGCGGGAATTGGAGGCATCGCCACTCGATCCGGCGCGGGCACCGGAATCGGAGCGGGAGTGGGCGCGGCGGCGGGACTGATGGCGGTGCTGCTTTCGCGCGGGCCGGAAGCGGAGTTACCGCGCGGCACCACCGTGGACGTGACGCTGAACCGGCCGATATTTTTAGACGCGGAGAAAGATCAGTTCACAGGTCCGGGGCAGGCGTCAACATTGGCGGGCCCATCGAATCGCGAACCGGTACGCAGCAAGACACCTTTCTAAATTAATTTTCCTAATTCAAATCAAGATCAGGAAATCGCGGACGCGGTTTTCGGCGGGCGGGGTTTTGCTTCGCTGAAGCGCAGCGGCGAGAATACGCCGGTCGCAAGGGACGGCGCCCTGCCGAGGACCCACTCACTCAGCAGCTTCGCCGTGGCTGGTGCGAGGAGAATCCCATTTCGATAGTGACCGGTGGCCATGTAAAGGCCGCGGATATCCGTTGGCCCGAGGATGGGAAGATTGTCCGGCGTTCCGGGGCGGAGCCCGGCCCAGAAATCGACGAGCGTCGCGGTTGCTAGAGCGGGTGCAAGCTCGAGCACGCCATCGAGGATTTTGCGAATGCCGGCGGTTGTGACGTGTTTGTCAAAACCTGCATCTTCGAGAGTGCTGCCCGCGATGATCCTTCCGTCGGGGCGCGAGAGGAGGTAGGCGTTCGGTGAGCGGAGCGTTCTTCCGGAGACCGCACCCTTAGGATGCAGCGCTAGAATTTGTCCGCGCACCGGACGAGTGGGCGCATAGCGAGCGAGCCAGTCAATTCCTCCGGAGAAACATCCCGCCGCAACGATCACGCACTTCGCCGAGATGCTCTTTCCGTCGGCGATAACTCCTGTGCAGTGGTTTCCATCGAGTAACACGGACGTGACAACGGAGTCGGCATTAATTTCGACGCCGCGGCATTGCGCCGCAACCAGCAAGGCATCCATCAGCAATCGCGGGTCGAGGGTTGCTTCTTGTGGAAGCCATGAAGCAGCGCGTACGGCTGGGCCGAGAGCCGGTTCGGCCTTTCTCGCGGTGTCCAGCGAGACAGGTTCGATGGGGATTCCCAGGGCGTGATATTGGGCGACCATTTTGTCGCGCTCCGATTCGCCATCGGGTGCGGTAAAGATTTCAATCGTGCCGTTGCGGGCGAACCCGGTGGGTTTTCCGGACACTTCCTGGATGGCGGCTACGAATTCGGGATAGAGCCGCATGCTTTCCTTCGCGAGAGGAACCAGGGGGAGAGAATCGAGGGAGTCCGGGCCGGGCGATAGCATTCCGGCGGCGGCCCAGGAGGCTTCGCGGCCTGGTTGCTGCCGGTCCAGCAGGACGACGTCGAGTTTTTCGGCAGCGAGTTCGCAAGCGATCGAAGCGCCGATCACGCCTCCGCCGATGATGGCCACGTCAGCGACTCTCACGCAACCATTTTAGCAAAACGCGCGGCGCGACGCCTTCTCGCGACTGACAACCGAAGGTTAGAGGGAATTGACGAGTTCGACAGAGAGGAGGCGCGCCTTCTGGGCAAGATTCTTGGCGCGAGCGAGGTCGCCGTCTTTGGCAGCACTGTTCGACTGCTCGAGGAAGCTGCGAATCTTGTCGACGAGATCGGTTTGCTGAGCGTTCAGCCGCTTTCCGTTCGTCTGCTCGAGATTGCCTTTCGCGACGCCGATATCTTCGGCCGTTCCGCGCCGGTAATTCGACTTGTCATTGTCGGAGAGTTGGGGCGAGATTTGCGGCGCCGCCGGACGCGCGTGGTCTTCGGCGACCGCGGCGGGTTCGGGCACAGGTTTCTGCGGTTTAGGCGCAGGTTTAGTAGCGGGCGCAATGATCGGAGGCGGCGCCGTGGACGATACCGGAATATCGGGCGGAGGCGTTTGCGAAGCGACAGGAGGCCTCGCGGTCGTGTCGGGAGCGATGGTGGAAGGCGGAGGCGTCTCGATGGCAGCCGAGGCGGGCGCGGAACTGACGGGCGCTGCGGCCTGCACTTTTTTCTGGCCGCAGCCTGTCGCGAGGAGCGGAAATCCGCAGGCGAACAAGGCTACGACGACACGAGCGCAAATTTCACGGCTGGGCATTTAATTTTTTATCTTCAGCGAAGGGTGTGCTGAAGTCGCGCACCTTCCCGGCAGTCATTTCGACAGAGCGCGCCAGCGGCAGCTCCACCCGGAAAGTGGTTCCGCGGCCTACCTCCGAATCAAATTCTATCTGACCGTTGTGCAGTTGTACAAATCGAAAGGTGTTGGCGAGTCCGATGCCCGATCCGCCGGGCCGCGTGGTGAAGAAGAGCTGAAAGATTTTCTTCTGATCTTCCGGCGAGATACCTTTTCCGGAGTCAGCCACCGAAATGATCGCGGTTTCACCACTGCGCCGCAGACCGAGCGTGATCCTTCCACCGGGAGCGGTGAACTCCGATGCATTCAGCACGAGATTCAGCATGGCCTGGTGGATGAGTTGCTGGTCGATGAGGACGTTGGGAAATTCCGTAGGCAAATCGACGCGAAGGTCGACTCCGGCCTTCGTGATCGAAGGACGCGCCGCGTCGATAACATCCTGCAAGAGCGGACGAAGGTCCGTCTCTTCGAGTCTCAACTCAACCGGCTTCGTAAAATTGAGGAAGGTCTTGACGGCGCGATCGAGACGGTCAATTTCGTTATCGAGCATTTTGACGGCTTGTTGCGGTTCGGGATCGACGGGCATGTTCGCTTTCAGCACTTCGAGCCAGAGACGCATGGAATTGAGGGGATTCTTTACTTCGTGGGCGACGCCTGCCGTCACCCGGCCAAGCGCGGCAAGCCGCTCGGAAACCTGCAATTGATTTCCGATGCGCTCGAGCGATTCGACGTCGCGCAGAGTGACGAGGGTGCCCATGCGGGTGCCGTGCTCGCGGATCACTTGGGCGTTCAAGCCAATGCGGTGAGGGCCGGGGCCGGATTCGAGCACGAGTTCGGCGGCTTCGACGGGCTCGATCTCATCGCCGTTGATACGCAAGACATTTCGGATTGCATGGCCGGACGGGAAAATTTCGCTGACGCGACGGCTCCGAAGGTCGGAAGGCCGCCCCCCGAGGAATTTTTCCACCGACGGGCTTACGAGAACCGCGCGACCCTCGGCGTTGAAGAGCAGCAACCCGTCCTCGAGCCCGCCCATCACCTGGTCCAGGTTTTCGCGCAGGGTGCTGAAAATTTCGCGGACATCCCGCAATTGCTTACCGATACCGACGATTTTCGCGCTCACCTTGCCCAGTTCATCGGTGCGTTCGACAGGCTCGACGTCGAATTCGCCGGCGGAGATGCGGTCCAATTGGGCGGAGATACGGTCGATCGGAGCGAGCGAAACGCGAGTGACGAAGAACGCGAGGAACGTGGAGAGCAGCACGGAACCGAGCGCGTAGTATCCGGCTTTTTCGAGAGCCGGAGAGATTTCGTCGCGAATGAGGGCTGAGGAGAGACCGATACGTATATCGCCAAATTTTGAGGGGCCGAGGTTGAAAGGAAGCCAGTACTCATACACTTGCGGCGGACCGTAGAGCGTGCGTAGTTCCTGAAAAAATCCCTGGTTGTGAACGAGCGAAGTGACGGCGGGGCGCATCGCGACTTTTTGTCCCCGCAATCGCTGGTCGCTCGAGATCAGGACGATGCCGTCGCGATCGCTGATCGTGATTTCATAGATGGTTTTGGAATATCCAACGGCCGATTCCATCAGCGAGTTCAAAGTGCTGCTGTTGTCGAGCGCGTGATGAACGTATTCACGCAGGTCGACGGGACTGGTGGAGGCCGGGGACTCACCACGCTCGGCAGCGTCCACGAGGGCGCTTTGGCAGGCGAGAAAAACCTGTTGGGCGACGAAACTGGCGCGATCTTCCGACTGCCGCAAGACCTGCTTGGTGAGCTGCCCGAGGTAGAGACCGGAGACAACCGCGACGACCGCCAAAACGAGCAGCGAGATGGCCAGCGTGAACTTGGTTTTAAGGCTGAGCCGCATCTTTCCGCCCTGCCTCGTATTCCTTCAATTTATTGTGGAGGGTCTTCAAGCTGATGCCGAGCAAGTCGGCCGCGCGCGTCTTGTTCTGATTGGTTGCAGCGAGCGTTTGCAAAATCAATTCGCGTTCTACCGCATCGACAGTGGTGCCGATCGGGAAGCGGAGGCCGCCAAGGCCCGAAACCATCGTCGCGGGAGCGCGTCCGAAATCCGAAGGGAGGTGTTGGCGAGTGATCGTTCCGCGGTCGGAAGCGATGGCCGCGCGTTCGAGCACGTTGCGCAGCTCGCGCACATTGCCCGGCCAGGGATAGGACTTGAACATTTCCATCACGTCTGCGCCGACTCCTGACATCGTTTTTCCGTGCTTCTCGGAAATTTCGGCCAAGAGGCGCTCAACGAGAGGCGGTAAGTCCTCCTTGTGTTCGCGCAGAGGAGGAAGATGAATGTGAAAAACGTTCAGCCGGAAATAGAGGTCGCGGCGCAACTGTCCGTCGGCGACGGCTTGCTCCGGATTTTTGTTCGTGGCTGCGAGCACGCGGACGTCCACCGGCGTTTCAACTTTGCTTCCCAGGCGGCGGACCTTGTGGTCTTCGAGAACGCGCAGGAGCTTGGCTTGGGTGGGGGCGGGCATTTCGCCGATTTCGTCGAGCAACAGTGTGCCACCGTCGGCAAGCTCGAAGCATCCGATGCGGCGTTCGGCGGCGCCGGTAAACGCGCCTTTCTCGTGGCCGAATATTTCGCTTTCCATCAGCGATTCGGGAATGGCCGAGCAATTGATCGCGATGAACGGCTTGTCGGCGCGCGGGGAGAGCATGTGAATGGAGCGCGCGACCATTTCTTTTCCAGAACCGGTTTCACCGGTGATGAGGACGGACGCGGTGGAGGGCGCCGCGATTTCCACCTGGTGCATTACGTCGCGCATCTCGCGGGAGGCGCCGACGAGGACGCCGAGCTTGCCGGCGTCGCGCAGTTCTTTCGTCAACGCGGCAACGGCTTTCTGGTCGCGAATCCGCCCGAGAGCGCGATCGAGCAGGGCGCGCAGCACAGGAGGCTTGAGAGGTTTTTCGATGTACCAGAACGCGCCGGCTTCGATGGCCTGCACGACGCGCTCATCGCTGCCGCGTCCGGTGATAATGATGACCGGAATGCGCTGGATTTCGTCGCCGAGATGGCCGAGGAGATCGAGCCCGTTCATGCCGGGCAGCTCGACATCGGCCAGAATCACGCTGGGAGCGAACTCGGGAAATTTTGCGAGCGCCTCTTCGCCGCTGCCGACTCCAAGGACTTCGCAATCCCATTTGCGGAGAAGAGCCTCGTAGCCTTTGCGCGCGTTGTCTTCATCCTCGACGATGAGGATGCGCTGCAGAGATTGATTTTCTGGCGGCATCGTTGATTCGAGCCTACCAGCAGTTTCGAGGAAAACCAAGTTCTGGAGGCTGGGCGCCAGAGGCTCGAAGCTGGAAAGGAGAGAGATGCCGAAGCTGGCAATAGGAAACCTCTCCCCGCGCGATTCGCGCCGCGCGGAGAGAGCTCCAGAGCATTGCGCCAGGTTGCGCGCGGCTTGATATTCAGGTCCGGCCGAGATGAAGCGGGTGCACGAGGACTAATTCGAGCTTCATTCCCTTTTCGAGAGTGATTTCCTGGCCGAGTCCGGACGCGATCATGTAGGCCGTGGCAGCGGCGATCGCGGCCCTCATCGCAGCCTCTTTTTCTTTGCCCGCGGCGACGCCGGTAGCGGCGCTCACCATGGCGGCGGCCGCAGCGGCTTGCATCGCTTGGTCGCGCTTAGTTGAAGCAGCCTGTATCTCGCCCTCGTGGTCGTAGACGACATGAACGGAATGGACTCCGGGAGCGTCGATGAGCTGCGCGACGAGCGGGCGCCATCCGCGAGGAGTTCCGATGTCGTCAAAGGTGAGCCACATGCGGGCGCGTCCGGCCTTGCCCGCTGACTGGACTCTGTCAATGTGGCCGCGAATCTGAAGGCCCGCGGGGATCACGATTCCCTCGGCCGTTGTAACCGGCTCGAGAGTGGTCGCGATGAAACGCTTGCCGGCTTTGTCTTCTTTCGTGCTCAGAGCATCCTGCAAACCGATGAGCAATCGGGTGCCTTGCGGAATCGGCGCTCGCTGACCGGATTGATCCGGCGTTTCAGGGGGTAACGCTTGGTCCGAGGACGCTGAAGAGTCCTGCGTGGAAGAATCAGGCGGCGCGACCTGCTGGCCGTTCTGAGGGCCAGCGTGTTGGGGGCGAGCTTGTTGATGGCTAGCTTGCTCGCCAGCGTCTTGGTCAGATTGTTGTTGGTGAGATCCGGCGAATGTGGGGAATCCGGCTGCGGTGAGAAAAACCACGGCAGCCAGAAGCATTCTTGGGAGCTTCATATGCTTCTCCTTTATTCATGTTGGCTTGCCGCCTTCGCCGGGAAGAGAAGACGTGTGACACGAACCATACATCAGATGGCGGCCAGCGGCAGAAGGTGGCTTGGACGTGGGGCGCAAGCGGGTACCGAGGACCACGCGAGAAATAGTTGTTTTTAAAGGGGTAGCCTGAATTATAATCCGCCCGGTTACGCTGGCTTATCCTGGTCAGCATCCCAGGCCTACATGAATTGGGTTTTGGCTGCTTGCGCTCTGGGCCGAAGTATTTTCGGAGCGCAAGTTCCCGCGAAGGGTTTCGCCGGAACCGAATCGACGACAGCCGGCCAAAGCGAATTTAGGAGGAGTAGATGAGAATTCTGAGGCGGATGGCACTGGGATCTTTTCTGGCGCTCTTCCTAATTTCCAGCAGCTTCGCGGGCGATACGGACAAAAAGGATCAGCCAAAGAGCGCGGACACCGGCGCGACGGCTGCCGATGCCGCCCCCGCGGCCACTCCGGTTGCTGCCCCGGTTGCTGCCGCCGAACCTGCAAAGCCTGCGCCAAAACCCGCGAGTATGCCAGCGACATCGCCCGCGTCACCGCCAGCGACCTCGAGTGGGGGCGGCTATGAAGAAACTCCGAAGTACGTCCCGATGCCGGCGCTCGACGGAAATCCCGGCCTGTTCACACTCGAAACCGGCGACCTGCTTCCAGCAGGCGGAGTCGACTTTGCGTTCGGCGTGAACAAATTCTCCCGCATGCCGGGCAACATCACAGTTCTCCAAACGGTTCCTTCGTTCGGCTTGGGCTTCAACCGGTGGATTTCTGTGTTCTTCCAGATGAACGCGTCCGAACATATCCATGTGGATCAGCCCACGCAGTTGAGCTTGAATGACGCGACGCTCGGTTCGCCGCAATACCGAAATACGATTTACCGCTCGATTCTGCCGGGTACGGGGATCGCTCCCGCGTACGTGGAGGATTATCCGTTCGCGTCGCACAACGGTGGGGGCGTGGGCGAGCTCGACCTGGGATTCAAGATTGGCCTGATGTCAGAAAAGCGCGGCAAACCTTTCAGCCTTTCGATCCGGAATGATTTTTTCATTCCTACCCAGTCGGGACTCAGCGATCTGCTGCGAAATGAAGTCCAATACGGACGATTCAATTACGGCATCGGCTTGGAAGCGAGCAAGACGATCCTGCACAACAGCATGGTGGTGACGTTCAACTGGTCGTACCGCTTCCGGCCCGACCAAAGCTTTTCAACGGTCGATCTCCTCAACTTTCCCGGCCCGCCGATTGCGCCGCCGATCAGTCCTGCTGTCCTGAAGCTCGCGGACGAAATGGGAGTGGGCGCCGGCATGCTTGTGTTCCCCGGCAAGCGATTCCAGATCCTCACCGAATACACGGGACTGATCTACGTTGGCAGCGGAATCCAGAACACGACTTTCGGCGGGCGCGACCCGGTGGACACCACGACCGGAGTCCGGATTTATCCCGTTAGGCGGGTGGCGCTGGACATTGGTTATCGCTACTCACTCAGCCTGTTGAATCACCAGGATCGCAACGGATTCATCATCAAACTTGCGGCTGCGCGTTGGCCGGAAAAGCCGCGCGAGCCGGACGCTCTTACTTCGTCGTGCTCGGCGGATCGATCGGCAGTGGTGGAAGGCTCGAACGCGTCCGTGCAGACCACCGCCAGCGCGACCGATTCCTGGGGACATCCGCTTACCGACACATGGACAGCGAACGGCGGGAAGATTACCAATGGAAGCAGCCCTTACGCGCGGTGGGATTCAGAGGGCGTTGCGCCTGGAAGTTACACGCTGTCACTGCGCGTCGATGACGGTACCGGCAAGACGTCGAGCTGTTCGGTTCCGGTGCGAGTGGATCCGAAACCGAAACCTCCTGCGCCGACGATGTCCTGCTCCGCGGATCGTTCGTCGGTGATGGCAGGCGAACGTCCACAGATCACGGCGACTGTGAACGATCAATCGAACACGGCGCTGAAGTACAGCTGGCAAGCAAATGGCGGCCAAATCGTAAACGCCAGCGAGTCCAGTTCGAGTGTGCAATTCGATACATCGGGGCTCGCGCCTGGAACCTATACTGTGACTGGTCGTGTGGAGAATGGCGTTGGCGGTGCGGCAGACTGCTCGACTTCGGTGACGGTGCAGCAGCCACCGGCTCCGCCCCAGGCGAGCAAGATCAGCGAGTGCTCGTTTACACCAGGCAGCGCACGGGCGGATAATGTTTGCAAGCGCGTGCTCGACGACGCGGCGGTGAGGCTGCAAAGCGACCCGAAGGCGAAAGTTGTGCTCGTGGGCTTCGCAGACCCGAAAGAGCCGGCCACTGCCAAGTTGGCTGCGCGACGTGCCGAGGGGTGTAAGAAATATCTCGGCGGGAAACAGGGCGTAGACGCTTCGCGCATCGATATTCGTTCTTCGAGTGGCGCGGCGGGAGCGGGGAAAGAGAATCGGCGCGTCGACGTAGTGCTGGTGCCGGACGGCGCGACTTACTGATTGAAGCGCTGAGGGAGAAGGAAGGCGCTGGACGTTGGGGGAACTTGGGAAAGCCGGCTGCGGTCTGCCGGTAATTTTTCCGATCGTGTGTCCGCCCGCATTCGTCTGAGCAATCACTGCAATGAAGTCCCGTAATAACCGTTTCCGCCCTTCGCGGCGCATTGCGTTCGCTCTCACTACTTTCGCGGTCGCTCTCGTTTTCATCGCGCTGCTGTTTGCTCCTCACGCGCAATCCCAGACGTGGAAGACTCTTGGTCCAGAGGGCGGCGACGCTCGGTCACTTGCGAGCGATCCTTCGCGCCCCGGCGTCGTTTATCTGGGAACTACAGACGGACACATTTTCGGGTCCGAAGACGGCGGGCGACACTGGCGCCTTCATGGGCTGGCAGGCGCCTCGCGCAACGCGATTGTTACGTCTCTCCGCGTTGATGCGCGCCACTCCGGGACGCTTTTCGCTTCCACCTGGACGCGCGAAGAGCATGGTGAGGGCGGCGGAGTCTTCCGAAGCGTGGACGGCGGAAAAACGTGGCGTGATTCCGGGTTGCCGGGACATGCGGTGCGCGCTCTTGTGGCGGCGCCTTCCGATCCGGATACGCTCGTGGCTGGCGCCCTCGACGGAGTGTTTCGGTCGCGCGACGCCGGAAAGAATTGGGAAATGATCACGCCCGCGGATGATCCGGAGCTTCGCAATTTTGATTCGCTCGCGATTGACCCGCGCAATCCGGAGATCATCTATGCGGGCACGTTTCATCTTCCCTGGAAAACGACGGACGGCGGCCAGGTTTGGACCGCCATTCATAGGGGAATGATTGATGACTCAGACGTTCTGAGCCTGGCCGTGAACCCGTCGAATCCCGAGCAGGTATTTGCCAGCGCGTGCTCGGGAATTTACGGCAGCGATGATGCAGGAATGCACTGGAAGCGAATTCAGGGCATACCGGATTCGTCGCGCCGGACCCTCGTGATTCGTTTCGACCCCGCCAATCAGGGCACGCTGTATGCGGGCACGACCGCGGGGCTCTGGAAGTCGACGGATTCGGGCGCGCATTGGCGCCACGTTTCGCCGGACGACTGGGTGATCAACTCGCTTGCGGTAGTTCCGGCGGAGGATGGATCGGCCGCCTCGCGCATTCTAATTGGAACGGAGCAGCAGGGCGTTCTGGTAAGCGGCAGCGCGACGGGAGAATATGAGTCTGCGAACGACGGCTTCGAGCATCGCCGCGTCGTCTCGCTGACGCTGGATCGCGAGAACCCGGGACATCTCGGCGCTGTGCTTGCGAACGCTTCCGATCCGGTCATCCAGACGAATGACGCCGGCGAAACGTGGTCACCACTCGGGTCGGGCCTCGAATCAGGCACGGTGCGGCGGCTCTTCTCAACACCCGAAGGATGGTGGGCCGCGGTCGCTTCGGGCGGGCTGGTGCGGCTCGATGCCACCACTGGCAAATGGATTCGTGCAGGGATTCTGGTCGAGCGGGGGCAGGGGCGGTTAGTCCGCGCCTCGGCCTCGTCCGCGGGCTACACAAATTCAGTGGAGATTCCGTTTCGCGCTTCCGTGAACGACCTTTCTTTCAGCAGGGACGCCATCTGGTTCGCCGCAACCGACGAAGGACTGTTTCGTTCGAACGATGCGGGCGCTTCGTGGTTTCCGGTTCCTTTCTCGCTGCTCACGCTACCGGTGAATTCCGTCCGGGTTTCTGCGGACGGCAAGCATGTTCGCATCGTCTGCTCACACGGAATGGTGTTCTCTGACGATGCCGGGCATTCCTGGAAATGGCACGATCTCCCGCTGGAATCCTACGGTGCGCTTCGCCTGGAAGTCGCAGACGAATCCACGCTTCTCGCGACTTCTCCTACAGGTCTTTATATGTCCCGCGATGCTGGAGCGACGTGGTCGAGAGCCCAGGCCGGACTACCGGCAGCGGCGATTGACGACGTTGTTGTCCGGCCGGGGTTCTGGGCCGTGTCAGTTCGGAAAGCCGGTTTATATGTTTCCCGCGATCGAGGAGACAACTGGTCGCGAATTGAACCCCCGGCCGGTTTGGCAGAGCCCGACTATTTCCCCGTCCTTGAGGCGGGATCTGCGCCTGATCGCATCTATGCGGGTTCGGCGAACGAAAGCATGTATCTACTCGATCTGTCTCGACCGTCAATGCTGGCGAGCAGCCTGACGTCCGGGCACTAGCGCCGCACACCCACGAATACACGATCGCGCCTGAGTTTCAAATCGGGACTTCTACTAAGCCCAAACTTGCATCTAGAACGTGGGTAAAGATTTATCCGCTCTCCGTAACTTTACGGACTTGTGAGTTGACCCCTTTTGGAACTACATTCTGTTCCACGCATCCTGGCGGATGGCGTCCAAGTACAGCAAACTGAGAGAGAACCAAGAGGTTCCTAATTGGTGCCCGCCGTGCTTCTAAATCCGGAACGGGAATTCGTGATTGGGGGATACCGATGTCGAGCGGAGCAGAACCAGCGATCGTAGCCGAGCGCCCGATGTTGCCCACGGTGCTAATCGTGGACGACGAAAACACGACTCGCGATCTTTGCCGGGATATCGTCGCCGAATCGGGACTGCGCACGCGTACCGCTTCGACGACCGAGCAAGCCCTCGAAATCCTCGAACAGTATCCTGTCGACATCGTGATCACCGATCTGCGTGTGCCCGAAATTGGCGGACTTGAATTGCTGAAGCGCGTCCGCGAAGCACATTCCCAAACGCCGGTGATTGTGCTGACGCAGTACGGCACGATTGAAAGCGCAGTGGAAGCCACGCGAATGGGAGCGGCCGATTACGTCACGAAGCCGTTTCATATACCCGAGCTGCGGACGAAGCTCGACCGCGTGGTTCGCTCGCTCGAACTCGATCAGGAAAACCGCGTCCTGCGAGAGCAGCTTCGCACGCGGCCCGGCTTCGCCGGCCTGATCGGGCTTTCCCAGAAGATGCAACGCGTCTATAAGCTCATCGAGAAAGTGAGCCAGCATAATTATCCGGTACTCATTCTCGGAGAGAGCGGAACCGGAAAAGAACTTGTGGCCCGCTCGATTCATTTCTCCGGCACGCGCAGCAACAGGCCGTTTGCTCCGGTGGATTGTTCGGCGCTGGTTCCCACTCTGATCGAATCCGAGCTCTTCGGGTACGTGAAAGGCGCCTTCACCGGCGCGAACCACACCAAACAGGGCCTGATGGAAGCAGCCGGCAACGGCACGCTGTTTTTGGATGAAATCGGCGACCTCCCTGTGGATTTGCAAGCCAAGCTTCTGCGCGCCTTGCAGGAGAAGGAAATTCGTCCGGTGGGCTCGACGGATCGAATATCTATTTCCGTGCGCGTGATCGCGGCGACGAACCGCGACCTGGAAAACTCCGTCCGGGAAGGCAAGTTCCGGCAGGACCTTTTTTTTCGGCTGAACGTCGTCCAGATCAAGATGCCGCCGCTGCGCGAACGGAAAGGCGACATTCCGCTGCTCGTGAATTCCTTCCTCGAGAAATTCACCGATCCCGACACTCCGAGCCGCGTCATCTCGGAAGACGCGATGACCCGGCTCATGGCTCATGACTGGCCGGGAAATGTCCGCGAGCTCGAGAACACAATCGAACGCGCCATCGCGCTCGGCACGGGGCCTATCCTGCACGTCGGGGATCTGCCGACCAACCTGCAGTATGGAACCGGCGAACGGCTGCCGCAGAATGACGTTTTGTTGCCCCTCGACGAACTCGAACGCCGCGCGATCATGCGCGCTTTACGGGAAACGGGGGGCGACAAGCTCGCCGCCGCGCGCATGTTGGGAATCGGGAAGACGACGCTATACCGAAAGCTAAAGCAGTACGAAGCCGAGGCGCAGCTTAGAAACTGAGCCGCTTTTCTCCTGGTTCTCGACGATGTCCAGGATTCTTGCCTACGTATCTCCCGGTGCGAGGGATTGTCAGATAGGGACAGCAGGCGGGATTCGTATCGAAGTGGGAAACCGCTTCGCCGCAGTTTCACCTCGTATGTCGGAGTTTGTTGAAAACATTCTAATTGAATAACCACAGTCTTGGTGAGTCTGGTGCAGTAGGAACTGCATGCTCACTCGTACAAGCGCCACTTTTCACCCGCATTCTCTTCGATTTGTGCGTCGCGCGTTGGAGTACGGCGTTGCTGTCAGCGTTGCACTGCTCTGCAGCTACTGGATTTTGCAGGGACGGTGGTGACGCAGCGATGCCCAGGCGCCTGAGTGGTAATCTCTCCGGAACAGGAAGCCTGCTCACGTCCAGAGGCAGTGTTCCGACCGGCCCTCGATTCGAAATGATGCAGCTTTTCGACGGTGCCGCATTTGGCGTCGTCTTCGAATCGAGCGGCGAAGCTCTGCTCGTGGTCGATTCGCAAGGAGCGGTGCGGCGGGCAAATCATCGTACGCACGAAATGCTCAGGCTCAAAAGCGCAAGCAACTCGGATGCGAATCTTGCCAATTTCCTGTCTGCGCCATCCCGCTCGGACCTTCAGTTCTGGTGTTCGAAAGCAGAGGCTTCCGGCGATCCAAGACCGCGAGGGCGCCCGGGAAGCATCGAGGGGGCGCTCGCAAACGGATTTCCCGTCCGAATCACCTTTCGAGCCGCATTGCCAGGCTCAGATGACTTGTTGCTGTGCCTCGAAGAGGGGCCCATTGTGCAGCGCGCGGAAGAAAAATCCCGCCAACTGGAAGCCGAGCTTTCAAGCCTTCTGGACGCGCTCGAAGCGGGGGTGATTGTTTTCGATCCTTCCGGCCACATCCGTTTTGCAAATGCGCGGTTCGGGCAGCTGTTCAGTCTCAATCTGCAGAACACGCAAGAGCTGGAAGCGTTCGAAGACCTCGAAAAGGTCGTCGCGCAACGGTTCCGCGAGCCCCACACTTTTTCACAGTCCTGGAAGCGGTTTGCAGCCGGGGCGGAAACACCTTCCCACGATGAATTGGAATTGATGCGGCCGGCGCGGCGGGTGCTGGAGCGGTTTTCGCGGCCGGTGCTGGGTCGCGATGGGCGGGCGGCGGGATGGCTTGAGCTGTATTACGACGTGACCGGGAAGCGCGAGATTCAGTCAAAACTATTGCAAACGGAGAAGATGGCTGCCCTCGGGCAGCTGGTTTCCGGCATCGCACACGAATTGAACAATCCTCTCACTGCCATTATGGGCTACGCGCAGCTCCTGCTGGGCCATGGGCTGGCGACGGCGCAACAATCGGAGGCAGGCAAGGTATTTCAGGAAGCCGAGCGAGCGCGCCGGATCGTAAAGAACCTTCTGTACTTCGCGCGCGAGACGAAGCCGGAACGCATGCGGATCGACCTGAATGAAATCGTCGAGCGAACGCTGGCGCTACGCAGTTACGAATTGCGGGTTGAAAACATCGTGGTGGAATGCGCGCTCGGGGCGGGCCTGCCGGAAACGATGGCCGACCCATACCAGCTGCAACAAGTTGTGCTGAACTTGCTCACGAACGCCGAGCAGGCGCTGCTCGAGGATCGCGGCCAGGGGCACGTCTGGATTCGCACGCACCGGGCATCCGGCAGCAGGATCGCCCTTGAAATTTCAGATGATGGTCCCGGCATTCCGGCCAGCATAGCGTCGCGTGTCTTCGATCCGTTCTTCACGACCAAGCCATCGGGCGTAGGTACCGGGCTCGGTCTCTCGATCGTGTACGGGATCGTGCAGCAACACGGAGGGGAAGTGACACTGGAAAGCCACCGCGGTTCCGGCGCGAAGTTTGTCGTCGAGTTGCCCGTGGTTTCCGTGCCCGCGAAACAGATGCCGGCTGCACGTCCGGAGAGCGCACGCAAACCAGGCACCAATTCAACCGGCCGCGTTCTCGTGGTCGAAGACGAAGCCACCGTGGCTCAGCTGATCGTGGACGTGCTGCGCGAAGAAGGACACGAGGCCGAAGCGGCGATCGACAGCCAGGACGGGCTCACGAGAATTTCCCGGGTTCGATACGACCTGGTGATTTGCGATTTGCGCATGCCACGCCTGGATGGCCCCGCATTTTTCGATGCGCTGGTGCGGTCGGGCAGCGCCGTCCAGGACCGGATCATTTTCATCACGGGAGATACGCTCGCCCCGCGCTCGCTCGAGTTTCTCGAAGCAAACAAACTGCCGTATCTCGCGAAGCCGTTTCTAGTCGAGGAGTTGAAATTGGCTGTGAATCGAATGCTCGAGCGCGGCGAGTCGAGCGGCCGCAGGATTGACGGCGTTTCAATGGAGAAGACCCATAGCACGACTTCGGGAAACTGATGGGATTAGTGACGGGAATGAATACGGGTGCAACAAGAATGGCTTTTTCGATTGAGCGGAGCGCGCTCTTAGGAGTCGCTGACGCAACGCTCGCCGAGCGGCTCAACCGCGAGTCGGAGCGATATGCGGGCTTCGGTTCCATTACCGTGGCTTGTGATTTCGCCGACCTGCGACGTCAGCTGACAGCACAATCACCGCGGGCGATTCTTCTCGACGAAGAAATTCTCGACGGCGCGCCGCTCATTGGGTCGCTGCGGATGTTGACAGAGACTGCACCCGTGATTCTGATCGCGGCGATTGCGAAGCAGGCGGAGATTGCAAGGCTCGTCGCCGAGGGCGATGTGGACTTTATCGCGCGTACGGGCGATTTCGCCGGACTAGCTGCGAGTCTGATCGAGCGGCGGCTACGGTGGGCCGCGCAATCAGAGACGGCGCTGGGAGCGCCCTGGGCTGGATTGCCGCCAGACACGGCTGAAATATTCCGGCACGAAATCAATAATCCGCTCACCGGAATTCTCGGCAATGCGGAGCTGGTTTTGTCGCATCGGGATCGCCTGCCGCATGCGGATGCCCAGCGATTGCAAACCGTGGTCGATCTGGCCGTGCGTTTGCGCGAGACTACCCGGCGGCTGAGCAATGCCTGGGAGAGCCAGGCGAAACCATTGAAATCTCAGTAGGGGTTCGGCTGGCCGCGCCAGTTGGTCAGACGCAATCCGACCGGCGAGCGCATTTCCTAGCATGATGAGTGGGATCTTACTTCGCCTCGTTTGTTTCCGCCGGGATTGCTGCTGCGGCGGCGCGCGCCTTCAAGAGCAGCGCATCCAGATCCGAGCGCGCGAAGTATCTTCCTCGCAGAACCACTCCAGAGATGTCCTCGGTCTTGCTGATGTTTTTGGTGGGGTCGCCCTCGAGAAGGACCAGATCGGCGCGATTCGCGACGGAGATTTTGCCCGCGTCCGGGCGCGCCAAATATTCTGCCGGGTCGATCGTTGCGGTCTGAAGAGCTTCGAGAGATGTAAGCCCCGCTCCGACGAGCATCTGCAGTTCCCGGTGAAGGCTTGAACCTACGAAGACGTACCGGTCGAGCGAGTCGCTCCCGGCGAGGAGGCGTACGCCCGCGACGTGCATTTCAGCCGTGAGCTTGCGGTCATTTTCAAATTGAGGCTGCCACCATGCCGCGACGTCCTTGTCGTGCTGGGTGAGAGGTTTAGGCGCCCACTCCTTTTGCAGCGATCGCGGTAAATACGCGAGCTCCGGTTCGTCCGGCGAATCGAGCGAATGGTGCGCGTTCTCCCAGATGGAGAAAAGCGTGGGGGTGACCCACGTGCCATTCTTTTTCAATGTCTGCCAGAGCGCGGCGGCTTTTTCAGGCGAGAAAGTGCGCCTTGCTTCCTCTGTTAAATCGTCGACAGCTTTGTCGTCCCCCTTTTTCGTAGCTTCCAGAAGTTTCTGCCGGAGTTCGGGACCCTCGCTCGAACAGTCGAAAGCGAGCGAACTATAGACGATGTGCTCGATGCTTTTCTGTCCAGCATTCGAGGCTTCGGTGGCATTCACCTCCGAAGGAATGTGACCGAGAAACGCGATGCCATCTTTTTTCGATTCTTCCGCGACCGCGAAGTAGTTCTCGCGCGCGAGTTCGATTATTTTTACGAAATCGGCGCCGCGTTTCTGAAGGCTATCGACTGCGGCGCGCGCTTCTTCCGGAGTGCCGATGCGCAGAATCGCGGGATCGGGTGGCGCAGGGGATGATCCGGAGCGGCGAGCGGGAAGAAGCATGGGCCCGGCGGCGACGATGCGCGGGCCGATCAGCGCGCCGCTCTCGATTTCGCGACGCCATTGTTCGAGTGCGTCGAGATCGCCTCCCATGTCGCGGATGCCGGTGATCCCGTTTGCGACCAGTAACGGAATCAGAACGTCTTTGGCCCAGGAAGGATTCGCGCTGACGCCGGCGATGTGGGTGTGCATGTCCCAGAGCCCGGGGATGAGAAATTTCCCGCGGGCGTTGATGACTTGCGCGCCTTTCGGAACTTGAATCGAGCCACTCTTCGCGATTGCGGCGATCGAATCGCCGGAGACGATGACGGTCCGATCGGTGAGCGCCGGGCCGCCTGTGACGTCGACTATGGTGACATGGTCGAGGACAAGCGGCTTCGCTTTGTCCGGCGATGCAGCGAAGGAGCGAAGGGCGAGGAGGCAAAGCGTCGCGAAAATCGCGAGAATCCGCAACCGAGCCGCGACTGGGAATTTTTCTTGCAAAAAGCGCGATCGCACGAATAAATCAACTCGCGCCGGGCCACATCGCACAGCTCGGGTTTGAATTTGAGTTTGCATGACGCTGTTAGACGTCAGCTTTTGTTTTTCAGGTAGCGGTCAAACCACTCGACGGTGCGGCGGATTGCGTCGATCTGATTTTCTCGCTTGGCGAAGCCATGTCCTTCCGCGGGGTAGAAGTGCGCGTCGACGGTTTTACCGGATTCTTTCAGAATCTGCACCACCTGCTCGGCTTCTTCTTTGGGGACGCGGATGTCGTTTTCGCCCTGCAGGACGAGGAGCGGCGCTTTTGCGTCGCGAATATATTTCAGCGGTGAATCGGCTTCGTAGATGGTGCGGTCTTTTTCCGGATCGCCGAGGAGAGATTTTTCGTATTCCTGCAGGCGTGGGTCTTCGTGTTGCAGCATGGTGTACCAATTGATGATTCCGTAGGATTCGACGCCGGCGGCCCAGACATCGGGCGTCTTGCCGATAGCCATGAGCGTCATGAATCCGCCGTAGGAGCCGCCGGTGATACCGATTTTTTTCGGATTGACGTAGCCGGTGGCGTCGAGAAATTTCGCAGCATAGACTTCGTCTTGCAGATCGCCGCCGCCCAGATCCTTTGTATTGGCGAGTTGAAATTCCATTCCGTAGCCGGTGGATCCGCGGGGATTGGGCGCAATGCAAATATAGCCGCGGGAGACAAGCGCGACCACCGTGCGATTGAATGAATCCTGGGTCTGTCCGGTGGGGCCGCCGTGGGGCAGAACGATTGCAGGATTCGACCCGTCACGCTTCAGATTGAACGGCACCCAGGCAAAAGCGCTGATCATCCTCCCGTCGAAACTCTTGTAGTGAACCAAAATCGAAGGCGGAATTTTCGCGGCTGTGAGGCTGGCGATTGCAGAAAAGCTCAACTGCCGCGGCTGCTTTGCGGCGATGTCGTAGACCCAGAGATCGGCGGGCTGCGTGGAACTCTGGTGCGAAACGAGGAGCTGGGAGCCGCGTGGAGAGAAGGACGTGGGGCTCGCGGGATACAGATTCAATCCCGCGGGGACATTTATTTTTGACCCGGTACGAGTGGCTGTGTCGGCGAGATAGGTGTCGCTGCGGCCATCGGCGTTGATGACGTAGGTGAAAGTCCTGCCATCGGGCGAAAAATCGGCGGCGTTCGCTTCCCATTTTGTATCGGTGGCCCATGTGAGCTGCTTGGTTTGCAGGTCAAGAAGGGCGACGTTCGGAAACCCGCCGGGTTTGTCGGAGTTGACAAGAAGCGCGCGGCCGTCGGGAGACACGCCGGAAACAAACGTGCGCTTCGATCCTTCATGCGGCGTAAGGTTTTCGGCAGCGCCGGTCGCGACATCGATCCGGTAAACGTCGGAGTCGGTGAAATTCGCATTCGCCCGAGACGCGTAGATCGCTTTTCCGTCGGGGCTCCAGAATGGGCTTGCCCAGTTGTGGTCTTTCGTTTTTTCCTGGGTCAGGTTGCGGACTTCGCGCGATTTCCAATCGAGAATTCCCAGGTCAACGGCGGAAGCAGTTTTGGCCTTGTAATGAATGGCGATGCTAGATCCATCGGACGACCACACGGGACTGGTTTCGGAGATGTCTGGCGTGCGCGTCAGATTGATGGCCTCGCCGCCATTACTCGGGACTGCGTACAGATCGTAGATTTCGCCGCCGCCTTTGTCGGACTCGAAGACGATCCATTTTCCATTGGGCGACCAGGCCGCGTTGGTCTGTCGATCGTCGGACTGGCTAAGCTGAATGGGCCATCCGCCGGTGCTGCTTACTTTCCAGAGGTTGTAACGTCCGGTGATATTGGTGGTGAAGGCGATCTCCTTTCCGTCGGGCGACCAGGATGGGCCGAAGATTCCGCGCGTGTAGAAGAGGTCATCAATCGGGACCGGGCTGGCGCCGGGCTCCGATAGCGAGGTGATGGATTTCGGGTCGGTGACTTCACGTGTGTCAGGAGAATCGGAGGCGAAGACGGCAAATCCGAAAAGAAAGACGAGCGCGAAATGGCTGAGCTTCATCGGTGGCTCCCGAAGGCCTTTGTTATTGGAAATGTGGCCGGCGCGATTGGAAAGACTGCGAAACACTCGGTATGCTCTCACGCTTCATAACTCGACATTCGCCCGCAACGGCCGACGAGCGGGCTGCGGCGGGACTACCTTCGCACGTTGCGGGGCGAAATTCAAACGCGAGTTCGCGTAAGGATGTTGGGCTAGCGACGGCGTTGTAGGAGAGCGAGGGGGCGAAAGGACGGTGTTGCAAGATCGCTTGGTGCGATCGCGGGGGCCGGGGCGATGCCAATGATGGGGCGATCGCCGGCGGGGCAGGGATGGCCATCGTGGCCGGCGAGGAGGTGCTTGAGGAGAGCGTCGATTTTCTGGTGTTCATCGCGAGTGAGCTCGACGTCTTCGTGGAAGGAGAGATCGCGGGAACGGCGGGTGTTTTTGGCAGCGTGAAGAGCGGCGATGGCTTCGAGCTGGATGCGGTTGAGTTCTTCGCAGCAGCGCTTCTGTGGCATGGGCGGCGGAATTTTACGATAGCGGGTTGGGGATGCAAGGGTACTTTGGTACTAAGGAAACTGAAACAAGCAGGCAGGGAGACAAGGACGCCGGGGCAGCGAAAATACGAGCGAGTTGTTATTTTAGTTTGGAGAACTCGGACTTGGCGGCGATTAAGATGGGGATGTCGGGATCGGCATCTTTCCAGAGCGTGAGGAAATCCTGATAGGCGGCGCGGGCTTTGGCGGTGTCGCCCTGGAGAGCGTAGGCGCGGGCGAGGCCGAGATATGCCACGGACCCGATCGGCGCATTGGCGACGATCCCGCGCTTGTCGAAGATTTTCTGGAACTCTGCGGCGGCTTCATTGCCTTGATGCGCCACTAGATAAGCTTCTCCCCGCACAAAAACAGGGTACAGGGCGGTCCAACTATACGTACTTGCCGTTGAGATACCGAACTCGTAAGGCGTGGAGTTTTTTAGAGTCTCAATGGCATCCGAACTATTTCCGCGGTCGAGAGAAAGCTTCGCGCGGAGGGTCGGAAGATAGTTGAACTGCGCGGTTGTATCTTCCGGAAATCGCTTTCCCAAGTCGTCTGTCAGGGCCTGGCCTCGCGAGGAGTCGCCCGCATAGGCGTAGGCAAGAGCAGCGCCGAACTGCACGTCGCGGCCCGACGAGCGCGCCAGCGCCGAGTCGGCCCGTCGCCGGGCTTCGTCCAAGTTGCCGAAAAGGGCCTCTCGCAGACTCGAATCGGAGTAGTAGCTCGCGGAAGTCTCCTTCTCGCCAGCGCGTTCAGCGGAATCCGCCGCCCGGCGGGAAAGCTCGCGGGCAACCTTCATGCGTCCAGAAAAAGCGGCAGTCTCCGATTCAAGGCCTAATAACTGATCTTCCACCCCTAGCTTACCCGCCGACCATGCGACCTGCTGTGCCAATCCCGCAGAATCGTTCTGTAAGAATGCAATCAGGTAGAGATTCGTGTGGAAGAAAGGATGCTCCAGTTTGCGTCCGAGCGCTTGCGCGTATGCGGCCTTGGCGTCGTCGAGCCGATTAAGAGCGAGATTAGCGAACATGAGGAGGTTGTAGGAAATTGGAAAGACCGGATTCAAGCGGATTGCCTCAGTGGAATCTTTTATCGACTCCTCAAAACGTCCGAGGACCGGGTAGATGATGCCCGCCAGAAAGTCGTGTGGTATTTCCGAACGGGGATAGGCCTGTATCCAAAGCGCACAGGTTTGTTCGGCCTTTTCCATATTTCCGCTGACAACCATTTCGTACGATGCAGTGATGAAGAAGTTTTCAGGGGCACTCGTGTGGCCTCGGAGGTCGTAAGCCTTCCGGGTAAGGGAGGCGGCGCTAACGGATTCTCCGATGTCACCCATCGAGCGGCCCAGCGAAGCGTAAGCCATTGCAAAATTCGAATCGAGTTCGATGGCACGCTGATAAAAAGGAATCGCTGCGACCGCCCCCGTTGAATTCAGAACTTTGTCACCCGAGCTGAATGCTTTCAGAGCTTCGAGCGACCGGGTGGTGGCTTGTTCGAGAGGAGTATCAAATTTCTGGACAGAGCTGAAGGATTCGCCCAGTTTGTTGCGGATTTCCGAGGCAGTTTTTCCCAAAGCATCGAGCACATGATTTTTGTCGCCGGCCTGGGCTTCGGTGCTCGCAAGCGACTCGCCGGTGGTGCAGTTGACAGCTTTGAGTGTGAGGAGGTATTGCGTGCCAATTTGCGCAATCGAGCCGTTGAGAACTGCTGCGCTGGAGGTTCGCTGGCAGAGTTCGCGGGCAATCTCCGGCGTGAGCTTTGCGTCGGGCTTCTGGTCCATGAGGGCGAGGGTCTGCTGGATTCGCTGGTCGGAGATGATGCTGAGAAACGGAGATTGCTCGAGCTGGACGGAGAGGCCCTGGCGGAGAGTACCGTCGAAGACGGGGTCGCCGGTCGAGTTGGTGAAATCGGCGAGGACAATTGTGTCTTTGTCGGTGAGGGCGTGCGCTTTGCGAGAGAGAAGGAGCCAGCTGCCAATGGCCAACGCGGCGACGACGATTGTTGCGCCTGCAACGGCTGGCCAGCGCCTGGCTTTCCGCGAGGTTGCGTCGGCGTCAGCTGTGGCTGATGCGCCTGTGGCCAGTGTGTCCCGTCCTGATCCGGAGTCGCGCTTTAACCTCTGGAGGTCTGCGCAAATGTCCGAGGCGTTTTGGTAACGCAGAGCGCGATCTTTTTCGAGGGCCTTGCTGATGATGCGCTCGAGCTCGGCGGAAACCGCGGGATTTACGCGGATGGGTGGGACCGGCGCGCGATTCAGAATTGCCTCGGCGATCACGCCAGCGGTGTCGCCCTGAAACGGTAAATTGCCAGTGGCCATCTCGTACAGGACGGCGCCGAATGAAAAGAGATCGGTGCGCGGATCGAGTTCTTCGCCGCGGACTTGTTCTGGGGACATGTAAGCGACGGTGCCGATGGCGGCGCCGGGGCGGGTGAGCTGATCGGCATCGGTGGCCGTGGGCATGGCGGAGAGATTGGCGACACCGCCTTTGGGAGCGAGCTTGGCGAGACCGAAGTCGAGGATTTTGGCGTGGCCGCGCGCCGAGATGAAAATGTTGGCGGGCTTGATATCGCGGTGAACGATGCGTTCGGCATGGGCGGCGTCGAGGGCGTCGGCAATTTCAATGGCAAGTGAAACGGCAGCATCCGTGGGGAGCGGTTTTCCGGCGATGCGATCCTTGAGGGTGACGCCGTCGAGAAATTCCATGGCGATGAACGGGCGGGCGTTTTCCTGGCCGATCTCGTAGATGGTGCAGATGCCGGGATGGTTGAGGGCGGAGGCAGCGCGGGCTTCGCGTTGGAAGCGGGCGAGGGCCTGGGGATCGGTGGCGAGATCGTCGGGGAGAAATTTGAGAGCGACGAAGCGGTGGAGGGTGGTGTCCTCGGCTTTATAGACGACGCCCATGCCGCCGCCGCCCAGTTTTTCGGTGATGCGGTAGTGGGAGATTGTCTCGCCGATCATATTGAGGTACCGAGGTCGGGCCATCGTATGACGCAGGAGGCACGGAAGCAAGAAGACATGACAGCAGGGATTCACGGTGCGAATGGCGCGCTCCGGGTATGCGCTGGCCTTTACTTCGGGCGCAAGTTTACCTACCATGGCGTGACTGAATTGCTCCTGGAGGCGATTCAGCGTGCCTGCTGGTAGAGGCACGCAGCTGAACTCATGGCACGATCTCCCCGAATTGTTGTAATCGAACCGAGCGGCGTGCGCCGCGATGTGCCCCTCAACGCGTCGCCTTTCCGAATTGGGCGGCAGGCCGGCAACGAACTCACTCTCCGCGACAGCCGCATCAGCCGGCAGCAAGCGCAAATTCTTTCCGTCAATGGCGGGTGGGTGCTCGAAGACATGGGCAGCCGCCACGGCACGTTTGTAAACGGCGAAAAGGTGCTGAAGCACGAGCTGCAGCCGAGAGACAAGATCGATTTCGGCATGGCGGATTCCTACAAGCTGATTTATTTGGGCGAGGGCGCGACGATTGAGGAGTTGGTGGAGCGCGTAGAAGCCCCCGCACCGTCTGCGCCGGGCTCGCGGGAGCTGCATCATCTGGGTGTGCTGCTCGATGTGGCGCGAACGCTGGGCACCGGGCTTTCGCTCGAGGACGTGCTGACGGCGGTAGTGGATGCGGCGATACAGGTGACGCGGACCGAGCGAGGAGTGCTGCTGCTGGCGAACCCGGGCGGCGAGCTGCAGATGGTGGTGGCGCGCGATTCGCAGAAGGGGACGCTGCGCCCGGATCAGTTGAAGGTGTCGCAAAGCGTGGTGAAGCGCGTGGTGAACACGCGGCGCGAAATGATCGTGAGCGACACCGGAGACGAAGCGGGGGGGATGTCGCAGCAAGAGAGCGTGGCCCGGCTGGAGCTGCACACGATTGTAGCGATTCCCGTGGATAAACTTCCTGTGATCGAGACGCTCGACGCAACGATTTCCACGCGGCAGGGCGAGCTGCTCGGCGTTTTGTATATGGATAGCCACACGCCATCGAGCGCGTTCACGGACATGGATCGCGACGTCTTGATGACGCTGGCGCGCGAAGCGGCGACGGTGATTGAGAATGCGAGGTTGTTTGCCTCGGCGCGGGCGAAGGCGCGGCTCGATCACGAAATTGAAATTGCGAGCGGAATTCAGAAGACGCTGCTGCCGAAGTCGATGCCGAATTTGCCGGACCTGGCGGTGGCGGCGTCAACGCTATCGTGCCATTCGGTTGGCGGAGACTGCTTCGACGTGATCCAACTGGGCGGCGGGCGCCACGGATTTTTCGTCGGTGATGTATCGGGGAAAGGAATTTCGGCGGCGCTGCTGGCGACGCTGTTGCAGGGCGTGTTTTTCACGACGGCGGCAATGGATATTTCGCTGCCCGGAGTGTTCTCGCGCGTGAATCAGTACCTTTGCGAACGGAGCGGCGAGGATCGTTACGCGACGGTGTTCTACGGGATTCTCGACAAGATGGGGCGGTTCGAATACGTGAACGCGGGGCACGTGCCGCCGCTGGTGCGGCGCAAGTCTGGAGAACTCGAAGGCCTGGGATCCGCGAATTTTCCGGTGGGGATGTTTGCGGAGGCGGAGTATCAGAGCGCGCGCGTGACACTAGAGCCGGGCGAATACCTGGTGATTTACACAGACGGCGTCTCGGAAGCGGCGAATCCGCGGAACGAGATGTTCGAAGAGGCGCGGCTTCGGAAAATCATGGAAACCTACAGCGGCGACACGGTGGAAGGACTCGCCGACGCGATCAAGGAAGGAATGCGAGCGTTCACGGAAGGCGCAGCGCAGTCGGACGACATCACGATCCTGGTGGTGCAATACAAAGGGAACCAGTGACGAAAGCAAAGACGCCATCGCGAAGCGGAGCGCCGGGCGCGCGGCTCGAGGCGCTGGACAAGATCTTCGTGAAGCTGAATCCGGAAGCGGAGCCGGGTGAGCTTGCAGCCGAGATGGTTCGATTGCTGGCTGCTCCGGGGCGGCTGGATGGCGCACGGTTGTGGAAGATGGTGGCCGGCGCCCCGGCGGTGTGGGAAGAGAGCGGAAAGCTGCCAGCGGCTGATCCTGCATATGTGGAAGGAATTCTCAACGGCAAGAAGGCGGCGGGGGTGAACGGTCGGTCTAACGCGTGGCCGTTGGGGCGCGGGACCACTCCTGTAGGAGCGCTGGAAATCGCATCGAAGGGCAAGCTGGATGAGAAGACGCGCACATGGCTGGACCTTTTCCGGCGCTACGCGGAGGTGGCTCTCGAGAGCAGCGAGCGGCGAAGCGCGGTGATCGAGCTTTCGACGATTGTGGAAGCGACGAAGCGGCTGAATTCGACGCTGGATCTGGCAGAACTGCTGAACATCATTCTGGGGCTGACGATCCGGCATTCGGGCGCGGAGCGCGGGACGGTTTTTTTGGTGGACCGGGAGAAGAAAGAGATATGGTCGCTGGTGGGGCTGGGACTCGAACAGCACGAAATCCGGTTGCCGATCACGAAAGGGATTGCGGGCTGGGTGGCGCAGCACGGCGAGATGGTGAATTTGGCGGATGCGTACTCGGATCCGCGATTTGAGTCCGAGGTGGATTTGCGGCTGGGGTACCGCACGAAATCGCTGCTGTGCCTGCCAATTCGCAATAAAGGCGGGGAGACGATCGGAGTGCTGCAGCTGTTGAATAAAAAGACAGGGCCATTTTCGCGCGCGGACGAGAACATGCTGCAGGCGATTTCCGACCACGTGGCGCTGGCGCTTGAAAACGCGCAATTGCATCGCGAAATGGTTCACAAGCAGCGGATGGAGCGCGATCTGGCGCTCGCACGCAGCATTCAGATGGGACTGCTGCCGGAGACGCCGCCAAAATTGGAAGGATTCGATATCGCGGTGTCCAATCGAATGTCGCTCGAAGCGGGCGGCGATTACTACGACTTCATCCAGCTTGCGCCGGACACGATGCTCACGGTGGTGGCGGACGTGGAAGGTAAAGGCGTGGGCTCGGCGATGGTGATGGCGAACCTGCAGGCCACGTTGCACGCGCTGCTCGCCCATCTGCATTCGCTCGAACGGCTGGTCGAGTCGCTGAACGATATGATGCTGGCGGACACGCGCGGGCAGAAGTATATGACGATGTTCCTCACACTGCTCGACCAGCCACACCGGACGCTGCATTATGTGAACGCGGGGCATGTGCCGCCGGCGGTGGTGCGCGCGAATGGAACGGTGGAATATCTGCGCGAAGGCGGAATGGTGGTGGGAATGTTTCCGGGCGTGCAGTTCGATCGCGGTCATGTGAAGCTCGAGACGGGCGATATTTTTGTTGCGTGCACAGATGGAATTACCGAGGCGATGAACGCGCAGGATGATGAGTACGGTTCGCCGCGGCTGGTGGAGCTGGTGGCACGGGAACGGGCGCTGCCTGCGGCGGAGATCGTGAATTCGGTGCTTACGGAAGTGGATCTGTTTTCGCGCGGCGGGACGCATGAGGATGACCGCGTGATTTTGATTATGAAAGTGGTTTAACCGGTCCGCAAAATTTCCTCAGGGGTTCTTCGGGTAGGTTTCGAACAGTTTTATCACGCGGGCTTCGTACTCTGCCGGGGATTGGCCTAGAGCGGCGGCGTGGCCTGCGCCTTTTACGATCCAGAGTTCCGCGGGGCCTGCGGCGGATTTTTCGATGCGCTGTGAGTGGCGGCAGGGAATCCGGTGATCCGCAGAGCCACAAATAAGGAGGATCGGAACGGGACGCGCGGCGACAGCTTTTTCCGGTGAAACGTCACTCGGATTGAAGCCACCTTCTTTCTGCACAGAACCGAGAGCGATCATAGACGCCGGGCGAAAAAGCGTCTTGCCGAGCAGGGGGCTCACGTCGAGGCCGGCGTAGTCATACGATACTTCGCGCAGATTGGCGAATGGCGCTTCGGCAACGACGGCTTCGATACGAGGTTCGACGGCAGCTGATTGCAGCGCGATAGCCGCGCCCATCGAGACGCCGAGCGCGTAGAGGTGACGAACTTTCTCGCTGCCGTACAGGGCGTCTGTGACCGCCACGGTGTCGACGCGTTCCTTCCAGCCGTAGGTGCACATGTCGCCGCCACTTTCACCGTGAGCGCGCGAATCCATCATGACGACGCTGTAGCCGTGCCGCAGCAAGAACTCCGCATGACCGAGCATTCCGGTACGGTTGTCGGAGACGCCGTGATAGAGCAGAACCCAGTCCCCATTCGGCGAAGCCGGCCGGACTTTCCATCCTTTCAAGGTGACGCCATCCTGCGCACGTACGTTGAATTTCTCTTTTATGGCGCCGGTGCGCGCCAGCATCTTTTCTGCATCCTCGAGCCGCATGGGATTCAAGCGCACAGGGTGAAGGATTCCGTTGCCGATGGAACCGCCGACAAAACCGGCAAGGAGCGGCGAGATCGCGAGTAGGGCAACGGCGAGAGCGGCGACGCGGCGGGTGAGAGGCATTTGCAAGATGATACGTCTCCGAAGCGGTAATTGTTGCAGGGTTTGCGCGCAACGGGGCGAAGCGGTCAGGGTTTGAAGAATGGGACGTCGCACGGCGGAATTAGAATTGCCTAATAATCGGAACGTCCACGGGGAATTCTTGCCGGGTACTCGACCGCAGACAGCCGGCAAATTAGGACACCGCCTTGCGACGCTGCTCGTAAGAGGCATTGAGGCCGAGAGTTGAAGCGAATGATCTGGCGCCGAAATTGGGTCAAGCGATTGCTAAGACTTGGACATCTGAGGCCGATATCACATGAGAGCGACGCAGGGTTCTGGATTCCCGGGGGTGGGCCATCGCAACAACTGTAATGCAGCGGGAGAGCGTGGGAACGGGTTACGAACGGCGGCGGCGAGCGCGGACGAAAATGGGACTGCAAGTTCGAATTGAAGGCGGGCGAGGCACGCTGCAGGCGTTCGAAGACATCGGCACGAGCATCGATGTATCGCGCGACGGTTTGCTGGTCTCGACTTCGATGAGCGGCTACTGGGTTGGCCAGACGCTGCAGGTGACGTGTCCTTACTGGTGCACGCCGGCGGCGATCAACACGGCACGGCCGGCCAAGGTGATTCGAACAATGCTCCAGCCAAACTTTAGCCACGCGCTAGCGCTTGAATACCAAGGTTGCGCTGCGGTGGAAGGGACGGGAGCGTGGGCGTCGACGCCATTTGCAAGCCACGTACGCGTGCTCGGTGTGGAATCGGACGCGCGGATGGCGCAAGTGATGACCGTGTTGCTGAGCCAGGACGGGTATCACGTGCTGTTCGTTCCGGCGGCGCAGCAGGCGCTCGACATCCTGAAAAACGAAACACCCGATGTGATTATCGCCGAGTCGGAAGGCGGCGAAATTTCGGGGAACGACTTGTGCGCGATCGTCAAGACGTGCGAGCGGCTTCAACACATCCCGGTAATTCTGATGACCAATTCGGCGTTGCCGTCGGATTACTCGACGGGCCACCGGCTCGGCGCGATGGTGTGCATGATGAAACCGTGCAAGCCGGCGCGGCTGCAGCAGGCAGTGCATCTCGTTGCGCCGCCGCCTTCACAGCAGTCGGTGTATAGCGCGGCGTTCAACATGGGTTCGTTCGTGCGGACGTGCTAGATGGTCCGGCGCAGGAACACAGGACGGGGGAGTATCCGGCTCGCAGAAGTTTGAAGCGGATGCCGGCGGAAACGATTTTGACGAATCGTACGGAGGGGAAAATTTGTCGTTAGAGCCGATTTCGTTGCGGTTGCAGGGGCGCCAGGGTTGGTTGCGGCCGGCGAGTTACCTGGTCGCCGTGCGCGCTTTCTGGGGCGTACTACGGAATCTCGACGTCGCTTTGTCCGGGGAAGCGAAAGGCAGCGTGGAATGGGAAATTGGGGCGTGCAAGCGGTCGGGGCCGGCGGTGGTAGTGTTCATCGGCCATCTGCGAAAGCCGCCAAAAGACTTCGTGGGGGAAATCCGGAAGACGCTGCTCAACGGAATTCGCAAACTTTCGAGTTCGGACGAGCGTCCGCACGGATTTACGGACTCGGCTCTGGAGCAATTGAAGGTGCTGGCGGAGCAACGCGAATCGACGGATGAGATCGCAATCATCGTTGGCGAGACGGAAGCGCTCGTCCAATCCTCGTTCGTCGAACGAATCGAGCGAATGACGCACAACGATTATGAGGCGCTCAGTTCGGTGGTCGGGACGATCGAATCGATTACTGTGAGCCGGAATCATCGCTTTCGGTTGCGAAGCGAAATCACTGGGCGGCCGGTGATGTGCCGGTTCAAGCGAAAAGAATTCATCGAGCAGGCGAAAGAGCATCTCGGAAAGCGCGTGGTCGTATTCGGGAATCTGAAGTGCAACTATCTTGGCGAGCCCACTCTGATGCGTGTAACGGGGATCGAAGTTTGTCTGAAAGAAGAGGACCTTCCAAATATCCCGCGGATGTCCGGGCGCATTCCAGAGCTTCCGGGAAATTCTACAGTTCGAGATTACATTTCAGGTGCGAGAGATGACAAGTAAACTGCGCGCAATTTATTGGGATTCAACCGTGTTCCTCTGCTTTCTGAAGAAGCACGAAGTCGAGAGACGCTCGATTTGCGAGGACATTCTGCGGCACGCTCGCGACGGCAAGCTATCACTTTACACATCGTCGTTCACGATCACGGAGGTGATTAAGCCGTTGCGCCGCGAGAGCACGGGCCCGCGGCCGCTTTCCTCCGACGAAGTGGCGGACATTCAGGGCATGTTTCAATGGCCGTGGCTGAAGAAAATCGACCTCGACCAGCGGGTAGCGCAAAACGCTGTGAACCTGGGGATCACCTACGCACTGACGCCGGCGGATGCGATCCATGCAGCCTCGGCGATCGTTGCGAAAGTGGATGTGCTGCAGCAGTGGGAACGCAGCGCCGGCTTCGAAAAAATCAGCAGGCTTGTCCCGGTCGAGACTCCTCGCATGATTACTTACGGCGTGGTTCAGCGGGTTCCCGCCAGAGGCAATTATTTCGAACAACTGCATCGAGCGAGAGCCGCGACAGCGAGATAACGTAAATCTTCGCCGCACGGAGATTCCGTCGACCGTTAGTTCGCGCTCGATCACCTTCCAATTTATCGCCTTCGGCGGAAAATCCAACGCTGCAAAGAACGGGATCGCCGTCCGGCTACACACTATTGCCTAGTACGATTGCCTTATCTTGATTCTGCACAGCTTCCGGAGAAATTACCGGGTACTAGCCGCAGCGCGAGACGCCCATCTAACTGATTCGATTCGACCTGCGGTTGGCAGACTGTCTGCACGCCTTAGAATCGGAGGCGGCTATGAAAATCAGACACGTCCTGGGAGCCATCGCACTATCGCTCATTCTATCTGGCACTGCCTACCCGCAGCAGGAACAAGAAAAGGAAAAACCCCAGCAGCAACAGGAAAAACCGGCAGAGAAGCCGAAGCAGCAGCCAAAGCAGGCTCCAAAACAGCAGTCAAAGGAAAAGCCAGCGGTGAAGCAGCAACAGCAGGAACAAAAACAAGAACAGCACGCGGCCAAGCAGCAACAGCAAGAGGAGAAGCAGCAGAAAGATCAGCAACGACAGGCGCAGCAAAAACAATCCGAGCAGGCGAACAAGCAGCGCCAGGAGCAGCAGAAACAGGTAACGAAGCAACAGCAACAAGAGCAGAAGCAGCAACAAAAACAGCAGCAGCAGGTGGCGAGGCAGCAGCGGCAGCAATCCGACGAGCAACAGCGGACGAATCACGATCATGGACGCCGGATTCCGGATGACCGCTTCCGAGCATCATTTGGACGGGAGCACCATTTCCACGTCGAGCGCCGCGATGACCGGCGATTTCAATACGGCGGTTTCTGGTTTACGTATTCTGAGCCATGGCCGGGTGACTGGTCATACAGCGATGACGTGTACGTCGACTATATTGACGGCGAGTACTACCTGATCGATCTGAGGCATCCAGGCGTCCGACTTTTGCTCATCGTGGAGTAACCCCTCTTGAAGCCGGGCCGGGAGAAATCCCGGTCCTCTTTTTTTGCCTGAATCAATACCGTTGGACACGTTTCCGGGCGACGCGGCTGGAGGACGCACCCTGCACTGCTGCGCGCCGAATAATGATGAATGCGGAGGTTCCGCGCGCTTATAGTGCGGGATGTTTTAGGTGCCACTCGGTTGCATTCTGATAGGCGCGTGCGAGCGCGAGCATTTGAGCATCGCCGTAGAGCTGGCCGATGAACGAGAGGCTTGTGGGGTGGCCCTTCTCGTCGAACCCATGCGGGAGCGCGACGCAGGGATGTCCCGTGAGATTGGTCACGGCGCTGTTGAGCGTCGCGACCGGGTTGGGAGTGTAATCGGCATAGTCGAAGGGGACGAGGTAGACATCGACCTTCGACATCACTTCCGCCATTTCATGCATCAGGAGGGTTCGCACGCGGTTCGCATTGATGTATTCGACCGCAGGCAGCAGGCGAAGGTTGTGTTGATCGAGCACGCGGTCCTGGCGGACCAGTCCCGCAGGTTGAGTTTCGATGGGATCCCGCAGCGCGGCATTGGCTTCACCGTACATCACCATCGTGAAATCCATCCTGGAGTGTGCGGGCAGCTCGACTTCGACCAGATCGAAACCCATGGTGCGGAATTTTTCGAGCGCGGCGGCATCGTTCGCGTCCACTTTGGGAGTCTGGCGCGTGTTTGAAAATGCAGCTTTCAGGTAGCCGACGCGAAGCTTGCGGACGTCGAAGTTCGCGTCCCAGTTGAAGGGAATGTCCTGCACGGCGAGATCGTGACCGTCGGGGCCCTGAATCGCGGCGAGAACGAGCGCGCAGTCTTCCACACTGCGGCACATCGGGCCGGTTTTATCGAGGCTCCAGCTGAGAGTCATCACGCCGTAGCGGCTCACGCGGCCGTAGGTGGGGCGCAGGCCGGTGACGCCGCAAATCGCAGAGGGCGCCACGATCGAGCCGCCGGTTTCTGTGCCCACCGAAAAACCTACCATTCCCGCGGACGTGGCGGAGCCGGGTCCGGCCGATGAGCCTTGCGAACCCATCGAGAGGTCCCAAGGATTTTTCGTTTGGCCGGCGAACCAAATGTCGTCAAGCGCGAGTTCGCCGGTGGCGAGCTTCGCGATCAGCACGGCGCCTGCATCGGTGAGACGTGTGACGACAGTGGCGTTGTGATCGATCACGCGTTCTTTGAACGGTCCCGCGCCCCACGTGGTGGGATAGTCTTTCTGCGAGGCGAGATCTTTTACACCCCAGGGAATGCCGTGGAGGGGGCCGCGGTAACGGCCGGCGGCGATTTCTTTGTCGGCTTCGCGAGCCTGGCGCATGGCGAGATCATCGGTGATCGTGACGGCGCAGAGGAGTTGCGGGTTGTGCTTTTTCAGGCGCGCGAGATACATCTCGGTGAGCTCAACGGAAGTCACCTGCTTGGTTCGAATCAGTTTGGCTAACTGGGTGACCTGCCAGAACGCGGCATCTTCCAGATTTTTCGGGCGCTCCACTTTCGGAGGCGCGCTCATTCGAATTGGGCGCTTCGTGCGGTCGATTTTCGTGCCCGGGAGAATGGGATTGAAATAGAGCGGCGGGGCGATGCTGTTGTCGAGCGGGATCTTTCGCAATTCCGCGTAGCGCGCGAGATTCTTGTTCACGCCTGCGAGCATTTCGTCGAGCTGCTGGTCTGTGAATGCGAGTCCCGCGACGGCGGCTGCGTCACGCAGCATTTCTTTCGTGATTTTTACGTTCGCGGCTGCGTTCGACTGTGCGGCGGCGGGCCCCTTACCGGCGCTGCGTGCGATTTTCTTTTCTTCGAGCTTGGCCCACAGGACGCCTGGAAAAAGCGTGGAGGAGAGTCCGAGGCTCGAGAAATAGGCAAGAAACGAACGACGATCGTGCGTATTGCTCACGCGTGTCTCCCTTGCGGCCGCCGCTATGCGAACGGTCGATCGTTATTGTCGTTGAGTTGCAGGAGGCGCCCCGAATTTTTCTCCGATGAGTTCGCCGGAAATGATGATTTCGACGCGGCGATTCTGCTGGCGTCCCGCGGATGTGTCATTCGTCGCGACCGGGCCGGACTTGCCGTAACCTGTCGCCGTGATCGTGAGGGGATCGAGGCCCTGATTCACCAGGTACGCTCGAACCGCGTCCGCGCGATTTTGCGAGAGCGTGAGATTGAACGCATCGCTGCCCACGCTGTCTGTATATCCTTCGACCGCCAGCTTCAGTCCCGGATGTGCGATGACGATTCCGCTCATCTTAGCCAGTGCTTCACGCGCTGAAGCTTTCAAATCGAACTTGCCAAAATCGAAGAGAACGTCCGCCATGTTCACCTTCAGGCCGCGCGGAGTGTCCGTGGTGGGAAGAATGCGATTGAACTGGTCGAGCAGCTGGGCGCGGAGCTGTTCTTTCTCTTTTTCTGCCTTGGCTGCTGCAGCCTCGGCCTCCAGCGCTTTCTGGCGCTGCTGTTCGGCGTTGAGGCGCTCGAGCTCCGCCTTTTGCTGAGCTTCCTGAGCCTTCAGTTGGTCTTGCTGGGCCTGGAGTTGAGCTGCGTGTTGCGCAGCTTCTGCCTCGGCCCGGGCTTGAGCGGCCTGGGCGGCGTCGCGTTCGGCCTGCAACTTCTGGATTTCTGCTTGTTGCTGCGCATGCTGAGCGGCTTCCGCCTCGGCCTTGGCTTTTGCTTCGGCTGCTGCTGCTGCGGCCTTCTCTCGCGCGACTTTCTCGTCGTTCTCGCGCGTGACGGCGGTGGTGCGAGCGTCGGCTGCGTTTTGGACTGCATCGCGTGCGGCTTGGATTACGCGCTTCCTGTCACCTTTGCTCGCGAAAAGACTTTCCGCTGTCGAGAGCGAAGCTTGCGCGCGGCCGAAAGCTTCAGGCGCGTACTGTGGAGCGTTCGCAGTTTTGGCGATTTCTATCGCGTTGCGCGCTTCGTCGAGTTCGAGTGGTGTCTTCGACTTGGATCTGGGATAGCGGGAGCTGGCGGATGAAAAGTCGTACTTATAGACGCCCTTGTCGAGCGATTGATACTTCGCGGTGGCCTGTTCGATCGTGCCGCTGGTTCCTACCACAACTATATTTTCGAGGACGACGGCGTTGCTCGGTTGCGAAACGGCGAAATACGGTTCAGCGGTGACGATCAGGCCGAAGGTCTGGAGGGACGTGGTGACGCTGATTTTGGAGCGGTCGCCGTCGAGGAGTATTTCGCCAAGGTTGTTCGACTTGCCCTCGGGCGTAATGGCCCACAGAACGAACGTGAGATATTCGGGGCCGAATAATTGCGGAGGCGTGAACTTCTGGAATTCAGCGTTGATCTGGATGCGGCCCTGCTTGCTTTCCACTTTGCCGGACCCTTTGCCGTTGGGCATGATCGGCGAACCCTGGAAGCCAATCTGAGTGGCGCTGCCACGGTGTTCATAGTTGATGACGGTGATGGTGCGCGCGACCATCGTCACTTCGAACGACGACTGGTTCTGCTGCGCTGGCCGGGGCTGCTCGTGAGCCCACGCAGAGGTCGCTGCCAAAAGTCCCAGCATGATGGAGATTAGCCACGCCCTCATCGTTTCCTCTATCCTTTGCGCGCGACCCGCTGCCGGCGCGCTCGTATGGCACGGAATCGATCCAGAAATAATTCAGGATTACCGCACGTTAGATAATACGATTCGCAGGAACAAAGCAAGGCGTTCTTGGCCGGCGGTTGCAACTAAGTATTGCACTTATGAACCGGTTGACGAGTAGTGGCGCGTGCCAAAATTCCAGAGCGAGATGGAAATCGTGAGGAACACCACCGCCACGACGGGAACGAGCGGTGCGTATTCGGGCGTGACCGCTCGGCCCAGCAGCTTGACGCTGGGATAGAACGACGCGAGGCCGAAGGGGACGACCCAGCAGAGAAAAAACTGCACGACGGGGCTGTAAATCGAGAGCGGATATCGGCCAAACGCAATCACGTTCCACACCGGCGGGTGAACGCCAATGCGATCCTCGAACCAGAACGATACGGTGCTGAGCATTAGGAATATTGAAATGTAAATGATGCCGGCGCAGATGCCGAAGAAAAACAGCATCCCGAGTTTTGCTGGCGTCCATACGATTCCGAGTCGCCTGGCTGCCCAAATCATGCAGAAAATCCCTGTGGCGACTTCCTGAAACGACTCGATGCGAAAGGTTTCGAATAGCACCTGGAAGAGCGACGAGATGGGGCGCAGAAGAATGCGGTCGAATTTTCCTTCGATGATGTAGTTGTTGCCGAAATCGTAGAGATTCATGCTGATCACGTTGAACAATCCGTAAGGAACCAGCGCGAAGCCGTAGAGAAACAACACTTCCTCGAACCGCCAGCCGCCGAGCTGCGGCGCTTTCTCGAACAGCACCACGACGAATGCAATCTGAAAGATCGTCGCAGCGAAACTGGTGAGAAGGCTGACGATGAAGTCGCCGCGATAGCCGATACGTACTTTGGCGTACTGGGTGAAATAGTCGGCGAAGAGAAGCGAATGCCGCTTTGCGCCGGCAACGAGTGCGGCGCCGCGCGTCTTTTCTTGCACGGCAATGCTGGTTGGTATCGAACTCATCCGCTAGCCGCCATGAATGGTGATTTTCCGCGAAGCGCGTTCCCACCACAGATGCGCCAGAACGAGCAGCGCACCCACCCAGAGCCACTGCGTGGCGAGCGCGCGAAGGGCTGCGGCGCGGTCGAGTTTGCCGAGATAAATCTGCAGCGGCACGTAAGCGATGTACTCGAACGGCAGGCCGGACATGATTTTCTGCGCCGCCGCCGGGAAAAACGAAATCGGGATCAACAGGCCGGAGAGCATTTCGATCAGCCAGTACTTCGCGCGGATCAGCGCGAGAATCGATTTCAGCGGAATCGCACACGTCCCAATCATGAAATTGATCGCGGCCATCAAGAAAAAGCTGCCGAGCACACCGAGCATGAAGAGTGCGAAGTCTTCGCGCGAAGCCGGAGCCTGTACCGGAAACACCAGCGCGACGAAAACCGCTGTTGGGAGCGTAAGCAGGCCGAGACGAAATGCCGATTCGCCCATCGCGCGGCAGATCCACATCCACTGGATCGAAACGGGCTTGATCAGGTCCATTGCGATCTTGCCCTCGATCACCTCGTACGCCATTTCCTGGTCGATCGTGTTCCAGTAGAAGGAGCGAATCATCCAGCCGACGCTGATGTAGGTGATGATCTGCGGTAGGTTGTAGCCGGCGATGGATTGCGTCGAGTGAAATACCGCGGTCCAAATGAAGTAGTAGACCGTGACGTTGAGAAAATACGTGATGATGCCCGTGAAATAGCGCAGCCGGAACGCGAGGATATTGACGAACCCGACGCGCGCAAATTCCGCGTACGGCACCAGCGCATCAGCGAAGCCGTTCACACCGCGACTCTCATACGGCGACCTCGGGCAGCGCTTCGCCGGCGTAGATGCGTTTGACGATCTCCTCGATCGGCTCATCCTCGATTAGCAGGTCGCGGACTTCGACGGCGGCGAGGATGCGGCGAATCAAATCGGCGGTGACGATTTTCACTCGGTCGAAGCGGATGCGATAGGTAAGCTCGTCCACTTGCTCCACTTCAAAACCGTCGCGCGAGAAGACTTCGAGGCAGGCTACCTGCTCGCGATCCTTGAGCGCGAATTTGATTTGCTTCGTGCGCAGCAGTTTCTGCTTCAGATCGTAGAGGTGGCCGTCGAACAGGACCCGGCCGTGGTCAATGATCATGATGCGGCGGCAAAGTTCTTCGATATCGTCGAGATCGTGCGTGGTGAGCAGGATCGTGGTGTGAAATTCGCGATTGATGGCGCGAAGGAAATGCCGGATGTGATCTTTCGCGACCACGTCGAGGCCGATCGTCGGCTCGTCGAGGAACAGCAGAGGCGGATTGTGCAGAAGCGCGGCGGCCAGGTCGCAGCGCATGCGCTCGCCGAGCGAAAGTTTGCGCACCGGCGTGTGCAGGTAGTCGCTAATGCCGAGAATTTCGTTGAAGCGTTCCATGCGCGCGTCGAAATCGCGCTGCGGCACGTCGTAGATGCGGCGCAGCAGCTTGAACGACTCAACTACGGCGATGTCCCACCAAAGTTGCGTGCGCTGGCCGAAGACGACGCCGATCGTTTTCACGTACTGGCGGCGCTGGCGGAAAGGAACGTAGCCGTTGACGCGGATTTCGCCGCTCGTGGGCACCAGGATGCCCGTGAGCATCTTGATCGTGGTGGATTTCCCGGCGCCGTTCGGGCCGATGTAGCCCACCATTTCGCCGCGTTCGATCGAGAAGCCCACGCGATCGACGGCCGCCACCGTGCGGTAGTCGCGAACGAATAGATTTTGAATCGAGCCCCAGACCCCTTCACGGCGCCGAAACGTGCGGAAGTGTTTGCAGAGGTCGTGGACGTGGATAAGAGAGTCGGCGCTCATGAATGTATGAATTCTAACATCGGGGGCGGCCGGCGGCGGCAAATGCCTCCGGTCAGTCCGGGCACACAGCGTGCACCGCCGGGACGTGAGCTGCCGCTCGCTATTCCCCCATTACTTTGACGAGGATGCGCTTCGGGCGTAAGCCGTCGAGTTCGACGAAAAGCACAGTTTGATTGGGGCCGAGGTCGAGGCGGCCTTCGGTGAAGGCGACGATCACCTGATGGTGCAGCAGCAGGCTCTGGAAATGTATGGCGGCGGTGCTTTCGAAGCGGCCCTTGTGTTTGAAATCGGCACGAACGGGCGCAATCTCGCCAAGCCACGCGTCGAGGTCTTCGAGGAGGCCGGGTTCGTTGTCGTTGACGATCACCGCGGCATTCGCGTGCAGGGCGGAGACGAGAATGATGCCGTCGCGGAAGTTGCTTTTCTCCATTGCGGCTTTGATCTGGGAGGTGAGGTCGAAAACCTCGCGCGGCTTTTTGGATTGTACGGTGATTGCTTCGTTGTAGATTTTCATGGCGTTCGTCTCGTAAGGCTCTCGATACGTAAGATGGGAAACGGGCGGTATTTTATCGGAACCCTGGGAATTCGCGCCAACGGGAACGCCCGGCGCGCGGCTAGCCCTTGTGGCAGGCCGAGCAGTGCTTGGCTTCGTAGTTGTCCATCGTCACCTCGAACATGTTGTTGCAGCCGATGCAGACGCGATGGATTTTGGGCCCCGCCTTGCCACTCGCGTGCGAATCGGCAGCGGCGTGGCTGGATGGCGCAGGCGGCGCTTTGGTTTGGGGTTGTGGTGTTTCGCTCATAGGCGGATTTTACCACGATGCGCAAGCGCAAACCGTCGCGCCAGCTAGGCGGTGGCGGCACGTCCGAGCAACTCAGCGGTTTTGGTGACGATGTCGCCGACCCTCACCGGGCGATAAAACACAGCGGCGACCGGCGGCAGCGGCACAGTTTCGGTGCGCGATGCAATCAGAACGGTGGGCACTCGGCTGACGAGGCTTTGAATCGCAGGATCGCCGGCCAATTCGGCGGTAGCTTCGAGCACCACTGCCCCCGGCATCTCACCTGACGCGAGCGCGCGGCCGGCGTCGCCGGGCGAGTCCATGCCAAGCGCCTCAATCCCTCGCTCGCGCAACTCGGCTCGAACCGCGGTGCGCAGCTTCCAGTCCGTCGCGAGCACGAAGACGATTGGCATCCAGTTTTTAGGATAGCGCATCTTGCCCCAGTGTGCGCCGGACGGCAGCGGGAAGGCCTTTCCGTAAGCAAGGTTCGAAAGGGTCTGTTACAATTTTATGATTCTGGGGGTAGGCTGCGCGCAGTGGCGTGGCCCAAGATGGCGGGAAACGGTAAGAGAAAATGGATCGCGCCAGTCGTAGCCTGCGGGCTGGGCGTGGTGGTGCTCGTCGTATTGCTGGCGAGCCGCAGCCAGGCGCCGGCAGTCCATTACGTCGTCGTGCAGCGCGAGGATTTGAGCGCTTCGATTGCGAGTAACGGCAAGGTTGAACCTATTTCTCCCACCGTCGCGCGTGCCGAATTTCCTACGTTTGTGGAGAAGGTTGCTGCCACCGAAGGGCAAGCTGTTCATCGCGGTCAATTAATTCTCACGCTCAACGCGGCAGACATTCGCGCTCAACTGTCGCAAGCGCGCGCGGATTTGCTCGCCGCGCAATCCGATCTGCGCAACGCGCGCGCGGGTGGACCGCCCGACGAAGTGGCCCAGCTCGATGGCGATCTCGCGAAGGCGCAGGCGAATGTAGCGAACCTCGAACAGACTCAGAAAGCGCTCGAGAAGCTTGCCGCCAAGCAGGCTGCCACGTTGAATGAAGTGGCGCAGAACCAAGCCGCGCTCGCACAAGCGCGCACGACGCTCGAAACCTTCCGTCAAAAGAAAGCCGCTCTTGCACAACGAACCACCGGCGACGCCGAGCACGCCGGCCTGCGCGTGAAACAAGCCCAGGAACAGGTGCGCTCGCTCGGGGAGAAAGTGAGTTCGGCGACGGTGGTCGCTCCAGCCGACGGAACGCTCTACTCTCTACCTGTCCGCACCGGCGACTACGTGAAAGTGGGCGACACCGTGGCCGAGATGGCGGACTTGCGGCATGTACGTGTGCGCGCGTTCGTTGACGAGCCGGATCTTGGCTCGCTCGAACCGGGCGAAGTGGTGCAGGTCACCTGGGATGCGAAGCCGGGTCAGACGTGGACAGGCCGTACCGAGCAGGTCCCTAAGCAGGTGGTGGCGCGGGGAACGCGGAACGTGGGCGAAGTGCTCTGCTCGATCGACAACAACAAGCTCGAACTGTTGCCCAACGTGAACGTAGAAGTGCGCATTCTCGTGCGCGAACGGCCGGGCGCGCTTGTGGTCCCGCGTGCTGCCGTTCGATACGATAATGGGCAGCATCTGGTCTACGTCTACGGCGGCGACAAGATTCACCGGCGCAATATTTCAGTGGGCATCGCGAGCGCGCAAAAATATGAAGTGACGAGCGGTTTGCAGGCGGGAGACAGGGTTGTGCTGCCGGGCGATATGCAGCAGTTGCGCGACGGAATGGACGTTCGAGCGACGGAGGCAAGACCATAGTGCACCGGGGAAAAAAGGCATTATTCGCAGTTTTTCTCGCAGCGATCGTTTTGTCGGCAGCCGGAGTGAGAGGTGCCGCCGTTTTCACCGGGCCCGGATCGGCCGCCCCTCCCGACGCTTCGGCGGTAATCCAGACCGCGACGCGGCAATTTAATTCCGGGAACTATTCGAGCGCGATCTCGACGTTGCAGCCGGCGGTTGCGCAAAACCCGAACAATGCGGAGCTCTACTTCTGGCTCGCGCGCAGCTACTACGAGCTGCGGGATTACGACAATGCAATCGCGAACGCCGAAAAAACAGTGCAGCTCGAGCCGAAGAATTCCAACTATCACCTCTGGCTGGGCCGCGCCTATGGCGGGAAAGCCGATCGCGAGCACAGTTTTTTTCTCGCCAAGAAGGTGAAAAAGGAGTTTGACGACGCAGTAGCGGCAAATCCGTCGAATATTTCTGCGCGGCGCGACCTTGAGGAATTCAACATCGATGCGCCGTGGATTGTTGGCGGCAGCAAGGACGAAGCGAAAGCGCAGGTGGAAGCGATTGCAGCCCTTGATCCCGTGGAGGGACACCTGGCTCGCGCGAAATACCTGATGGAAGCGCAAAAGAAGCCGGAAGCGGCCGAAGCGGAGTACCGGCAGGTGCTGGCCGCGAAGCCGAACCGGCTGGAGCCTTATTTCGAAGTGGCCAATTTTTTTGAGAAGCAGGATAAAGCCGCTGACATGAAGACTGCGATTGATGCGGCCGCATCAGTGAACGCAAATGACCCCCGGCTTGGCTTTTATCGCGGCGTCTACGGAGTGCTTGCCGGCACAGACCTTGGGCATGCCGAGCAGTACCTGAAATCGTATCTCGCCAGCACCGCCGATCGCAGTGATTGGCCTTCCCACGCAGCCGCGCGCGAATGGCTCGGGCGGCTATACGAAGCAGAAGGCAAGCGCGCGGAGGCTGCCGAGCAGTATCGCGCTTCGCTGCAACTTGACCCGGGCCGCAAGGAAGTGCGCGCGCGCCTGGAACATCTCGAGAAGCGATCCAAGTAGTTTCTTCGTGGATTTTGCCTGAGGGCGAATTCGCAAGACGGTTTTCCCGCTGAGAGCGGCGATTGCAATGTCAGACGTTCGAAACAAATCGGCATATTGGAACGAAACCTGGCATCTCGCCTTGCAGGCGTTAAGCGCGAATAAGTTGCGAGCCGCTTTAACGATGCTCGGCGTGATCATCGGCAGCGGCTGCATTGTGCTCGTCGTCACCGTGGCGCTGGCGGGAAAGCGCTACATCGTCCAGCAAATTGAGGGCGTGGGCGCCAACCTGATTTACGCCCAGCTCACCCATGCGAGCGCTTCGCACGTCACGTTGAGCGACGAGATTTCTCTCGGCGACATGGACGCGGTGAAACAGCAGATCCCGGAAGTGGCGGAAGTTGCCGGCACGCATGACATTCCGACGACAGTGGTCGTCGCCGGTGTCGAGCGCCCCGTCAAGCTTGTGGGAGTAACCGACGGTTTCCAACAGATTCGCAGGCTGGTGGTTTTTCGCGGCCGCTATTTCGATCAGGACGACATGATGACGCGCAGCAAGGTCTGCCTGCTTACGCAGGAATTGGCCGAACGGGTCTATCCAAACCAGAATCCGGTGGGGCAGGACATCCGCGTGGGCGACCTCCACTTCACGGTGATCGGTGTATTCCGCGAGCGTATTTCGACGTTTGGCGAGACGGAGATCGCGCGTGAATCCGTGCTGATTCCTTTTGGGCTGATCAATTACTACACGGGAACCGATTTCCTTCGCACGTTTTACGTGCAGGCTGATTCCCCCGAACATGTGCAGGCGGTGACGAGGCAGGTCGCGGAAGTGCTGAAAAGCCGGCATCGTCCGGCCGCCGAATATGAAGTGGAAAATCTGGCCTCGCTACTCGAATCGGCGCGAAAGATTTCGCAAGCCCTGACAGTTTTGCTGGTGCTGATCGCGCTCATCGCGCTCACGATCAGCGGAATCGGAATCATGAATATCATGCTCGTCACCGTTACCGAGCGGACGCGCGAAATCGGGATCCGGAAAGCGGTCGGTGCGCCGCGGGACGCGATTCTGTACCAGTTTTTAATGGAAGCGTTCTTGATCAGCGGAACGGGCGCGCTGGTGGGAATTCTAATCGCCGTTGCGATTCCGGTTGGGATCAATCTTGTGTTGCGAGTGATACCGGAAGCGGTGGGAATTCGCATGCCGGTTTCGTGGGTGTCGGTGGTTCTGGCGTTTGTGGTGTCGTGTTCCACGGGGATTTTATTCGGATACCTGCCCGCGAACCGGGCGGCGAAGCTCCACCCGACGGAATCGCTGCGATATGAATGAGAATATGAATACTAAAATGCGGTTCGGATTTCTTCTCGCAGTCACTGCGGCTGCGGTGGCGGTGTGGGCGGGTCCCACGCGAGCGCAAGATTCAGAGAAGCTGACGCTGCGGCAGGCGGTCACGCTGGCGCTGCAGAACAGTCGCGAGCTCGCGCTCGCTCGCGTGCAATATACCGTCGCGCTCAACGCCGCCGGCGTGGACCGCGCTGATTTCAGGCCCAACCTGTACACCGGCTCAGGCGCGGCATATACGAGCGGTTTTCCTTCGACCGTCGGCGGGCAAGCGCCGTCTATTTTCAACTTGTCCTATACGCAGTCGATTTTCAATCTGCCCTTGCGCGGACAATTGAAAGCGGCTGAAGATCGCGCTGCCAGCCAGAAAATCGAACTCGATCGAACGCGCGACGCGGTGATCGTGCGCACCGCAACAACGTATCTCGAGCTGGCGAAAGTCCGCCACTCGCTCGAACTGCTCCGCAGCGAAGGCGCGAGCGCAGAAAAAATCGCGGGCGTCACACGCGAGCGCGCCGGAGCAGGCCAGGAACTGCCAATCGAAATTACCCGGAGCCAGTTGACGCTCGCGCGCGTTCGAGAACGGATCATCCATCTCGAAGGTCGCGATGCGATTCTCGCCCAGCAGCTTCAGAATCTCACCGGCGCGCCTGAGCAGCAATCCATCGAGGTCCAAAGCGACGAGACGTCGTTCGCGGTCGACGAGCAGGAGAGCGATTTGATTGCCGCTGCGCTCAAAACCAGCCCGACCGTTACCGAAGCCGAAAAAGAACGCGATGCGCGGCAGCATTTGGTCAAGGGCGCCAAGGGCGGCTTTTGGCCGACCGTCAGCGTGGTGGGACTCTACCAAGTGCTTGGGCAGTTCAATAACTACAACGAGTTTTTCGCCCATTTTCAACGCAACAACGTGACAGTCGGAGTCGATGTGCACATTCCGATCTTCAGCTCCCGGACCTTCGCGGAAGTGAAGCTCGCGAAAAGCCAGCTGAACGAGGCCGAGCTTGCGCTCGGGAACAAGCGCCAGGAAGTCCGCGCGGACGTGCTGCAAAAAGCGCGCGACGTTCGCGAGCTCGAAGCCTCTCACGAAGTGGCGCGGCTGGACCTGCAACTCGCGCAGGAATCGCTGCAAATCGTGCAAACAAAATTCGACCAGGGCCGCGCCACTCTGCGGGACATCGAACAGGCCCGGCTCGACGAAAACGATAAATGGGTGGCGTTTCTCGACGCCGAATTCGCGCGCCAGCAGGGCCAGTTGACGCTCTTACAGGCCACTGGCCAGCTTGCGAAGGTGTTCCAGTAGACACAGGCCCCGGGAAACCCCGGCTTGGGATACGCGGTAAAATCGGGTAAACTGAAGCGAATACACTTCCGGAGATGATAGCGATTTGGCGGTGCGTATCTGGGGGATATTAAATGTCGTCTGTAATGAAAACTTTGTTGCTGAATCCGCCGAGTTTTGAGCACTTTGACGGCGGCGCCGGGTCGCGCTGGCCTGCTACGCGCGAAATCGAGTCGTATTGGTACCCGGTCTGGCTCGCTTACCCCGCCGGGATGCTGCCCGGCAGCCGTCTCCTCGATGGCCCGCCCCACGGAATCACTCCTGCGCAGGTTGTTAAAATCGCGAGGGATTATGAATTCGTCATTTTGTTCACCTCGACAGTAGGTTTCCACAGCGACCTTCGGATGGCGAGAGCCATGAAGGAAAAGAAGCCGGGACTCAAGATTTGTTTCGTTGGGCCGCAGGTGCAAATCAAGCCGGCGGAGAGCCTGCTGGCGAGTCCGGATATTGATTTTGTGGTGCGCGGTGAATTCGACCACGCGGTTGTGGACTACGCGAACGGCAAGCCTCTCTCGGGGATCGCGAACGCCAGCTACATCAAAGACGGCAAAGTGATTCACAATCCGCCGCGGCCGTTGCTGCAAACCGAGGAACTCGACGCGCTGCCTTTTGCCACCGAAGTCTACGAGCGCAACCTCACGGTTGAGAAATACAACGTTCCGTTCCTGCTGCACCCTTATGTGTCGTTTTATACGGCGCGTGGTTGCCCGGCGCTTTGCACGTTCTGCCTGTGGCCGCAGACGCTTTCCGGCCACGCCTGGCGCGTGCGCGGAACGGAATCCGTGGCGCGCGAATTCAAACAGGCGCACAAGATGTTTCCACAAGCCAAGGAATTTTTCTTCGACGACGATACGTTCAACATCCGGAAGGACCGCGTCCTCGCGCTCTGCAAGGAATTCAAGCCCGTCGGCTTTCAGTGGTCCTGCACCGCTCGCGTGCACAGCGATTATGAAACGCTCAAGGCGATGGCCGATGGCGGCGCGCGGCTGCTTATCGTTGGATTCGAATCGGGCGATCCGCAGATTTTGAAGAACATAAAAAAGGGCGCGACCATCGAGATGGGCAAGACTTTCGTGCAGAACTGCAAGAAGGTCGGCATCCGGGTGCATGGCGATTTCATCATCGGACTGCCGGGCGAAACGAAAGAAACGATCGAGAAGACGATCAACTACGCGAAAGAACTGGATTGCGAGACGATTCAGGTCTCGATGGCTCATGCGTATCCCGGCACGGAACTCTACGAGCAGGGAACTCGCGAAGGTTTCCTGAAAGGCGAAGCCGTGACCGACGCCGGCGGCCACCAGCTTCCGCACCTCGAGTATCCCGGCCTTTCACGCGAGTACATGGTCGACTCCGTCAACCGCTTCTACGACGATTACTACTTCCGGCCGCGTGTGGCGTGGCGCATCGTTCGGGACGCGCTGTGGGATTCGCACGAGCGTAAGCGCCTGTTCCATGAAGCCGTGGATTTCATGAAACTTCGCGCCGACCGCAAGCGAGTGGCGAAAAAGGGCGTGCAGAAGAAAGTCCTCGTGAACGTGCCGGAGCAGCGCAATCCGGTGGGAGTAGCGAGCGAATCTCCGAGCGCATGAAGTCGGCGGCAGGGCTGCGTCTCAAAACATTTTTCCTGCTTTTAGTCATGATCCTCTTTGGCCCTTTGGGCGATGTGTTGCTCAGCAAGGGAATGAAGGACCTCGGCAAAATCCCCGGCTGGTCGCCCACAGAACTCGCGCATGTTTTTCTGGCCGTTTTCAGCTCAGGAACAATCTGGCTGGGAATCGGCAGCCTCCTTGGTTTTTTTATCGCCTACACGCTTGTACTCTCCTGGGCGGACTATAGCTATGTGCAGCCGGCTTCATCGTTGGCATACGGTATCGTGGCCCTGCTAGGGCATTTCCTGCTCGGCGAAAAGGTGTCGCCGCTGCGCTGGGCCGGCATTCTGGTGATTTGCTGCGGAGTTCTGATCGTGGGGCACACGCCGCCGCGCACGACGGAGCAAGGTTGATGCTTATCGAAATTATTCTGATTTTCTTCATTGTCGTGGCCGCGACGGGCGGCGAGCTGTGCCTGACGCGCGCGATGAAAACGATTGGCGAAGTGCACGATTTTCGACCGCGCGCATTGATCGGCGTCTTTGCGCGCGCGATTCGCGTGGGATGGATGTGGATCGCGCTGCTCTTGATGTGCGCCGGATTTTTCGCGCTGCTGGGGATGCTGTCGCTCGAGAATGTGAGCTTCGTTGTTCCGGTCACCGCGCTCAGTTACGCCGTGGGGGCGTACGGCGGTGCACTCTTTCTTGGCGAGCGCGTGACGCGGCAGCGCTGGGTTGGCGTGCTGCTCGTGTGTGTGGGAGTTACGATGGTTTGGAAGGGACGAGGCTAGATGATTTGCACCGGCAGAGGATAGTCGCGTGACGGCGTGGGGAGCGATGCGCGCGGCGCTCCTGATTCTCGCGCTTGCGCCGTTCGCCTACTACATCGTAGCGATCATTGCGGCGCGGCGATTTTTCGGCCGGAGGGCTGCCGTTTCTGCGCCTGCTGATTTCGCTCCACCGCTCAGCATCCTCAAACCGATTTACGGCCTGGACCGCGAAACGTATGAAAATTACGCGAGCTTTTGCCGGCAGGATTATCCCGAATTCGAAATTCTATTCTGCGTGTCCGACGAGCAGGATCCCGCGGTTCCCGTTATCCAGAAGCTGATCCAGGATTTTCCCGCGCGGTCGATCCGTTTGCTCGTTGGATCGGAACCCCTTGGCGCGAGCGACAAAGTAAATAAACTGTGCCGGCTGGTTCGCGAAGCGCGGCATGAGATCGTGATTGTGACGGATAGCGACGTGCGGGTCGATGCTGGCTACCTGCGAGCGATTGCGGCGCCGTTTCGCGACCCAAAAATCGGCGGCGCTACGTGCCTCTATCGCGGGCTCGCCGACGGCACGTTTGCTGCCGGGCTCGAAGCGATGGGCAACAGCACCGATTTCGCGGCGGGCGTGCTGGTCCATTGGCTGGGCCGGGAAATCGATTTCATGCTGGGCGCGACGATGGCGACTACGAAGAAGAATCTGGCCGAAATCGGAGGATTCGAATCGCTCGTCAATTATTTCTGCGACGACTATGAACTGGGAAACCGCATCGCGGCGAAAGGCAATCGCGTCGAGCTGAGCGCGTTTCCGGTTTCCGTGGTGTACCCGCGCGAGACTTTCGCGGAGGCCTTCCGGCACCAGGTGCGCTGGAATCTGAGTATTCGTTATTCGCGTCCGGCGGGACACCTCGGCCTTATTTTCACGCAAGGTTTGCCGTGGACGATTCTCGCGGCAATCCTCGCGCCGTCGGCGGCTGCGGCGCTCGCCTACGTTGCCGGGTATGTGGCGCTGCGCAGCGAGATGGCGAGGACCGTGGGCGTATGGGGCATGCAGGATCGCGCGTTGCGCGCGAAGCTCGCGCTGCTGCCAGTGCGCGACGCGTTCGCGTTCGTCGTGTGGCTGGCAAGTTTCTTTCCCCAGCGGATTCACTGGCGCGGAAAGGAATTTTACGTCCGCAAGAAACGTCTCGTACCCGTGACGGCGGATGAGCGATAGATGCGGCCGGCGCGAACACGCCGAATGAAGAAAAAGCGAAGAAGAAGCGCGAAAACAGCGTCGCAACTGCAGCAAGGTGTTTGCATCAAACAGCGGAATTTGACACAGGATTCGCCTCAACTTTCGCTTTTGTATCGCCATCTCTGGAGCGGCAGGGCCGATGTTGGGGCTTGAGCTGTGTGCTGGTGTCGAAAGCCCTAGCAGCGGGGGAATCACAAGGCGTCGCCCTGAGGGGTGGCGCTACAAAAGCGTAATTCGAGAACCTTACTTCGATTTGCGCAGGGCGTCGTAGATTTCGTTCGCGGTTTTGAATTCGGCTTCGAGGTCTTTGCTGGCCAGGCGGGTGCGGAGGTAGTCGATGGATTGGGCGAGACGATCGAGGGCGTGGGCGATGTTTTCGCGGTTGGTGAGGCAGGTGTCGCGCCAGATGTCGTAGGGGCTGCCGGCGAGCCGGAGCATGTCGGCGAGGCCCGTTCCGGCGAGGGTGAGTGGCAGGCCGGTTTCGTCGGTTTCATCAGCGACCACGTGAGCGAGCGCGATCGATGCGAGCTGCGGAAGGTGCGAGACGATTCCTACCGCCCAGTCGTGGGTTTCGGGGTCGGTCCAGACGGGTTCAGCGCCGATGCGCCGGACGAGGGCGGCGAATTGGTGGATGCGCGGGTCGGGATCGTTTTCGGATGCGATGAGCGCGTAACGCGAACCGCGAAATAGATCGAGGTCGGCTTGGTGGATCCCCGAATTTTCTTTGCCGGCCATAGGATGGCCACCGAGGAATCGCGCGGCGCTGTGGAAGTGTTTTTGAGCCTCGCGGCAGATTAGCGTCTTCGTGCTTCCGGAATCGGTGACGAGCGCGTTCGCGTCTGCGGCGGCCGCGATTTTGGGTAGCGCGTCAATCGTTGCGCCAATCGGCAGTGCGATGTAGACCAGGTCCGCGCCGCGAACGGCCGTCGCAATATCGGTTGCGGATTCGGTGATTGCGCCGCGCGCCTTCGCGCGTTGCAGAACGTCCGCGCGGTCGAATCCGATGATGGCGGCCGCGGGGAGTTCGCGCCGAAGCGCGAGCGCAAAGGATCCGCCGATCAGTCCCGTGCCGAGAATCGCGACGCACCGAAAATCAGTTGGCTTGGACATCGCCCTTGACCTCGTTCAATTCCCTGCGAAGATTGGCGAGCAATTCGTCACTACCCGCAAAAAAGTCGATGTACTCGTCGTGGCTGAAGAATGCGTTTAAATAATTGGCCGCGGTCAGCACGTAGCCGCCCCATCCATTTAGCATCGCGATTTGTAAAATCGTTCCAAGGTCTTTCGACTCATAATCGAGAAAGTAGTGCCCAGGAGCCTCGTGCAAGAGGCGCGAATCTCGATAGGTCTGCCGTACCTTGTAGTAGAGGTGCCAGTTTTCGCTGCTCGGCCAGACACCCCACTCGGTAATCCACAATAGCGCGGGCCGCTGGAGGGTCATGGACGTGGCCATCCAGTGCGCGAAGGAATATACGCGGTGCGGTTCGAGGGGATACTTAACTCGCTCCTTGTGAATGTCCGCTTCAGTATCAGGGAGCTTCCGATCGAGCCCTGAAAGCCAGTCTTTGCATTCCTGCTTGGTATAGAAGCGCACCCGTGCCTCCTTCTTGAGCGGACCCGAGCCGATACTAAAAGGAACCAAGCATATATGTCGTCCGAATACGATGTCATTGAGTTTCTGCCGAGCGAACAGACTTGACGGCAACCGGGCGATTCCGTATATTGGGGCTGCGATGCGATTTTATTACCGAGCGTACGGCTTTAGTTACCGCTACTCCTATACGGGGGAGCGGGCCGGCGAGACGTGCGCGGTGGGGATGAGCAAGACGAGCTAAAAGGCGCACAAAGTTTCGAGATTCCGGGCCGCGACCTCGACGAGGACGCGGCCCTTTTTTTTGGTTTGCGGCCGATTGCGGCAACTCGATGGCGCGGCGAGCAGACGGCGGAGCTGGAAACGGGAGGCCCTATGACCATTGGCGACTGGCGCAAGAAAATCGACGAGATTGACGCGGTGCTGCTTCAGCTTCTGAATCTGCGCACGGATTTTGCGGTGGAAGTGGCGCGGCTGAAGGAGGAGGAGGGGCTGTCGCTGTGCGTGCCGGAGCGCGAACAGAAGGTGCTTGCGAGCGTGAGAAATCTGAATGGAGGGCCGCTCGACGACGAGGCGGTGACGAGAATTTTCCGGCTGATCATGGATGAGTCGCGACGAATCCAGGGGTTGAGCGCGGGTGAGCGGCCGAAGGGTAGCGAAGCGCCGAGGGCGAGGGCGCTGGGGAAACGGCGCAGCGGGTGAGCCTTGGTAACGGGGGAAGCGCACAGGCCCTTCGTGCCTCAGGGTAAACAAGAGTGCCTGCGCCACTAAAGTTAAAAGAGGCGGCATGCGGTACGGCGGCGAAGCGAAATGCAAGGCGGGGAAGATAATTGGGAGGCAAGTATTTTTGGTTGGTGGGGGATTTGACGTTGGCGCAGGCAAGAGTGCCTGCGCTACTGGGGAAGCGGGAGCGCGATGAAACTGGAAACGGATGCGCGGATTGCATTTCAAGGGGAGCGAGGAGCATTCAGCGAAGAAGCGGCGCTGAAACTTCTGGGCGGTAGAATCGCGCTCGTGCCGCGGCCGACGTTCGAGGCGATGTTTGCCGCGATCGATGACGGAGCGGCAGACTACATTCTCGCGCCGATCGAGAATAGCCTTGCCGGTTCCGTGCACAGGACTTTCGACCTCCTGGTCGAAAGCCGCTTGAGCATCATCGCCGAGGAGATCATTCCGATTGTGCACAATCTGATCGGGGTGCCGGGGGCGCGAATCGGCCAGATCACGACTGTTGAGTCTCATCCCGTCGCCCTGGCGCAGTGCGAGGAATTTTTCCGGTCGCGTCCGGAGCTGAAACGAATCGCTACGGAAGACACTGCCGGAAGCGTCCGCGCAATCGTAAACGCAGGCGATCCTTCGCGCGCGGCAATTGCGAGCCGCCGGGCAGCCGAAATTTATGGCGGGAATGTTCTGCGCGAGCATCTGGAAGACAATCCCGAAAACTACACGCGATTTCTTCTGCTGGGGCCGTCGTCCAAGGCGTCCGATGCGGCTAATAAGCTTTCGCTCGTGTTCCAGACGGCTCACCGGCCCGGGGCGCTCTACCATGCGCTTGAACCATTCGCGCGGCGTGGAATCAACCTGATGAAGATTGAGAGCCGGCCGATTCCCGGGCGTCCGTGGGAGTACCGGTTCTATCTCGATTTGCAGGCGTCTGCGCTCGATCCGGAAGCGGCGGCAGCGATTGCCGAGCTGGAGAAGCTCGCGGTGAATTTGCGGATTCTGGGCTCGTACGTTTCGGCGGAGGTGGTGGGTGCGAGGGCAGTGTGAGGGTTGGGGGAGCAGGAAGGGCTTAGAAGATTTAACACAGAGGGCGCAGAGGCACAGAGGAGACTGAGAAAGTCGAAAGAGCCGGCAGGATGCCGGCGGTACGAAAGGCGCGGCCATGAGTGAAAAGAACCGGCAGGGCGCCGGCGTTACGGGTTGGCAGTTGAGCCCTTAGCGAGATTGAGGTCTGGGGCGTGGGTTGCTTGATCTTAGGTGAGACAAATTAGGGACGGGCGAGGGGAGCGACGATGATTGTAATCATGGGATCGGAAGCAACCGAAGAGCAAGTGAATCATGTGGTGACGCGCATCAAGGAGTGCGGGTGCCAGGCGCATTTGAGCCGCGGAACGGAGCGGACAGTGATCGGCATCGTGGGCAATAGCAACGAGCATCGAAGCGAGCTCGAAGCGCTGCTGGCCGCGCCGGGCGTGGAGGAGATCGTTCGCGTTGCGCATCCGTTCAAACTGGCATCGAGGCAGTTCCATCCCGAAGGTTCGATTGTTGACGTTGGCAAGGGTGTGCTCGTAGGCGGCGCTGCACTGGCGGTGGCGGCGGGGCCGTGCGCGGTCGAGTCGGAGGCGCAGATCAATAAGATCGCCGAGCGCGTGGCGCAGGCAGGAGCAAAGCTGCTGCGCGGCGGCGCGTTCAAACCGCGGTCGTCGCCCTATTCGTTCCAAGGGTTAGGAGAGGACGGTCTCGAATTGCTGCGCCGCGCCGCAGACGACAATGGGCTGCTCGTCGTCAGCGAAGTGATGGACCCGTCGCAAGTGGAAATCATGCTGCCGTACGTGGACGTGATGCAGGTAGGAGCGCGCAATATGCAGAACTATCATCTGTTGCGAGCGCTAGGCGAAACCACGAAGCCCGTGCTGCTCAAGCGCGGCATGTCCGCAACGATTGAAGAGCTGCTGCTGAGCGCGGAGTACATCATGGCCGGCGGAAATTACAACGTGATCCTGTGCGAGCGAGGCATCCGTACGTTCGACACCTACATGCGCAATACGATGGACATCGCGGCGATCCCCGTGATCAAGCAGCTTTCACACTTGCCGGTGATAGCCGATCCCTCGCACGGCACGGGACGGCGCGATAAAGTGGCTCCGATGGCGCGCGCAGCAATCGCTGCCGGCGCGGATGGTCTGCTCATCGAAGTTCACCCTGACCCCGAGCGGGCGCTCTCTGATGGCGCGCAGTCGCTTTACCCCGATCAGTTCGCGCAATTGATGGGGGAAGTTGCGGTGATCGGGCAAGCGGTGGGCCGCCGAATGGAGCAAGAACCAATGCAAATCGAAGCCGCGCGCGGTTGACGAAATTCACGGGGCAACTTGGCGTGGCGGGCCCGGAGCGCGGTTGAACAAGATGCGCCGCCCGATGTGTGATTGCCGCGCGCGAGTGGAAGTGGCCACAGACTTCCTGAACGATTTGTATCGCATAGATGGCGAAGTCTATCAGGGGCAGTCAAAAGCGATTCGTTCTCTTATTCAGTGGAATTGCGGCCAGTTCTGGGCCGGGTTGACGAATGGGCGCACCCTCAGTAAAGTATATGTGGGTCGCGCGAGCGGCCTTTTTTGTTGTCTCCTGCTGGGAGGTCGTACAATTGGCAGTACATCAGATTCTGGATCTGATTATCCTGGTTCGAGTCCAGGCCTCCCAGCCAATCTCCTGCCGCTAGGAATCGTCTCGCCAGGGACGTTCAGTGTTTGAAATCCCGCGTCCGATGGTCAGAACACGTGGCCTAGCTCGAAAAACCACTTTGCGTGTCCCGTGTCGCCGACGCTTCCGCCGATAAACAGGGGCCCCAAGGAAGTCTCGGCGAGCAGACCTACCGCCGCATCATTGGGGAACTTGCTTGCGTTCGGCGCGCTATACATCTTGCCAAACTCGTAGGCGCCGATCACGTAGACTTCCCTGCCGACGAACGGTGGCAGCGCCACCAGTTCATGCAAATAGCCGCCGCGAAAATAGTAATACTGATTGCCGAACAGCTCGTTCGATCCGTACGCGCTCAGCCGCGACGGCCCGCCCAGGAAAAATTGCGGTACGCCGACGTGCGTGGAGCCGAACGTGGTTCCGCCTTCACCGACCACGAAGAGCGACGCCGGTTTCGTAATCGGCAGGAAATATTCGGCCTGCGCTTCGATCAGCGGAAACGCGCCAGTGGCTCCCGGGTTAGCGTCGAACCAGCGGAAGGTCGCCTGCGCGCTATAGCCGCGGCGCGGTGTAATGAAGTCGTCCCGATGGTCCATCAGGAAACGCAACCGCGTGTCGCCCACCCGGCCGTCGTGCGACGAGAAGGTGGGCTGGCCCAGGCGCAGATCGGCGTTGAAGTATCCGACTTCGTAGCCCGCGCGAATTTCCGTGAAGCGGCTGAATCCGTATCCGATATCCAATCCGATGTCGTCGCGATAGAAGCGGTAGATCGCTTCCGGCGTGCTCTTTTGGAAGATTTTGAACGATGTGTCAGTGGCCTCCGCGCGCGGAGCAAAGAACCATTTGCTCGTGGTTGTAAACGGCCGGTAAAGCTCGGTCTCGATTCCATAGGTATTCCCGAATTGCAAGTCCGTTCGCCACTCGGAGCGGTATCCCCACACGTCCATGAGTGTGATCCGCGCGAGCTGAGTAAAGGTTACGTCATCGCTTTCCGATCCGTCGACTCCGAAACCAAGCTGCAGGATGGGTGGGGCGTAACTCTTTTCGTAAAGAGTGACCACCAGACCGTTCTCGCTGTTGCGGTTTGTGATCCGGTAATCCGCCGACGCGTATTTCCCGGTTCCGGTGAGCTGAGTGAGTAGTTGGTTGACTTCCGCATTGTCGATTGGTTTTCCTGCGAGCCTTTGGAGGAACGTTTCGATTTGGCGCGCTGCTTGTGGGCTCGTACCTTCCACCTTTACGAATTTCGGGACTGGCACTTCTTCTCGCTGTCGCGCCTTTCTCGCTGCGAGATATGTTGCCCAGTCCGCGTCGCCCACCGAAAAGGGCAAAAGAACGTGTTTCTTTGCTTCCGCCGCCTGAGCGCCGGTCGCGATGATCGCGTTCGCTTTGTCGTATTGCATCGAGTTGTACTTTTGGAGCTCGACGTTCACAATCAGGTCCGCGCCCTTTAAGCCGCGCAATTCATTTTCCCGGATTACCACGTCAACTGAGCGGCCCAGCACGTCGAATAGCGACTGGATTTCATCCGGGTTCACCGGCGCCACCTCCAGGTGCACGGCGATTACGATGTCCGCGCCCATTTGGCGCACCACATCCGTTGGCAAATTGCCCACCAGTCCGCCGTCTACGTATATTTTTTCGCCGTGTCGCACGGGCGAGTACACGCCCGGAATCGACATCGTCGCTCGCAACGCTTCCTGCAATGACCCGCTCGAAAACACCACTTGTTTTCCGGAAACCAGATCGGTAGCCACGCACCGAAAGGGAACGGGCAGGCTGTCAAATGAATCGAGCTTTGGATAGGCCAGCGTTTCGCGGTCGATCAGGAGAGTGATCTTCGAGCCAGTGTTTAGTCCGGAGGGCGTCGAGATTCCGTGTTTCAGGCCGAGCGCGATCGAGTTCTGAATCGCACGCAAATCCTCTTTCCGGCGATACGACAAATCCTCGTAAGGTATCCGTCCGCCGATAATGATGTCCCAATTTTGCTCGTTCACAAGCTCCTGCAGTTCTTGCGGGCTTTTTCCCGTCGCGTACAGGCCTCCCACTAGTCCGCCCATGCTCGTTCCTGCCAGGTAATCAATCGGGATGTGGTGATCCTCGAACCATTGCAACACACCGATATGCGCGAGCCCCAAAGCTCCGCCGCCCTCGAGCGCGACGCCGATCTTCGGCCGCGAGGCGTTCGTCTGAATTTGCGCGGCCGGTTTTGGACTCTCCGTGGTGGATTGGACGCTGGCCGCCGCCTGGGCTTTCGCGGCTTGTGCCGCCCGCTGGTCTTGTGGAGTTTGGGCGAGAACGCCCACCGCCGCGATCGCGCTACCTGCAATTATGGTCACGCCGAATAAGAACCGGCAAAATCGCGCTGCGCACAAGAGGCGTTGCATGGAGGGTCTCCTCGGATAAATCCCGGAGCTCTGCGAATTAGATACGATGGAAAGTGTCACTCATGTTTCAGGTTCGAGCAAGTCGCGAGACAAACGCCTCTCCATTTAAATTCAGATCGATCGCGGTTTTCCAATTTGCAAAGTCAGCGCACTTCTAGCCTCGCGTCTCGAGACTTGCTATGCTCGTGGCGGAGTTTCTGATGGCGCAAACCGTTCCGTTTGGAATTTCGAACCCAGCCGCTTCGCACGCGCGGGGTGTCGCTCGGGCCACTGCGATTCCGTGGTTCGTATGGTCTGGCGTGATTGCGGTTTCGTCGATCAGCTTCGGTCTCTATTGGGATATTTCCTGGCACATGACAATCGGGCGCGACACATTTTGGACGCCCGCACACTTGCTGATCCAGTTTGGCGGAATCCTGGCTGCGATTACGTGCACGTACCTGATTTTTTCTACTACATTTTCGCGGGAAGTGGGGGCGGAAACGGCGTCAGTGAAAGTGTGGGGATTTCGGGGGCCGCTGGGGGCGTTTCTGACGGCGTGGGGCGGAGTAACGATGGTGACGTCCGCGCCGTTCGACAACTGGTGGCACAACTCGTTCGGGCTGGACGTGGAAATATTGAGCCCGCCGCACGTGGTGCTGGGCCTGGGGATTCTCGGCGTGGGGATCGGGTACCTGGTGCTGCTGGTGGCGGAAAAGAATCGCGCGGCGGGCGCGGTGCGAAGAAAGCTGTCGTGGCTATTTCTGTATCTGGCGGGCCTGGGCCTATTGCTGCACCTAATCCTGATTTCCGAATTCAGCGATGCGAACCTGATGCACAGCGCGATTTTTTACCGGGTGGTCATGTACGGGACTCCGGCGCTGATTGTGGGATACGGGCTCGCGTCGGACCACAAGTGGGGCGCGACGATTATCGCCGCGATTTATTCGGCCGTGATGCTTGCGGGCCTGTGGGGACTGCCGCTATTTCCAGCGCAGCCGAAGCTGGGGCCGGTGTACACCAATGTGACGCACATGGTGCCGATGGAATTTCCGGTGCTGCTGGTTTTCCCGGCCATCGTGATTGATATGGTGCGCGCGCGGCTCGCGGGACGTAACAAGTGGCTCGTTGCGTTCGCGTTGGGGAGCGCATTCCTTGCGACGCTCGTTGCGGTGCAATGGCCGTTCGGGAATTTTATGATTTCACCGCTCGCACGCAACTGGTTCTTCGGAATGATCTACTTTCCGTACCAGGAGCCCGTCTCGATGCACCCGCTCGCGTACCAATTTCAGCCGCATGAGGCGACGCGCCAAGCATTCTGGCTGGGCATGAGCGCTGCGTGGATTGCGGCGGTAATTTCCTCGCGCGTGGGCATCGCGTTTGGCGGCTGGCTGCTGCGAATCCGGCGTTAGGTCCCCACCATGAAAATCAACCGGCTCGGAGGAATCGTTCTTGCAGTTCTCCTCGCGGGGCCATGCCTTGGGCACGTGGGCAGCCCGGATGTTTTTTTCCAGGGCGACGCCGGGCCCTATCACCTGATTGTGTCAATCCGCACGCCGCAAATGATTCCCGGAGTTGCCGAGATTCAGATTCGGAGCACGGCGGCGGGGGTGCGTCAGGTGAAGATTGTGCCGCTCTACATAGTCGGCGAAGGCTCAAAATATCCACCGCCTCCCGACGTGCTGCTGCCATCGAAAGAGGACCCGCAGTTTTTCAGCGGCAAGTTGTGGCTGATGGCGTCCGGATCGTGGCAGGTGCGGATCGAAGCGGATGGCGATGCGGGCTCGGGCACGATCGCCGTTCCGGTTCCGGCAGCGGCGCGGAACACGCTGCCGATGGAGGCAGGCCTTGGAGCGCTGCTTTCCGGCCTGATGGTGATTCTTGTCTTCGCGATGGTTTCGATCATCGGCGCCGCGAGGCGCGAAGGGCAGCTCGAGCCCGGGCTTGATCCCGGGACGTCGCAAAAACGCAGCGCGCGCATCGTGATGGGATTCGCTTTCGCAATCGTCACAGGAATATTGGTGATGGGAGGGGTGTGGTGGAAGGTCGCGGCCGCGAAACTTTCTGACCGGATGATTTATAAAGCGCCGGCGCTGTATGTGTCACTGGTCCCCGGCGACGAGATGATCTTGCGGATTGGGGATTCGAAGTGGCACACGCGGCGGGCGGATACGGTAGCGACCGAACTGATGCCCGATCACGGCCACCTGATGCACCTGTTTCTGATTCGCACGCCGCAGATGGACCGGTTCTACCACCTGCATCCCGTTCCGGACAAAGGCGGCGTGTTCCTCGACAATCTTCCGCCAATGGCGGCGGGACATTACCAAGTGTTTGCGGACATCGTGCGCGTTTCCGGATTTCCCGACACGCTGTCGGCCGAGATTGAGATCCCCGAGACGGTGGGGAAACCTCTCGCGGGAGATGATTCGACCGAGGAGGCGCCGCCTATTTCGCCCGGCAAAGATGATGCGCGAGGAAGCCTGATCTCACCGCTATCCGATGGGACGCGAATGGTGTGGGAGCGAGCACCCGGCGTGCTGCCGGCGAATCAATTGCTGTGGTTCAAATTTCGAGTGGAGGATGCGAACGGCAAGCCGGTGGAGGCGCTGGAGCCGTATATGGGCATGGCAGGGCACGCGGAATTCGTACGCTGGGATTTGAGCGTGTTTGCGCACGTGCATCCGGACGGCTCGGTACCGATGGCGGCGGTTCGGCTGGCGGATGCAACTCTTCCTGCGAGATTGGAGACAGGTAGTGCAAGCAGGCCGGTTGCAGCGCCGGAAATGAATATGGCTGGGATGGCAATGGGGCCCATGCTGCCTGAGGTGGCTTTTCCGTATGGATTCCCGAGGGCGGGGATGTATCGAATTTTTGTGCAGGTGAAAGACAACGGGAGAGTCGAGACGGGGGTGTTCGACGCGGAAGTGAAGTGAAGCGGGATTGTGTTCGCGACGGGGATGGTTTGAAGAGGACAGGCTGAAGCCTGACCCACTGAACGGCCGGAGGCGGATGGCGGCATCTTGCTTGGGGGACGAGAGGGCACGCCATGGCGTGCCCTACTGAGAGAGGGCAGGGGTGGCGGCTTGGCGCCGCAGTCCGATTCGCTGAAATAAATCGGTTACTGCCGCCAAATTAAATCGTTGCTTGCCGCTGAAATAGCTCGTTTGCTGCCGCTGAAATAAAACGATTATTGCGCGCCGGCTGCCTTGGCTGGCGCTTGCTTTTGCAGCCAGGACTGGAGATTCGATTCCTGGTGAGCGCGAAGATCGATACAGCCGTTGATCTGTTCGAGCGTTAGTTTCAGAGTGCGGTCGGAAGCCGGAACTTTGTGGCTGGTGAAGAATGATTCGACTTCGTCGCGCTTTGGCGCGTCGCAGAAAACTCCGGCGTCGCCCACCAGGCCTGAATCGGAATAGTTGCTAAGTTTGGCGCTTACTTCCGTCCAGTTATTGCGGATGAAGTCCCACGCCACCTGCTGCCCCGCCGGATTCGCCATCACCGAGCCAAAAACCTGCGGCGCATCCTGCGCGCGCATCATGGGCGAGACGGCGAACTTGAGAGTTCGAGTGAGGAGAGCAGGATCGCTAAACAGGCACAAGGCCTGCCCGTAGAGTAGCCCCTCTTCCGGCGTTTTGATTTGAGGGAAGTGCGCGACGATCGCATCGTAGAGAGCGGCGTCACCGTCGCGAGAGGCGATGGGAATGGCGGCGATGAGCATCGTGCGATCCACAGGTTCGCCTTTGAGGGACTTGTCCATCAGCTCGCGCGCGAACTGAATCGCTTTGGGATCACGTCCGACCAGGCCCATCAATGTGAGGAAATCGCCACGCCGGGCGCGCGTTTCGTCGGAATCGTTCGGGCCGGATTGCCAACCCATTTTTTCTGCGACCGGGCCGAAGGTGCTGCGAACCCAGGCTTCGAACTGTGGACGGTCGGACTCGTTGACGAGGTAGGTATTTGCGTATTGCAGATAGCCGGAGAGCAGATCCATCACGGCAGTGGACGGGTCATCTTTCAAATCTTGGGCGAGAGCCATGAAATCGGCGGCCTGGAGGCGGCTAACGCGGAGGCCGGCGAGGGTGTCGTCGAGCAGCATGTAACGCTCGGGCGGGGAGAGTTTGGTTTCGGCCGAAGCGGCAATGCGGCTGAAGTTTTCCGAGGTGTAGCCCGAGCGGTAATAGCCACGGCCGCCCGCATTACCAAAGGCGCCTTCGCTACAGCCTGGGAGCGCGACTTGCTGCTCCTGCGTGGCAAGGAGCTCGCACGTCTCATTCTTGCCTGCTTTCAGACATACGGGAATGTCCCAACGTTGGGCGGAGCCAGCCTCGAGAAGCGAACGATCGCGGAAGTAGCGAGTTTGAGAAACGGAGACGGATGAATTTTTGCCGGCGCAGTCCGTCTTCAATGAAACAAGCGGCACACCCGGCTGCTTGACGAAGCCGGACATAATGCGATCCACGGGTTTGTGCGAAGTTTCCGCAATCGTGTTCCAGAAATCTTCCGAAGTGGCGTTGCTGTAGGAGTACTTCGAGAGATACGCGTTGACGCCTTTGCGGAACGTTTCCTGGCCGACATAGCCTTCGACCATGCGGAGAACGGCGGCAGCCTTGTTGTAGGCGATGTTGTCGAAAAGCTCTTGAATTTCCGTGGGGGTTTCGGCGTGGGCTTCGATCGCGCGCGTGGAGCTGAGGGAATCGGTGCCCATTGCGCCAGTGCTGGAGCTGACGGCGTCGGTTTCGAGATTCCATTCCGGCTTCCAGGCTTCCATGGGCTTGAACGACAACCAGGTGGCGAAACCTTCGTTCAGCCAGACGTCGTCCCACCACTTCATGGTGACGAGATCGCCGAACCACTGGTGAGCGATTTCGTGAGCGACCAATTGTTGCGCGACAGCCTTGCGAAGCAGGTAGGAGGACTGCTTAGGATCGAGGAAGATCAGATCGCGGGCGATGATAAGTCCGGTGTTCTCCATGGCGCCGGCGGAAAAGTCGGAGACGCCGAGGATATCGAGCTTGCCGTAGGGATATTTGATACCGAAGTAGTGGTCGTAGAACTTGACGGTATACACGGCAGCCCGAAGGGCGAAGTCAGCATAGGGCTTTTTGTCCGGAATGCCGCAGATGCGAATTGGAATTCCGTCGGCTGTGTCTTCAGCGCACTGCCAGTCGCCGACAGCGAGCGCAACGAGGTATGAGGACATCTTGGGCGTGGTGGCAAATTTCACGGTGTGCTGGCCTTCGCCCGGGCCCGGCGTATCCGAAAGAACCTTGCTATTGGAAAGCGCGGTATCGCCTTTGTCGATGATGGCGGTAATGTCGAAAGTGGCTTTGTAGATGGGCTCGTCGAAGGAAGGATACATGCGGCGGGCGTCGGTGTTTTCGAGTTGCGAGACGGCGTACTTGCGGCCATTGGCTTTGCTGAGATAGAGGCCGCGAAGCTGGCCATTCAGGATACCGGTGTAGCGAATGTGGAGCGTTGCAGGTCCTGCTGGGAGCGGCTGATCGAAAGTAAGAGTCGCCATTTGCTTATCTTCGTCGGGAGCGACTTTGGCGGACTGCGATTTGCCGGCGGAAGTGACCGTTGCATCTGCGAAAGCGATTTCAGCGGCGTTCAGAACGATGGTCGAGGTGGGTTTGAGAACGCGGATGGCAATCGTTTCATCGCCGGTGAAGTTCTCTTTGTCGAAATTGATGGCGATGGTGAGTTGATAATTTTCAGGCGTAGCGAGATCGGGGAGCCGCTGCGCTGCGGCAAACGGCGCAAGCGCCACAATCAAAGCAACGAACAGCAAAATCTTTCGCATCTTTTCTCCTGTTGGCTTCGCCATGGCTGCTGGCGCTTCCGCCACGGTGCGCTTGTTACGCCTCACCTCGACTATACGACAGGTGCATGGGGTTTGTTCCATAGGCAGGTGAGGGAGTTAGGACGATTCGGGAAGGCGAAAGGTTAGCACCGAAATCCAGACTGCAAGCCGCGCGTAGTAACATTGATGGCTGGAATTCAGAGCCAGAATTGAGGGCCTATGTCGAATGCAGGTAACAGCGCCGCGATTCGCGCGGACCGGGTTTCGCGTCACTACCAGATGGGATCGGCGCTGATCCGTGCGGTGGATGACGTGACGCTGGAAGCGGGAGCGGGAGAATTTCTGGCGCTATTGGGAACGTCCGGGTCGGGGAAGTCGACGCTGTTGAATTTGATGGCGGGGCTTGACCGGCCGACGTCGGGTACGATTATCGCGCAGGGCCACGATTTGTCGGGGCTGAATTCGGCGGAGCTGGCGCGATACCGGAACCAGACAGTGGGAATGGTTTTTCAGTCGTTCAATCTTCTGCCGAGGATGACGCTGGAGGAAAACGTGGAGCTGCCGCTGCGGCTGGCCGAGGTGGAGCGCAGCGAGCGGCCACACCGAGTGCGGGAAGCGCTTGAGCGGGTGGCGCTGGAGAAGCGCGCGGCGCACCGGCCGAGCGAACTTTCCGGCGGGGAGCAGCAGAGGGCGGCGCTGGCTCGAGCGCTGGTCAACCGGCCCCGGATTTTATTCGCGGACGAGCCGACAGGAAATCTCGACAGCGCGACGGGCGAAGCGATCATGGAGCTGCTGAAGGAGATTCAACGGTCGCTGGGGATGACGATCGTGATGGTGACACACGAACGGCCTCTGGCGGACCGATACGCGGACAGGATCGCGGCGGTGGCGGATGGAAAATTGGTAACGGATGGTGTGGCGGCATGAAGGCACGCGATCTGGGAGAACTCGCGATTCGAAATCTGCGCGAAGCAGCGTTACGGAATTCGCTGACGACGCTGGGAATCGCGGTGGGCGTGGCGTCGCTGGTGGCGATGCTTTCGCTCGGAGTGGGTTTGCAGGAGCTTGCGACGAAGCGGCTTTCAAACTCGGGGCTGTTTGATACGGTGATCGTGATGTCGAAGTCGAACTTACGAGGATTTGGGCGGCCGTCAGAGCCGCCTAAGCGACCGGCCATGGCAGCCGGGCAGGGAAGCGAATCTGGACCGGGGCAAACTGCGTCGCCGACGCTCGATGAAGCTGCGCGGCAGGCGATGCAAAAGCTTCCCAACGTGGTGGAAGTGTATTCGCAGATCCGATTTCCAACCGAGGTACGCTTCGCGGGAAAGCCGTACGCGACGATGGTGGCGGGAATTCCAGAATCGGCACGGGGTAATGGCGCGTTCGACGGGGTGAATGGAAGTTTCTTCTCGAGCGGCAATTCGGACGAGACAATCCTGCAAAGTGAATTTGCGAAGGAGCTATCGGAGCAGCCGTCGAGCTTGATCGGGAAGGAACTGGTGCTGCGGTATGCGGAGCGGCAGGCGCTGGGCGGCGAGTCTGGAGCAGCCGAATCGCCATCCGCGGGAGATAGCAGTGGCGCGAGCGGCGGATTTTCGATCGTGCCGCGCGAGAAGAAACTGCGGATTATCGGCATCGTGGATACGGAACCTGCCGCAGGATTCGGCGGGCTGGGAAGCGGACGCGTGTTGATTCCACTGCAAGTTGCGGAGACGTTGCGAGCGGCGCAATTGAATGACTTGCGCGATGTGGTGCGTGGGACGAACGGGAAAACAACGTATGCGAGCCTGACCGTTCGCGCGAAGAGTCCCGCGCAGGTGGAGAAAATAGAATCGGCGATCAAGGACATGGGGTTCTCGACGTTCTCCTTGCTGGACGCAACGAGAAACCTGCGAATCTTCTTCACGATTTTCGATTTGCTGCTCGCGATATTCGGAAGCCTGGCGCTGGCGGTATCGACGCTGGGGATCGTGAATACGCTGGTGATGGCGATACTGGAGCGTCGGCGCGAGATTGGGGTGCTAAAGGCGCTGGGGGCGGCCGACCGAGACGTGAAGCAGCTATTTTTCGCGGAGGCCGGAGTGATGGGTCTGATGGGAGGAATTTTCGGCGTGGGGATGGGCTGGATAATTGGACGGGCGGTGACGTGGGGAACGAACGTCTATTTGCAGCGACAGAATTTACCGCCGGCACATGTGTTCTCGGTGCCGCTGTGGCTGATATTCGGCGGGATCGCTTTCTCGATCGTGGTGAGCCTGGTGGCGGGACTCTATCCGGCGTCGCGGGCGGCGCGGCTGAATCCGGTGGAGGCTCTGCGGTATGAGTAGGGCGGGGGCTGCGGCAACCGCGTGGTTGTTACTTTGCTTCGGAATATTCGCTGCGCCCGCTCGGGGGGCAGCCGGACGCGCGGAGTGCCAGAGCGTTAGGAGCAAGATCCTGGGGCGCGCCGTTCCTTACTGTATTCTGCTGCCGCCGAGCTACGACGAGCAGAAGACCCGGCGGTATCCGATACTCTATTTTCTTCACGGGCTCGGCGACAACGAGCAGATGTTTCTGCATTCGGGCGGCTGGAACCTGATCGAGGATTTGTGGGAACAGCACGAGCTGGGAGAATTTCTGATCGTGACGCCGGCGGGAGGGGCGAGTTTCTACGTGAATTCCCGCGACGGGAAGCAGCGCTACGAGGATTTCTTTCTGCGCGAATTCCTGCCAGCGACCGAGGGCCGTTACCGGACTGAAGCGGGGCGCGGGAAGCGAGGGGTGGCGGGGTTTTCGATGGGCGGATATGGAGCGCTGCGACTCGCGTTTTTGCATCCGGAAGTTTTTGGTTCGGTGAGCGTGCACAGCGCGGCGCTGATGGAGAAATTGCCGAATGTAAGCGTTGGCGGTTCGGCGCTGAGTCCTCGGATGAGGCTTCTCGGAGACGTGTTCGGTTCGCCGCCGGATCGCGTTTTCTGGGATCGCAACAATCCGCTGACACTGGCACGTACGGGCCAAATAGCCGGGCTGAAGATTTATTTCGATTGCGGAGCGGAGGACGGGTACGGATTCAACGAGGGCGCGGAACAGCTCGACGCGATTCTGGCGTCGCGTCATATTCCGCACGAATTTCACATTTACCCCGGAGGGCACGACTGGAGTTATTTTGCCGAGCATCTGCCGGCGTCGGTGGAATTCGAGGCGCGAGCGTTTGGAGTGGCGGCTGGCGCGAGGTGATTCGCAGCGGTGATTCACGAAGGCGCCGGGGCGGCGGAGGGAGCTGCGGGGCGATTGGCTTGCATTCAATTGCGATTAGTTATAAGGTCGGCGTTAGCCAAGTAGTTATCCGCGGTTTCCGCTTACGGAGGGTGCGATGAACGGCGAAGCCCCGTCCGCGGCCCCGAACCACAAACACACATTTCCGATCGCAGGGATCGGAGCATCGGCGGGAGGGTTGGAAGCGATTTCACAGCTGCTTCGAGCTCTACCCGGCGACACTGGGATCGGATTCGTAATCGTTCAGCACCTGGCGCCCCATTACGACAGCATGCTGGCGGAGCTGTTGGCGCGCGCCACGCCGATGCCGGTCGTTGAAGTAACGAGCGGAAGAGCGGTGGAGCCGAATCATGTGTACGTAATCCCTCCGAACGCGGATCTGGAGATTTCGCACGGGGTGCTGAAGTTGAATCCGCGACCGACGGGGCTGGGGCTGCACCTGCCGATCGACCAGTTCCTGACTTCACTGGCGGAGGATTGCAAAGAGGGGGCGATCGGAATCATCCTGTCGGGAAGCGCATCGGACGGGACGCTGGGACTGAAGTCGATCAAAGCGGCGGGCGGGATCACGTTTGCGCAGGATGAGGCGACGGCGAGATACGGCAGCATGCCGCACCATGCAGTCGCGTCCGGGTACGTAGATTTCGTGCTGCCTCCGCAAAGGATCGCGGAGGAGCTGGCGCGAATCAGGCGGCATCCGTACGTGGCGCGCGAGCCTGCGGCGGATTCGGAAGACCCGGGCGAGCTGAGCGAAAGGGAACTAGGCGATATTTTCGCGGTGCTGAAGAACGCGACCGGGGTGGATTTCTCGAATTACAAGGAGCCAACGGTGATTCGCCGAGTGCGGCGGCGAATGGCGCTTCACAACATCGAGACGATCGCGACGTATATCGGATTCCTGGAGCAGACGCTCGGAGAACCTCAGGGCCTGTATAACGACCTGCTGATCAGCGTGACGAGTTTTTTCCGCGATCCCGAACTTTTCGAGCTTTTGAAGAGCGAAGTTTTTCCGCGTCTCTTGGATGATAGCCCGGCCCTCGATGCGCTGCGGATCTGGGTGCCGGGTTGTTCCACGGGTGAAGAAGCGTATTCGATGGCGATTTGCGCGTCGGAATATCTCGCGGATAAGAAAAGTTCAACCGGGATCCAGGTATTCGCGACCGATATCAACGACGTGGCGCTGGAGGCGGCGCGCGCGGGAATTTATACGCAGAGCGAGGTGGCTGAAGTTTCCAGCGAACGATTGCAGCGATTTTTGAGCAAGGCGCCGCACGGCTATCAAATCAACAAAGCAATTCGAGAGATGTGCGTTTTCGCGAGACAGAATTTGATCAAGGATCCGCCGTTTTCGAGGCTAGACCTGATTTGCTGCCGCAACCTGCTGATTTACCTGAAGCCCAGCCTTCACCGCCGCCTAATGCCTGTTTTTCACTATGCGCTTCAGCCGCACGGGTTCCTGGTGCTGGGAAGGTCGGAGAATGCCACCGGAGTTTCGGATCTTTTCGGGCTGGTGGACAAGAAGAACAAAATTTACTTCAAGAGAGCCACGCCTGCGGGCATGCGCCTCGATTTCGGAGTGAACGAACGGTTTGCGGCAATACCGGACGCGAGGAGCCGGATCGCAATGCGCGTTGCCAAGGATTTTGATCCGCAGAAAGAGGCGAATCGCGTGCTGCTATCCGAATACACGCCGGCGGGGCTCTTGCTGAACAGCAATCTCGAAATCATCCATTTCCACGGGCACACGGGGCCTTATCTCGACCCGCTGCCCGGAGCTGCGAGCCTGCGTTTGTTGAAAATGGCGCGCGAGGGTCTCCCAATGGAGTTGCGGTCCGCGATTCAGAAAGTGGAAGCGGAAGGGAAGCCGGTGATCAAGAATGGAATCCGGGTGATCTCGGGGGAGACGGTTCGCGAGGTCTCGATTGAGGTGCGACCCCTCACGTCGCCGGCGGGCGATCGATATTTTCTGGTGTTGTTTCGAGAAGGCGGAGCGTTGCCACCCGGCGAAGCCGCCAATTATTCGACGCAAGATCGCGAAGCGGCGGGACTGAAGGACGAGCTTGCGGAAGCAAATGCGCAACTCCAGGAAATCATCGAGGAGAATGAGGAGAGCGAACAAGAGCTTCGTGCGGCCAATGAGGAAGTCCAATCGACCAACGAAGAGCTGCAGAGCACGAACGAGGAGCTGGAGACAGCGAAAGAAGAACTTCAAGCCACGAACGAAGAACTGACAACACTGAACGAGGAATTGCAAAACCGGAACATCGAACTGGGACAGTCCAACGATGATCTGTTGAACGTAATCGGCAATGTGACCGTACCGATGGTGATTCTTGGAAGCGACCTGCGGATTCGCCGGTTTACTCCGAGCGCGGGCGATCTTCTCAATCTGATTTCCGCTGACGTGGGGCGTCCGATCACCGATCTGCGCTCGGTGCTGGACCTCGACGGGCTCGGCAGCATGGTATTCGATGCGATCAATGCGGAAGCGATGAAGGCGCAGGACGTAAAGGACCGGCACGACAAATGGCACTCGCTACGCGTTCGTCCGTGCAAAACGTCGGCAGGCAAAATCGAGGGTGCGGTGATCACTCTCATCGACATTCACGAATTGAAATCAGAAGTGACGGAAACGCAGAAATACGCCGAGGCGATCGTGGCGACGATCCGGGAGTCGATCCTAGTGCTCGACGTGGACTTGCGAGTGAAAGCGGTGAACGATGCTTTTCTTTCGACGTTTCTTGTGTCCCGCGAGGAGACCGAGGGACAGGAAATCTACAATCTGGGTGACGGTGAATGGAACATCCCCGAGCTTCTGGCATTGCTTCGAGAGATTCTACCGAGAAAGACGGAAATCAGGGATTTTGAAGTGGTTCACGATTTTCTCCGAGTGGGCCGCCGGGTGATGAGCTTGAACGCCCGCCAGATCAAGCGCGCGGATAACCGGTCCGATTGAATTTTGCTGGCGATCGAGGACGTAACAGAACGGCGAAAGTCGCAAGGCGCGTGAGAAACCCGCGCCAAGCGTGATTCTGCCAGCACTCGATTCTAGTAGCCGGGCCCTCCGCATCGAAATCCCCGCGTGAATGCTACCTGCCGCTGGTTGTGCTCTTGGTATCGTCGAGTACGAGTACGAGGATGCGGCCGTCGGAGTGAAAGGTGCCGCCGGTGGCAGTCTTTGCCTCGAAGGCGGGTGTGTGACCGTCCCGGTCGAGTGCGGCGGGCGGGGTGACGTGCTCGCGAGCGGCGACAAGGCCCGTGCCGGAAAGCGTGTCGTTGACGTACTCGCGCTCTTTGTCGATATCGGGATCGATTTTGTGGGTGACGCCGTTGTTGCGGTCGTCGCGTTCGAAGCCGACGTCGTGGGTGGCGGCGACGCACCAGACAGGACGGCTGCCGATAGCGAAAGGCGATTTCCAGGCGCGGAGATGATTACGGGACATCGCGACGCGAACCGGTTCGGCGTGAGCGAATCCGTAGTCCTGGGGGCGCTTGAAGAGATAGAGCGCGCTCATGGGCATCGTGAGGTAATCTTTTTTTTGAAGGGAGTCGATAAGTCCGGCAATGACGGTAGATTGGACGTCACGATCGACGTGCACCCACCCGGCGGTTGTAAACACACGAACGACCTGTTCTTCGGCGCCTACGATCAGGATATTGACCAGGTCGCCGGGATTTCCCTGGGGATCGGAAACACGCCGCGGAATCGAATTCAGAAAATCGGGAGTGATAGCGGGGAGTTTTGTTTCGGGAGGACCGCCCACGGCGTTCGCCTCGGGCGTGTTCGGGCCCGGATCGAGGATTTCGATCGTGATGTGAAAACTACCTTTGGCTGCGGATGCGTCTTCATAGCTCTGATTGAGTCCGAGGAACAGGCGGCCGGCGACAGGCGCCGTAAAATCCTTCGTGAGGCCAACCGAAAAAGGCTGAGCGGCGTCGCCGGAGCCGACGCGAGCGATCAATTCGCCGTGATTGCCGTTCGGGACCGGGTACTCGTGAATTAGATCGGCCCAGGCACGCGAGAGCCCGTCAGGGCCGAAGGTGCGTTCGTCTGGATTTTTCCCCACGGGCGGATAGGTGATTTTACCGCTGGCGGTAGCGCGGAGTTTTTCGCCACCGCGCACGTTGATGTTCGTGTCGATCCATTGTTTCGTGGCGTCGAGGTCGAGGCGGAAGATTTTGCGCGCGGTAGCGCCCGCCCGGGCGGAATGCGCGGGTGCGGCGGATTGAGACTGCGACGAAAGAGCCGCTCGATGGTGAACGAAGCCGGTGGTAAGGACGAAACAACCGGCCACCGCGGCCCATCGAATAGCGTTTGCCATTCCCATCGACAATTACAATATCGCCGCCTACTGGATTTGCGCAACGCAAGCGGTGGTGCAATCGGACGCACGGAAGGGGATCGCAGCGCCGGCGGCGCCAAAATAGGATCAGGCGGAAGCGGACGGATGCGGCGAAGCAGAGGGAGCTTCTTTCTTGAACCCGGATTGGAGCCTGCGGATGAGGACGTACAGAACGGGAATAAAGATCAAATTGAGGAAAGTGGAAGCAATCATTCCGCCGAAGACCGTGGTGCCCACCGAACGACGGCTGATGCGGCCCGCACCCTGAGCAAGAACGAGCGGAAGGACGCCCAGAATGAAGGCGAGCGAAGTCATCAAGATGGGGCGCAGCCGGATGAGCGCGGATTCCACGGCAGCGTCGAGGATGCTGAAGCCCTTTTCGCGCAACTGCTCGGCGAACTCAACGATCAAGATTGCGTTCTTGCTGGAGAGGCCGATCAGCATGACGAGACCGATCTGGCAGTAGACGTCGTTGTCTTGCCCGCGTAGCGCCTGGGCACCGATGGCACCGAGCAGAGCCATGGGCACAGCGAGAAGCACGATGAAGGGGAGCGAGAAGCTCTCGTACTGGGCGGCGAGGGTCAAGTAAACGACGAGCAGTCCGAGTCCGAACAGGAGCGTGGCCTGACTGCCGGACTGAAGCTCTTCGAGAGAAAGTCCCGTCCATTCATACGAGAAGCCGGGCGGCAAAACCTTTTTCGCGAGCGAATCCATGGCAGCGATCGCGTCGCCTGAGCTTTTGCCCGGCGCGGCGGCGCCATCAATTTCCGCATAGCGAAAAAGATTGTAGTGGCTAATCACCTGGGGCGAGGCTTGCGCTTCGAGAGTGACGAGATTTTCGAGCGGAACCATCATTCCCTTGTCGGAACGGACGTAGTATTCCTTGATATCGCGCGGCTCGGCGCGGAACTGTTTATCGGCCTGGACGTAGACGCGGTAGGCGCGATTGTTGAAATCGAAGTCGTTGACGTAGACGGAGCCCATGTAGACCTGGAGGGCGTCGGTGATCTGGCTGAGCGGGACACCGAGGGCTTTCGCGCGCTCGCGATCGAAGGTAAGGACGAATTGCGGATCGTTGGCGCTGAAACTCGTGAACAAGCCGGTGAGATCCTGGTTCTTGGACCCTTCCTGAATCACTTTCTGGGTCACGTGGGCAAGCGCTTGCATGGAAGTACCGGCCTGGTCTTCGAGGACGAACTGGAAGCCGCCGAATTGCCCCAAACCCTGGACAGCGGGCGGCGCAAAGGGAACCACTTGCGCGCCGGAAATCGCCGAAAGAGGGCCGCGCAGCCGGTTCAAGACCGCGTCGCCGGAGTGCTCCTCGCCCTTGCGCTGATCGAAATCCTTCAGGCCGGCGAAGATAAGCGCGCGATTCGAGGCGCTGCCTCCGAAACTGAATCCAGCTACGGAGAAAGCGCTGTCCATCTCGGGAACCTTGGCGAGAACCGCTTCGACCTGGGAACAGATCCTGGTGGTGTAATCAAGCGATGCGCCCTGCGGCGATTGCACTGCGATGATAAGGTAGCCACCGTCTTCGGCCGGAATGAAGCCTTTGGGAACGTGCTGGTAGACCCAGTAGGTAAGGCCCAGCCCGCAGAAGAACAGGACGACAGCAATGTATTCGAAGCGCAAGACGAACCGGAGAAAATTTTGATATCCGCGGCCGAAGGCCATCATTCCCTTGTTAAAGCCGCTGAAAATGCGGCTCTTCACGACATGTCCGTGGCCAAGAAAGATGGCAGAAAGCGCAGGCGTGAGGGTGAGAGCGTTGAAGGCGGAGATGGAAACGGAAAATGCGATCGTCAGCGCGAATTGGCGAAAAAGAATGCCGGTCGTTCCGGGAAAGAAAGCCACTGGAACGAAAACGGCGACGAGAACGAGGGAAGTGGCAACGACAGCGCCGGCCACTTCTTTCATGGCGATGGAAGCGGCATTGTGCGGCTCGGAAATTCCTTCGGAAATGTGGCGCTGGACGTTTTCAATGACGACGATGGCGTCATCAACGACGAGGCCCGTGGCGAGAGTGAGGCCGAAGAGAGTGAGGGTATTGATGGAAAAGCCAAGAATCTTGACGAAAGCGAACGTTCCGATGAGGGATACAGGAATCGTGATGGCGGGGATGAAGGTGCTGCGCCAGTCCTGGAGAAACACGAAAATGACGAGCACCACGAGGAAAATCGCTTCGAGGAGCGTGTAGAGCACGTCCTTAATCGATTCGCCGACGACGGTGGTGGTGTCGAATGCGACGGCGTATTTGATGCCGGGAGGGAAGTGTTTCGACAAGCGCTCCAGCTCGGCCTTGGCGGCTTTGTCAACGGCGAGGGCATTGGCGCTGGGCAATTGAGTGACGCCGAAGCCGACGGCGTCGTGGCCGTCGAAGCGAAGGTTGCTGTTGTAGTCTTCGGCGCCGAGTTCGGCGCGGCCGACGTCACGGAGCCGAACCAGGTTGCCGTCCGCACCGGTCTTCAGAATGATATTTTCGAATTCCGAGGGCTCAACGAGGCGGCCGACGGCGCGCACGCTAATCTGATAGCTCTGACCGGATTGGGAGGGGGGCTGGCCGACCTGGCCGGAAGCGACCTGCACGTTCTGTTCGTTCAGAGCGCCGAGAACGTCCGTCGCGGTGAGGCCACGAGCGGCCATACGGAGCGGGTCGAGCCAGAGGCGCATGGAGTATTTGCGCTCGCCGAAGTTCTGGACGTCGGCGACGCCGGGAACGCGTTTAAGCGCGTCGCGAACGTAGAGGTCGATATAGTTGCTGAGAAAGAGGCTGTCGTACTCGCCGTGCTCGGAATAGACGCCGGCGCCAAATACGAAGTTGCTCGATGATTTGGTGATACTGATGCCGGTGGTCTTGACTTCGTTGGGAAGGCGGCCGAGCGCCTGATTCACGCGGTTCTGAACGTCGACGGCGGCGAGGTCAATGTTGCGCGTGATGTCGAATGTGACGGAGATTCCGCTTGAACCGTCGTTGCCGCTCGAGGACGTCATGTACTTCATGCCTTCGACGCCATTGATCTGCTGTTCGAGCGGAGTGGTGACGGAAGTTTCTACGGTCCTGGCGTTCGCGCCGTTATAGAAGGCGTTGACGTTGACCTGTGGCGGAGCGAGATCGGGAAACTGAGCGACGGGAAGCGTAGGAATGGTTACCGCACCGGCCAAAATAATCAGGAGAGCGCAGACGGTGGCAAAAATGGGACGGCGGATGAAAAAATCGACAAACATTACCTACGTAAGCCTTTCCAAAGCGCGAAAAAGAGAGCGTTGGTTGAGATCAAGACGGGGTCTTTCCGTTCGAAGGCGGCGAGGCTTCGGTGACGGAAGCGCCATCAACGAGATTCTGCGCGCCTTCGATTACAACGCGATCGCCGGATTTCAGGCCGCCGAGCACGACGTAGTTGTTGCCGACCATGTCGCCAAGACGAAGAATTTTCTGATGTGCCAGCTGGGATTTTCCGGCGCCATCAACGACGAAGGCGAAGAATTGGCCGTTGATGCGCTGGACGGCCAGAACCGGGATCACGGGGCCGTCGTGCACGCCCCAGATGAGGCGGGCGCGGGCGAATTGCGAAGTACGCAAGGTGTCGGAGCTGTTTTTGACGGTGGCTTTGGCGAGAACGGATTGGGTGCTGTTATCGACTTCGGAGGAAATAAAATCAATTTGGGTGTCGCCGACGACGTTTCCCTGCGTATCGAGCAGCTGGATTTTCTGGCCGATTTTCAGATCTTTTGAGCGCTCGACAGGGACGTTGAGGTAGACCTCGAGCGGGCCGGGCTGATCGACGGTGGTGAGGGTGGTGGTATTCGTGACGCGATCACCGACGCGGACAGGAATATCGCCGATGATCCCGTCGGTGGGGGCATTGACCCGGTAGTAGTGCAGCTCGGCTTGCTGCTCCTGGACCTGCGATTCGAGAGCCTTGAGCTGGTGCTGCGCCGTTTCGAGATTAGTGCGCGCCTGATCGTAGTCCTGCTTGCTGATTACGCCGGCGTCGAAGAGCTTCTGCGAGCGTTCCCATTGAGTTTGAGCGAAACGGACGTTGGACTCCTGCGCGGCGCGAGCGGCTTCCTGGCTGCCTACGGTGGCCTGTTGCTTGATCGGGTCGATCTGCATGAGGGCGGCGCCGGCTTTTACGCGGTCGCCGGACTTCACGAAGATGTTCGTAATTTGGCCTTCGACCTGAGGGTTCAGGACTGTTGAGTGCCGGGATTTGAGCGTGGCGAGATATTCGGATGATTCGGAAATTGGAACGGGAGATATGATCGCCGTCTTGACGGCGATGGCGGGCGGCTCCTCGTTACCGGCGGCTTGCTTTTGTCCACAGCCTGCGAGAAGAGCGGCGACGCACACGAGGAGAGACAACGCGAATAGGGGAGTGAGGCGACAGGCTGCGCGCTGGTACACGGTTAGGAGTCGATCGATTGGAGAAGACAGGTGCATTAGGGTCTATGGCTCCGGCAGTGGATGCTTATATTGTACGGGATGCGCACGTTTGCTCCAAGGGTCTGGCGTTCTGGAAGTGATATGCGGACACCGATGCGCTGTCTTCTTGCCTAGCATGTATTTGACGTTGAGTTCAGCCGGAGGGAAGCACGGCGGCGGCCGATTATGGCGCAGCCAAAGAGCAGCACAGCGGATACAGCAGAGAAGATGGAGCCGGCGGTGCGATCCCATGTGCGTCGAAAGAGCAATTCGACGCGGTGGCGCCCTGCGGGCACGCGCAGGAGCATTCGCGCGGTTCCCGGCTGAGAGGCTGGACCGGCGAGCGCGCCGTCCAAGCGAACCTGCCAAGCCGGGTAACTTAACAGGCGGAGCGCAATCGTGGTGGGCTCGGGCGATTCGATGCGGAAACTTTTGTCTTCGGAGCGCCACCGATCGATTTGCAGGTGCATACCGCGAGCGGGAACGAATATCTTCGATGCCGGGTCGAGTTGTTCGACGAGCGGCGTTGGCGGTTTTTCATTGAAGATTTCGACTGACTCCGGATCGAGGATCGCACCGGGGAGGTCGTAACGGTCGCAACCGAGAGGAGTGTATTCGTCGGCGCCTTCGTAACCGTGGCCAGTGCGAATTGCTGCCTGGAGAACGGGAATGTCCTCGCTGTCCCACCACGCGTCGCGGATGATCGCGGTGGCGGCGCCGGCGATTACGACGGCGAGTGCGCTGTACCAAATCCATCGGTGGCGCGCCCGCCCGATTGCAGACGCGAGAAAGATGGCGTACGGAACGCCGAGGGGGACCAGCCACCGCCAAGGAAATTGCAGGAACTGCAATTTCGGAAGATAACGCCAGAGCCAGATGCTCGCCGGGAACATCATGAAGGCCGACGCAGTGGCGAGCGCCACCAGCATCCACCAGAGCGTTGGGTATTCGCGGCGTTGCCGGGCGCTGACAACGGCTGCGACGCTTGTGAGCAGAATTGTGCCGAGGGCGACGCTGGAGACTTTCCAGTTAAAGAGCGCGAATTCGGGGTCGCTCGAGTGAGTGAAGAGGAAGTTTTGGTCGAGGTGGAGATTTCCACCGACCACTTGCGCGATCTGGACCCAGCGTTGCTCGAACGCAGCGGGCAGAATATAGAAAGCAGCCAGCCCGAATCCGAGGGCCATCGCGACGGCAGCGGGAATCAGGAGGCGAGCACTGCGCTGGTGAACACAGCTCGCGGCAAACAATACCGCGAGCGAGTAAGTGGCGATCACGGCGGCGGGGGCGTTCGCGAGCCAAATGCCGGCGAAGACAATCGCGAGCAGGGGGGCCGTTTTCCAAATTTGCCGTGAACCACCGCGAGCCACGCGAAGCGCTCCCAGGACCAGCAGCGGGAATAATGCGCTTGCGAGAAGTTCGGCAAAATCGCTGCGGTAGTAAACCACGACAAGCTCGTACGGGTTCACTACGAAGATGACGGCCGCCGCTACCGCCTGCGAGCCAGGCAGCGATTCGCGCGCGAGCCTCCACATCGCGACGCCAGCCAAAAGGAGCGTGAGCCAGATGAACGCGCCGGGGACCATTCTCCAGGGAAGCGCCGCGCCAAGCACGGCACCGAGCGTCCAGGAAGCGGGCGGATAAAAAATAAAACGAGGTTCACCGAAGCCCCAGTTTGCCCACGCAGCCCAGCGGGGAAATGCGACGCCTTCGCGCCACTGGCCTGCGACGTCGAGCCAGGAAGCGAGATGGAATTCGACGTCATGTCCGGAGGCGTTGCCGAGAAAAAACATTGGCGTAACGACAGCGGTGGCCGCGATCGCAATGAGAAGCAGCGCGATCCGAGCTGAATTTGCGGCGGAAATTGTCGTTGGCCGCGCCGCGAATCGTTGGGCCACCGCAGCTCCCGAGCCGGAATCAGCGGTCATCTAGATGCGAACCTAATTTTTCGATGAGAACCCATGTGGCCCCCGAAGCCAGAGGCGGAGAGAATACAAGGTCCGCGTCATTGGAGCAAAGCGCTGGAACCCTAGCGCTTCGAGCATCTTGCCAACGAGACACCGCAGCAGATACAGTGCTGCACGCAAGTGGGAACTGGAATGACGACTGAAGAGCAGCGCCTCCAAGCGAGCGCCGAGCGCGAAGTTCACTGGAAGCGATGGGGGCCGTACCTCTCGGAGAGGCAATGGGGAACGGTCCGCGAAGATTACAGCCCGAATGGCGACGCGTGGGATTATTTTCCGCACGACCACGCGCGTTCGCGGGCATACCGCTGGGGCGAAGATGGCATCGCCGGATTTTGCGACCGGCACCAGCACATCTGCTTCGCAGTCGCGTTGTGGAACGAAAAAGACCGGATCCTGAAAGAGCGGCTCTTCGGCCTCACGAATTTCGAGGGTAATCACGGCGAGGACGTAAAGGAGTATTACTATTACCTCGACGCGATCCCCACAAATTGCTACCTGAAATACCTCTACAAGTATCCGCAAGCGGCATTTCCTTACGACCAACTCCGCGCGGAAAGCAAGAAACGGGCGCGGGTGGACCCCGAATACGAACTGATCGACACCGGCGTGTTCAACGAAAACCGCTACTTCGACGTGTTCGTCGAATATGCGAAGGCCGAAGCGGAAGATATCCTGGTGCAGATCACCGCGTGGAATCGGGGACGGGACGCTGCGCCGTTGCACGTGCTCCCAACTCTCTGGTTTCGCAATCGTTGGGATTGGGGCGATCCGTACGACATGCCTGAAGTCCGACGGGCATCCGGGCCTGCCGGGAGCGAGCTGCTGGCGCTGGATGAATTCCACTATGGAAAGCGCTGGTTGCTGATTGAAGGCGCTCCCGAGGTGCTTTTCACGAACAATGAAACGAATATGGAGCGGCTGTATCAGGCGAAGAGTCGAACCCCGTTTGTGAAGGACGCGTTTCACCGGTATTTGATCGAGGGCGAGAAAGGAGCCGTGAATCCCGAGCTGGCAGGAACAAAGACTGCGGCGCACTTCGCTTCGACAATCGCGCCGGGGGAAAGCTGGACGATTCGTCTACGCTTCATGGACAAGGATCCCAGCGATCCGCTGGCGCCTCCGCAGAACTATTTCGGCGCCGTGTTTGACGCGTGGCTCGATAAGCGCAAGAAAGAAGCGGACGATTTCTACGCGCGACGAATTCCCAAGGGCATCAGCGAGGACGCGCGGCTGGTGCAGCGGCAGGCGTTCGCGGGCCTAATCTGGGGCAAACAGAGTTATCACTACGACGTCGACCGCTGGCTGAAAGGCGATTCCACCCAGCCGCTTCCTGATCCCCGGCGCCAGTTGGGACGAAACCACGAGTGGACGCACCTGCACAATTCAGACGTAATCTCGATGCCGGACAAGTGGGAATACCCGTGGTACGCGGCGTGGGATCTCGCGTTTCACTGCGTGGCGATGGCGCTGATCGATCCGGATTTCGCTAAGGATCAGCTCATTCTGTTTCTGCGCGAGTGGTACATGCACCCGAACGGGCAATTGCCGGCCTACGAATGGAATTTTTCGGATGTAAATCCTCCGGTGCATGCGTGGGCGGCGTGGCGGGTGTACAAGATCGCGGGACGCGTGAGCGGGAAGCCCGACCGGAATTTTCTGGAGCGTGTCTTCCACAAACTGCTTCTGAATTTCACGTGGTGGGTGAACCGCAAGGACCCTTCGGGCCGCAACGTGTTCGAGGGCGGATTCCTCGGGCTGGACAATATCGGAGTTTTTGACCGGTCGAAGCCGCTTGGCCCCGGAAACTTTATCGATCAATCGGACGGCACAAGCTGGATGGCGATGTTCTGCCTGGATATGCTTTCGATGGCGATTGAGCTGGCGCACGAGGATCCCGCGTATGAAGACGTGGCCAGCAAATTCTTCGAGCACTTCGTCTACATCGCATCGGCGATGAACGATATGGGCGGTTCAGGCATCGGTTTGTGGGATCCGAAGGACGGTTTTTACTACGACGTTCTGCATCTCGGAGAGCATACCGTGATGCCGCTGAAGGTACGGTCGATGGTGGGCCTGATTCCGCTCTTCGCCGTGGAAACTTACGAGCCTCAGGACCTCGAGCGGATGAAGGGATTCCGCCGGCGCATGCAATGGTTCCTCGATCATCATCCGGACGTGGGCGAGCACGTCGACATGAGCCAGCAGACCAAGCATGGCCCGCGACTGCTACTCTCGATCGCGAACCGGGCGAAGCTCGAGCGGATTTACCGCTACGTCTTCGACGAAAACGAATTCTTGTCGCCGCACGGCATTCGGGCCCTATCGAAATACCATCTCGAACATCCGTTCGAGGTGCGGGACGGGGACGGAGTGACCCACGCGGTGGACTATGAGCCGGCCGAATCGACCACCGACCTGTTTGGAGGAAATTCGAACTGGCGCGGGCCGGTGTGGTTTCCGGTGAATTTTCTGCTGATCGAGTCCATGCAGCGCGTGCATTTCTATTACGGGGACGGCTTCAAGGTGGAGTATCCCACCGGGTCCGGGCAGCAGAAATCGCTGTGGCAAGCGGGCGCGGAACTCTCGAAGCGCCTGTCGCATATATTTCTGCGGCGGAACGGGCGGCGGCCGGTATATGCAGACACGGCGCTATTCCAGAACGATCCGCACTGGCGGGATTTAATTCTGTTCTTCGAATACTTCAACGGCGAAACGGGCGCAGGCCTGGGAGCCAACCATCAGACAGGGTGGACGGCGCTGGTGGCGAAGCTCATCGAGCAGAGCGGCGAATAATCCGGAGCCGCCTGCTATTCAAAATCTTCCACCAAGCCGAGCCCAAGCGAAACGCGGTTGACGTAGTTGAAATAGGCGACGGTGAGAACGGTTTCGCGCACGGCCGCTTCATCCCATCCCGCCTTTTTCAGAAGCTGGATGTCTTCATCCTCGATTTCCACCGGTTTGCGCGTGAGCTTGTCCGCAAAGCGGAACAAGGCTTTCACATTGTCGGGTACCGCCGCGTGCTCATAGTCGTTTACGAGCTTCCGAGCGAGCGATTTCTCAACGCCCAAGCGCCGTAGCAGCTCCATGTGGATCACGAGGCAGTAGGAAGATGCATTGATCCCGCTTACGACGACGCCGATCTGTTCCTTCTCGATTCTCGAGAGCGCGCCATCGGTGAGGATCGCGGCGTTCAGATGCAACTGCCCTTCGATCGCCTGCGGCATCGCGCCGAGCGCTTTGAAGTAGTGAGGAAGGAAACCCATATTCTGTTCGATATTTCCATAAATTCCACGAAGTTGCGGGTCTGCCTGTGTTTCTTCGATTTCATTGACGAACGGCATGGAATTTCTCCTGAGAGAGAATGCGGGCTAGGAAACCATACTTTACCCGGTTCCTTATGATGTGACAACAGAGAGGATCGAACACCGCCGGCTGAGATTGTTCAGTGGGGGAGTGCCGCAAATCCTTCGACAATTTCGATGAGAACTTTCCTACCGTCCGCTGTGGCGGCGAGGAAGAAATTCACGCGGGTTCCGTCAGCGCCGGGACGCGCCGCCGGATAGATTGGCAGGAGGTTGAATCGAGAGCGAAGAATATCAGTCGCGCGGTCGACGCTACGCGTGAGGAGTTCAATCTGCTGGATTCCTTCGCCGAACTTTTGCAAATAACGGGCGATAGCGCCCGTTCCGCCCGGTTCCCGAGTGGTCAGGATGTCGAGCCGGACGTCTTCCGGGAGATGCAGCTCGAACTCCTTGGCATCCTGATCCGGCGGCACGTCGGCAAGCGGTGGCGAGCCATTGGCTGCGCGAATACGGTCGAAGGTTTCAGGGGTAACGGCAATCCCTACGGTAGTCTCGGGAAACTGCGAAGCATCCAGGACGAAATTAGCGGCAAGGTCCGGATCGGCAAGCCATTTTTCAATCGCCGCTTGCGCCAATGCGCGTCCGCGCCGAAAAAGCTCCGCGCCGGCGCGTTCACGATTTGGGAGGGTGGCAGAGCCAAGCGCGCCAACCAACGCCACCAACTCATCCGATCCGGACGCGGGAGACATCGCCGGCGAATCGCTTACTTTGCCGTCGGAGAAGTCTGAGGCGCCTGGACAGCGTTCACATTCGATAGTGTGATGTAAGTCTGCTGGCCCGGACGAACCGAAACCGGCGTATCCCACCGCAAGTGAGCATCGCCGACGGAAGCTTCCACTTGCAGCGAGCTGAGCCAGTAAGTGCCGGGCGGAACGCGGCGCAAAAAGCCCTGGCCTTCGAGATCAGTTTGCGTCCGCGCGACGAGGTACTTCGACTGTGCAAGCTCCTGCATCCGATGTTCGATATTCGGCACGCTCTTCGCCTGCACCTGGGTCCATTTGTTGAATGGGTCGATGTCTTCGAGATTCAAGTCCATTCCCGCGGTGCTCTTGGGATTCTTGATGAGGAATTGCTTCACGTCTTCGCGGTATTCCGCCTTGAGGCGGGCGTATTTGTCGGGATCTTTCTTGAGCTCGCTCGGCTTGTACTTCGGAGTGGGGAAAGCCACGGTTTGGTCGCCGGACATGCGCTCGACATACGCATCGAAGAATTCAGGGACGTTCATCACGTCGTCCACTTCGAGCTTCTTGACGAAGTCTTCGCCGGAGAGCTGGACCCAGTGGTTTTTCTTCATCCAGGCGCGAAGCTCTTTGGAGGCGCCGCTCATCGTGTCAATGAACGCGTCCATATCGGGCTTGGGATAGGTGGTGGCCACTTCCTTCTGAATTTCCTCGTAGCTCTTGGAAAGGAGATAAAAGGGAAAGCCGCGGACCGGTTCTTCAACGCCGCTGGAGGGTGTGGCGCGCGCGACGAATTCAACCGAGCCGTCCTGGGCGCCGGCGCGAGGCGCTCCAGAAATCATGGCGACGAGAAGCGAAAGGATTGCGATGCGAGCTGCGTTTTTCATCATGCTGCCGATGCTAGCAGAAGCGTGCGCTCGGGCGGAGACTGCCGCAGGGGATTCATCGTGTTGGTAAACGTGCCATCGGAGGCTGAAAACAGCGGTTCGCGAAAACTAGTAGAGGCGGAAGACGACTTCGATCGGAGTCGAGACGGAAGCGGGCTTGCCATCCGGTCCGACGGCAGGGCGGAACCGCCACGTGCGAACCGCTTCGATGGCTTTTTCATCGAGGCCCATTCCAAGGCCCTTGGCAACGCGGATATTCGTCGCTTTGCCTTCGGCGGTGATTATGGCCATCAGCAGCACAGTGCCCTGATATTTCGCCTTCACAGCATCATCGGAAAATTGCGGATTGGGACAATAGAGGCAACCGGGGATGCCGTAACCACCCGTGCCCGCGCTGGGATAGCCGCCGCCGGTGCCCCATTCGTTTCCTGGCCCGACGCCCGCGCCGTTGCCGCTTCCGACGCCCGTACCGCTTCCTGAACCGATTCCGTTTCCGCTGCCCGTGCCGCTCGAATCGTTAATCACTTTGCCGAGAGGGTCGCCCCAGTTGCCAGTCTGCGGGCTGGGGAGTTTCAACTCCGGCGGGCCGAGGACCGTGGGAGTCATTTGCAGCCGCGCATTCTCAGGCGTCTTCACCTTGGGCGGAGTGAACTGGGTCCAGGAGAACTTGGGAAGTTGACCCTTGCTCGCGGGGAGAACATTGTGCTCGCCGCCACCGCCACCGCCGCCGGCCTTCTTCGGTCCGGGAGGCAATTTGGGCAAAAATGGGGAATCGAGCTGCGTCACTGTGTAGGTCTTGGCTTGGGTGGTCGGGGGCGACATCAGTTCGGGAAGTAGCGGAACGATGATCAGCACCAACACGACGACGTGGAACGCAATCGAAAGCATCTGCACGCGCGTAAACTGCGTGTTCTTCGACCAGATTTCTTTTACCGCTACCGGCTTACTCGAAACTTGGAGAGGCGGAAGCTTGGGGGGCGCAATCGTGTCGCGCAGATTCTGCCAGAAGCCGCCGAAGCCTGCGTTCCAATTGACGAGGAGATCGGAATTGACGCGGCCGCGGGGATTGGGCTTGAAGAACTCTTTGACGTTAGCGCCGAAGCTGGCGCCGAATTCGGGTTCCGAAAAAGCGCTGGGGCCGCCGTCGCGGAGCTTAACCGGGCGCTCGGTGAGGAAGTCTTTCAGGTTGGCTATGAAATTTTTGAGCAGGGACTCGCGTACCGGCGAGGCGAATCGACCGATGTGATGATCGGCCGGAGCAAGAGGCTCAGCGGGCCGCTTCGTGGTGCGATCGAGTCTGAGACTTACGTCTGACATTTTCGCTGCTCAAGCTCCCCGGCGCGGGACATTCTATCCCTTCCAGTTAGACGCTGAAGAGGGAAAAAGGATGTCTGGGCCGTGGGCGGTGTAGATGCCGCCGCCAAGTCGGGCTGACACGCTCTGGAAATCATTGTAACATACGATGTCTGTACCGCGCCGCCGGTTTCCTCTGCGTGCAACGCAGCACGGCTCAGAAAGGCTTCCAAGCTCCTCCAGATGGCCAAACACGACGACCTGAAGAGCACCCTGAACCTTCCGAAAACTGAGTTCCCAATGAAGGCGAAACTGCCGGAGCGCGAGCCGGAGCAATTGGCCGCGTGGGAGCAGATGGGTTTGTATTATCGCATCCTGGAATCGCGGAAGGATGCGCCGCTCTACGTTCTCCACGACGGGCCGCCGTATCCGACGGGTGAAATCCACCTGGGAACGGGGCTGAACAAGATTCTGAAAGACATGGTGATGAAATCGAAGACGATGGCCGGCTTTCGTTCGCCCTACATTCCCGGATGGGATTGCCATGGACTGCCGATCGAGACGCAGGTGGAGAAAAAGCTTGGCGGCAAAGGGAAAGTGAGCGCAGGCGAATTCCGGAAAATGTGCCGCGAGTTTGCGGCGGGCTTCATCGAGGCGCATAAGCGCGATTTCAAACGGCTCGGCGTATTCGGGCAGTGGGATCGTCCGTATCTGACGATGAATCCGGTGAACGAGGCGGCGATCGCGGGCGCGTTTCTGACGTTTCTAGAAAAAGGGAACGTCTACCGAGGGTTGAAGCCTGTCTACTGGTGCATTTACGACCGCACCGCACTGGCGGAAGCGGAGGTTGAATACGAAGACCACACGAGCCCGTCGGTTTGGGTGAAATTTCCGGTGGTGAGCGGGGCGAAATCGCAAAAACTTGGCGCCGATGTGAGCGCCCTTGCCTGGACGACCACTCCGTGGACCTTGCCGGCAAATCGAGCGCTGGCGTTTCATCCTGACTTCGAGTACGTCGTCGTCGAGACGGCAGCGGGCAAGTTGCTGCTCGCGAAAGATCGCGTGAATGCGGCGCTCGCCGAGCTCGGCCTTGAAGTCACAAATACGAGCGGTGGCTGGAAGGGAAAGGAACTGGAGGGCATCGAGTTCCGCCACCCGTTTCTCGATCGGACTAGCCCGGCAGTGCTCGCCGATTACGTGACGCTCGATCAAGGCAGCGGAATCGTTCACACCGCGCCCGGGCACGGAGCCGAAGATTTCTACACTGGCCAGAAATACAACCTCGAAGCGTACGCGCCGCAGGATGACGAGGGACGCTTCACCGAAGGCCTGGCCGAGTACAAAGGCAAAACGGTGTTCGAAGCGAACGCTCCGATTGTGGAGCTGCTGAAAAAGCGGGGCATGCTCGTCGGCGAACGCAAATTCACGCACAGCTACCCGCATTGCTGGCGTTGCCACAATCCCGTGATTTTTCGGGCCACCGAGCAGTGGTTCATCGGGCTCGATCGCGACAATCTCCGGCAGAACGCGCTCGCTGAAATCAAGAAAGTGAAATGGAAGCCGCAGTGGGGCGAAGGCCGACTGCACGAGATGGTGGCCGAGCGTCCCGACTGGTGCATTTCGCGCCAGCGATTCTGGGGCGTTCCGCTGGTGGTTTTTTATTGCGACGCTTGCGGCACACAGCTCAAGGATTTCAAAGCCCTGCGCCACGTGCTGCCATTCTTCGAACGCGAAGGCGCTGACGCCTGGTTCACGCATTCCGCCGAGGAACTGCTTCCGGCGGGAACGAAGTGCGCCGGGTGCGGCGGCGAGAAATGGCGCAAGGAATCGGACATCCTCGACGTGTGGTTTGATTCCGGCTGCACGCATCTTTCCGTGCTGAGCGAAAAAGACGGCACCTGGCCAGCGGACATGTATCTCGAGGGCCCCGACCAATTCCGCGGCTGGTTCCAGAGTTCGCTGCTGATCGCCGTTGGCATTCGGGGCCGCGCGCCCTACCGCCAGGTAATGACTTACGGCTGGGCGCTCGACGAAAAAGGCCAGCCGATGTCGAAATCGCTGGGCAACGCGATCTATCCCAACGAGATTTCCGAGAAGTGGGGCGCCGACCTGCTGCGCATCTGGGTGGTCTCGCAGGATTCGGCCGCGGATATGCGGATGTCTGTCGCGATGATGACGCAGCTATCCGAGGCCTATCGCAAAATCCGCAATACTTTCCGTTTCGCGCTGTCGAATCTTTTCGACTTCGACCCGTCGCGGAATTCCGTTGCGGATTCCGATCTCTGGGAAATGGACGCCTGGATGCTGCGCCGCACGGGCGAGCTCGTGCGCGAATGCCGCGAGTGGTACGACGCGTTCGAATTCCACCGCGTCTATCACCGGCTGCACGATTTCTGCACCGTAGATTTGAGCGCGCTCTACTTCGACATTCTGAAGGACCGTCTCTACACGTTCGCGCCGAATAATCGCGGCCGCCGCTCGGCGCAAACAGCCGTCTATCGAATTGCGAGCGCTCTCCTCCGCTTGATCGCGCCAACGCTCGTCTTCACCACCGAGGAGGTGTGGAAGCACCTGCCGAAGCGCGCGGGTGAACCCGAAAGCATCCACATGGCGTTATTTCCATCGGGCAAAGAGTTGACAAACATTCTCGACGAAAAGCGTTCGGCGGGCTGGGATCGCCTATTGTCGGTGCGTGAAGAAGTTATGAAGGCGCTCGAACCGGCTCGAGCGGCAAAGGTGATTTCCAGCGGCCTCGAAGCCCGTGTAGTTCTCATCGCGAGCGGCGATTTGGCCGCGCTACTCAAGAAGCACGCGGCGAGTCTCCCGGGATTTTTTATCGTCTCGCAGATTGAAATCGCCGAAGGTGGACCAACGGAAGGCGCAACCAAAGCATCGGCGATCGAGGGCTTGAGCATCCGGGTCGAACGGGCAAAGGGCGCGAAGTGCGAGCGCTGCTGGAACTACTCAACTCACGTGGGCGAAAACGCGGACGACCCGAAAATTTGCGAACGATGCGTCGCGGCTCTTCGCGAAATCGACGAGGGAACGGCAAGGGGAAGCGCAACCACGTGACGTCGCCCGGATCATCTCGCACTGGCTGGTACGGTCTTGCAACGCTGTCGCTGGCGGCGCTGGTCGCCGATCAAGCGTCGAAATATGCGGTCCAGAAATTGACGCTGGCCGGTTCGCAGCGTACGGTAATTCCCGGTTTGATCAATCTCGTGCACACGAGCAATCCCGGAGTCGCCTTCGGACTGTTCGCCGATGCGAGCACTCCGTGGCTTGCCCCCGTGCTGATTGTTTTCTCGACGGTTGTGATTGCGCTCCTCCTCTGGCTTCTCGCTACCGGACGCGCCGGCGGGCGGCTGGGCCAGGCGGGCCTGGCGCTGATTCTCGGCGGTGCGGCAGGCAACGTTTTCGATCGCGTCCTGCGGCACAGCGTCACCGACTTCATTGACTTTCACATCGGCAGCCATCACTGGTATACGTTCAACGTGGCCGACTCGGCGATCGTGGTGGGGGCGGGCCTGGTGATCCTGGAACTCTTTCGAGACTGGCGGCATCCTACACACGAGCGAGCGTCTTGATGTTACCGATCCTTTTTCATATCGGGTCACAACCTGTTTACACCTACGGCGTGCTCGTCGCGTCGGGAGTACTCCTCGGCCTGTGGTACGCGCGCAAGCAGGCGCCGCGGCACGGGCTGAATCCCGATCACGTGTGGAATCTCGGCATCTACATGGTGCTCGTCGCGTTGGTTATGGCGAAGGTGTGGCTCGTGCTCTCGGCGTGGGATTACTACGTCGCAAACCCGCGCGAGATTTTCAGCATGGCGGTCATACAATCAGGCGGGACGTTTTATGGCGGCGTGGTGGGCGCGATGCTGACGATCATCCTGTATACGTACGTGAAGAAGATTCCAATCCTGCCGCTGCTCGACACGTTCGCTTTTGCCGTCCCACTCGGGCATTCGATTGGCCGGCTCGGCTGCCTTGCTGCGGGCTGTTGCTACGGGAAACCGACTTCCGTGCCGTGGGCGATAACGTTCAAGAGCGAACTGGCCGAGCAGCTCGCCGGCACTCCGCTTCATACACCGCTCCATCCGACGCAGCTCTACGAATCGGCCGCCGAGTTTTTGAATTTTCTGATCGTCGTGTGGCTCGCGCGCCGCCAGCGATTCACCGGACAGCTAGTGGGCACGTACTTTGTGCTCTACGGCATTGAGCGCGGAACGATCGAATTCTTCCGCGGCGATCCGGGCCGCACGCTGATGTTTCACAACAGTGTTTCGCTGATGCAGTTCGTAAGCGTCGCGCTGATCGTAACTGGGGCGTACCTCTGGTGGCGCGGACTTCGCGGAGCGGCGCCGATGGAGCCGTTGCCCACGGCTGTCCCTGGTGCGGCCGGGCAGTGAAGTGCGCGTTGAAACCATTCAGTGCGCGAACACGCACCGCTCCATCCCGGCATGAGACCTCATGAATAAGGTGCGACCAGCCGAAAGTTCCGCCGCCGAGCGAATCGAGATCATCGTCCCCGCCGAGCAGGCCGGCCAGCGTCTTGACCGCTTCCTCTCGTCCGAACTCCCCGATCTGAGCCGCACTCGCATCCAGTCGCTGATGGACGAAGGACGAGTCCTCGTAGACGGCGCCGCGATGAAGCCCTCGCACAAAGTGGAGGAAGGCTCGACGGTGGTCATCGACGTTCCGCCGCCACAAGAGCCAGGAGTAGCGCCGGAGGACATCCCACTCGATGTGCTCTACGCAGACGACGACATTGCCATCATCAACAAACCGGCCGGAATGATCGTCCATCCGGGAGCCGGCGCCGACACAGGCACACTGGTTGCGGCGCTACTGCACCACTTCGGCGGTATGGCCGGGCTTTCAACGATTGGCGGCCCGCTGCGCCCAGGAATCGTGCACCGCCTCGACAAAGAAACCTCCGGCGCAATCGTGATCGCGCGAAACGACGCAGCCCATCGCAAGCTGGTTGAAGATTTCCAGTCGCGGCTCGTCGAGAAGACCTATGTAGCTCTGCTGCACGGAAAAATAAAGGGCGAGAAGGGGACCATTGATTTGCCGGTTGCGCGCGATCTCCATCGCCGTGCGCGAATGACTGCGCGAAGGCGCGAGGGGCGCGAGGCACGCACCGACTGGAAGGCACGCCTGCGGCTCGATGGCTTCACGCTGATCGAAGCGGACATTCACACCGGTCGCACCCATCAGATTCGCGTCCACTTCTCGGCGCTCGGCTGCCCTGTGGTAGGTGATACAGTTTATGGCGCGCCGCGGCAGGAGCGAATCGGGACAGCGCTGCTGCCGCCGCTGGAGAGAAATTTTCTGCATGCCGCACGTATTGCGTTCGCCCATCCGCGCACGGGCCAACGAATGGAATTTCGAGCGTCCATCGCACCCGAGCTGGTTGACTACCTGAAGCTATTGGGCCAGGCAACGAAAGTAGATTCAGCTTCGATTGACGCTGCGATGAAGGAGTTCCTATAATTCTCCCCGTGAAGAAACTGCCATCGGCTCTCGCGGCGACGGTGTTCCTGGTTATTTTCCAGATGATCGCGCTCGGGGCATTTGCGATCCCCGCAAACGCGCAGCAGCCCGCTCCACCTGCTCCGCCGCCAGGCGCTGCCGCGCCGACCCCCGCACCGAACGAGCCGAGTCAGCAGCCTCCCTTCCAGAATCAAAAGCCAGTACCACCGATTCAAGTCACCACCGGCCTCGTTCATCTTGTCGCGACGGTGACGGATCGCCGCCACAATTTCGTCACGACGCTCGATCAGACGGATTTCAAAGTTTTCGAGAACGGTGCGCCGCAGGAAATTCGCTTCTTCGGGCGGGAAACCGACCTCCCTCTGCGAATCGCTCTGCTTCTTGATACGTCGAACAGCATCCGTCCGCGCCTGGAATTCGAGCAGGATGCGGCGATTGATTTTCTCAACAGCGTGATCCGCCGCAATAAGGATATGGCGTTTCTAATGACGTTCGACAACGAACCGGAAGTGATTCAGGACTACACCGGCGATTTGTCGTTGCTGACGAAAGCGATTCGCAAACAGCGTGCCGGCGGCGGAACGGCACTCAACGACGCGATTTACAAAGCTGCTGAAAAATTGTCGAATCCGCCGCTTCCCGACACCGGGAGCCCAGAAGTGAGGCGCGTGCTGGTGGTGATCAGCGATGGTGACGACAATCTGAGCGATCGCGCCTTGAGCGACGCGATCGAAGCCGCGATCCGAGCCGAAGCGTCCATCTACGCAGTCAGCACGAATACCGACTGGCTTTCTTTATCCGACAGGGATGCTCCGAAAAAAATACACGTGGCGGGAGGCGACAAAATTCTTCAGCAATTCGCAGAGCAAAGCGGAGGGCGGGTCTTTTTCCCGTACCGTGTCGACGACCTCGCGCAATCGTTCGTAGATATCGGCACCGAGCTTCGCAGCCAGTATTTTATCGCCTACTCTCCGACAAGCTCCCCTGTGACCGGCCAATACCGGAAAATCGAAGTGGAAACCGACCGCAAAAACCTCACCGTTCGAACCCGCAAGGGTTACTACGCCAACGCACAGAACGTCCCAGCGCCAGCCACAAAATAGCGCCCAAGCCGGCCTTCGCGGCTCCGCCGGAGCTTTGATGCCGCATTACGTGACAGCCTAATCGCGCGACCGGCCCGGGCCCGGAGCGTAGTAACCTTTGCGTGCCAGCACCTTGGTGTCGGGTTGGTTCACCTCAACCTGAATTTTTCGAAAACTCCCATCGCGTTTCGAGTTGGTCGGGTAATAGCCAAGCACGTACTGCGAACGCAACTCCTCGGAAATCTCATCGAATGCTTTCTCGATGGACTTCTGATTGTGCACGTCAATCACGCGCCCGCCCGTTTCTTCCGCCATCTTCCGAGCAACGCTCGGCCCGGGATTACCGAAGCCGCCAAAGCCATACACTCCAGGATCCGATATCAGCAGCACGTGGATCACGGCATCGGCTCGCTGGGCGGCTTCAATCGCATCCTGCACCCTTAGCCGGCTGCCTTCGTCAACCGCGTCGGTGAGCACGATCGCCGCTTTCCGCCCGGCCTCAGTCGCGAGCTCGTCATGGCACGCCAGATAAATCGCGTCGTAGAGAACCGTTCCGCCGCCGCTATTCGGAATTGTGCCCGGCGTGCCGCCAATCCCAGCCGGCGGAGAATTCATCTGGGTACCGCGAATCGCGCGCTCCAATACGGAAACGTCCTGTGTGAAATCGGCGATCAGGTTGGCGTCGAGGTCGAAATTGATCACCATCGTCAAATCTTTCGGGCGCATTACTTCGCGCAAGAAACGGGTTGCCGCATCCTGCTCGGCCGGGAGCACGCGGTCCATGCTTCCGCTCGTGTCGATGAGCAATCCAAGAGTAATCGGGAGGTCGACGTCTTTTGAGAAGTAGGCAACTTTTTGTTCCTGACCGTCTTCTAGGATTTTGAAGTCTTCTTGCTTGAGGTTGGACACGATGCCTTTATGTTTGTCACGCACCGTGGCGAAGACGTTGACGAGGTTGACTTGCACCCGGAGAGGCTGCTGGCCTTTCTGATTCTGTTGCTCCTGGTTTCCGGGCTGCCCTTGTTGTGCGGGCTGATTACTGGGATTTTGGGCATTGCTGACGGCTTGGGCGGCGGCCTCGGCCGGGGGGAATCCGGTCAGTCCGAGAATTGGGCCGCACGAGAGCCCGGCGGCAAGAATACCCGCCGCGAAGGTGGTCAGACGCATTGTATAATCTCCCTGAGAGTGAATTCAGCTAGCCGGTCAGTTGGACTGATTCAGACTGATACGATGCAATGTACGCGCCACCGGATGTTCGGGTAATGTCGCAGCGCGCAGATGGAAATAGAATTTTTGGAATGTCGCCCGCAGGCGGGAAGCGAGATACCCAGATGACGCGAACTCGACTGACGATTAGAATCGTAGCGGCCCTCGGCATCTTTCTGGTCCTCGTAATTCCCGCGCTGGCGCAAACGCAGCAGCAGGGAAGCCAGCAACAAAATCCGCCACCGCCGGCACTGAAGCCGCCCGCTCCCGCCCCCACGAACACGCCACCGGGACAACCTGCGCAGAACCAGCAGCCGGGCCAGCGCGCCCAGAACCCGTCTACCGGATCGCAACGCGGGACGTCCGGCGAAGGGGATACTCGCAACTACATCCGGGTGCATACGGAGATCGTCGTCGTGCCCGTGACGGTGAAGAACCGCGACGGGCAACTGATTGGCGACCTTCGCCGGGACGAGTTCCGCCTGCTGCAGGACGGCATCGAGCAGAAGATTATACGGTTTTCTTCCGATCCTTTCCCGCTTTCTGCGGTCGTGGTGATTGACAACAATCTTTCGCAGAAGCAATCCACGCAGGTGCAGAAGAGCCTTATCGCGATTGCGGCTGGTTTTGGGCCGTCCGACGAGGTGGCGGTGGTGACCTACGATCAATTTCCGAAAACGGTTTCGGACTTCTCGTTCAACAACGATCTGCTCTTCACCACCCTCAAGCGCCTTGATCTGGGGTCGCATTTTCCCGGCGCTGGATTCGATGGAGGCCCACTGAGCGCGGGCCCTACCGCGAATGGCCACTCGCTCGAGAATGGCGCACCCACACCGCTCGGCGCCAAGCTCGCGCCAGAATCGAAATGCCTCGATGACGCCGTCTACGCCGCGGCTGAAATGCTGAAAGGACGCGGGCGCGACCGCCGCAAGACTGTCTTCCTGATTTCGGACGGCAATAATTCGCGGCGCAACGAGCACACGTTTAATCAGACGATTCAGATGCTACTCACCGGCGATGTTTCCGTTTATTCGATTTCGGTCGGTCACGCGCTCTTTCAGCACGAAACCGCGCGCCTGGAAAAATATGCCGCCAACACGGGGGGAGATTCTTTCTTCGCCGGGAATGCCGCTGACCTCGAGCGTCTCTACGCGAAAGTCACCGAGCAGGCTCGCAATCAGTACATTCTCGCGTTTACTCCGGAAGAAGCAGACCGGACGAAGGATTACCACACGATCGAAGTTCGGGTGCGCCGGCCTGATCTCGATGTCTCCGCGCGGGAAGGTTACTACTCGAGCGCCGTCAACAAGCCGAATTAGGAAATTCTTCGCCTGGAGTTCCGTTGCGCTTGTGCACGGCAGCGTTCATAGATGCGAAATGTTCCACGATTGCAATCCACTAAAAAGTTTTTCTGCTTGACTTCATTCTTCGGCACTCTTATACATGAACGAAGCGGGAACGGCGCGATTCGGAAACGAAGACGCGAAGAACTCGCGGGGAGAAAGTTCCACAGCAGTCTATGCGCGGAACCAATCCGAAAACGGGGCGCTCACAAGGCGCCCCGTTTTTATTTTGCCTGCCCGCAAATTGGACCAACATTACTTCGGCGAGTCCAGTGCAGCGAGCGGCCGAATCGAAATTAACTGCTCGTGCGCCGGGCAGAGCGGTTCGAAATCGCAATACTTGCAATGAAACCCCGGTTTTGCGCCGAAATCCTTGGCGCGAATCCGGTCCGCGACTTCCGCGACGGTCTGCTTCGTCTTTGCGAGCGATTTCGCATCGCGCGTTGTAAACACGGCTTCATTCGTCGTCAAATTGTAAAACACGAGGCGCGCGGGTTTCAGATCGAGCACTTCCTCGGCCGCAATCGCGTAAACGCTCAGTTGCAAACTCGCATCCGCCTTTTTCGAGTCCTTGGGCTTCCCGGTTTTGTAATCTACGATCTCGATTTCTTTTGCGCCGATTCGATTGACCTGGTCCATCCGGCCTTTCACGATCACGTCGTGTTCAAAATGCAATTCGAATGGCTTCTCTTGATACAAGACATCCGGCGCTGCCGCTGCATAGCTGTTGCAGAATTTTTCGAGCTGCTCGCGTCCCGCCGTCCGATATTCTTCCTCGTGATAGGTGTCCGAGAAGCCGGCGGACGACCATTCGCGATCGTAAATCGCGCAGACCTCATCGAAAGAGATCTTGCGCCGCTTGCGCAGTTCGGACACAAACTCCTTGATCGTCGTGTGCATTGCGTTACCAAACGTCATGGCCGCGCTCGGCCCTCCGCGAATTCTCCATACGCTTTCAAACAAATACTGCATCGGGCATTTTTCGTAACGCTCGATCGCGGACGCGCTGAGCTGCAGCGGCTCGGGAATCGGCGGGTGATACGCCTTGGCCCACAACGCGACCTGCGAGTAGGCCCGCGTTCCGCCGCCAATGCCCGCTGCGACGCCTGCGAAGAGCTGGGC
>JBARFX010000026.1:0-17851 GCA_049797655.1 Candidatus Acidiferrales bacterium | reverse complement strand
CTGCACGATCTGCCACTTCTCTTCCGGGGATCGATCTACGCGCGGTTTCCTGCCCATGTTGCCTCCTGTGTGGAGGCCCTGAATCATACCGAATTCGGCAGTCTAGTTTGAGCGGGGAGCACTACAGTACCGAACAACCACTGTGCAAACTGTTTTGACCAGGCGCGGAATTCTTGCTTCTGCGTGGGGACATATGGTGCGTGCTTGAGCAGGTCCTTCCAATACTTCGCAATGAAATCAGTCATCGCCGCTTGAATCTCAACCGGGCTGCCGGTTTCCCAGGCCGGCTTCAGTTCAGAGTTCGCGCGCTCGGTCAACGCACGAAGGCCATAAAAGGGCCCCTTCTTACGACAATCTATGAGTTGGCTCTCTGCGAATTCGGCCCAAGCGTTCGCATCGACAACGCGGGAGACGGAAAAGCTAAGCTTGCGTAAAGTATCAGACGAACTGGCAAGTCGCGCCACCAGTGGTGCATATAGAACCATCAGCGCGCTTTGCTCGCTAGTAATCGCGTCGAACACTCGGCCGTAAGCGGCCTCGCGTTCAGTTTGCAGATCTTTGCGGCGTGCGGCCGCACCTTTAGCATCCGTTAAACGCGTTTGAAGGGTTGTCAGCGCTTTGTTCTCCTGTGAAATACGCGACGCGAGAGCAGAATATTGCTTTTGAATAACCGTATCTGCGCTGATGAACTTTTCGAGCCGCAGCATCTCAGCCTTGATCACGGCGACTTTAGCCTTAGACAGGTCTTCGGCATCGCCGATGAGAGCGACGTTTGGGTCTCCTGGCGGTGCCGCTATCCCATTGATATTTGCGATCTGTTGGTCAACCCACACGATGTACGCTGCCAGAGCTTCGTCGACGTCGCCCTTGTAAACAAGCAAGAAATCATTCCACTGCGTCGGATTAAGTCCGCTGTTTGGGTATCGCGCCCGTACTTCACGTAGCATTTCCGGCGCGGTTGTTGCGCGCATGCTCTTGACCTCGTCCTGCATGGTGACAAACGTGCGGCGCTGTTTGGCAAAGTTCTGTATTTTTGTGTCGAGTATTTGCGCAGCTTGGCCGAGTTGTGCGTGGCGCTTTGCTTGAGCTTCGGTGCCTTTGACAACTAGCTTCGCTAAATCCGCGTTGTATCCGGTTATCAAGCTTCGTTTTTGCGCAGCCTGGCTGGTCAGAGTTTCGACGAGACCTTCTTTCTCCAGTTCTTCTGCAATCCGCTCGGAAATAGAAGAGATTGCCTCGGCCTCGCGCTGGCGTGATTGCTGAAAGCGCGAGGTCTGAGACTCAAGAAGCTCAGTGAAGTTCGCGGCGCCCTCCAACAGATCTTCTGGTTGCGCTTCGAAAATGACCCGCTCGATTTCTTGAATTAACCCTTCGGAAGCCCCTTTCGACGAACACAACTCCTCAACAAACTGCTGCGATAGATATTGGGCACGGGGATACGCTGACACTGAATTTGATTCGTGACCGTCCAACGCGCGTGCGACTGAATTTCCCCCACCCCACGACAGTGTCACATTGGCCTTTCCGATCAGACTACCCGCCCGCGCCAAGAACGAGGGGCCGATATTGTCCTCTCCGTCCCAGGTTGACGGTGCGATAGCGTCGCAGCCTGCACCAATCACGTCCGTCAGGGCAGTCTTCCCCGACCCGCGTGCACCGACGATCGCAACTAGTCCGGGGTTGAGAGGTATGCTCGGCGTGAGTGCCCAGGGGGCTTGAGCTATGTCTACCTGCGATATGACTTGTGACGGCATAGCTTGGTGCGGCGGTTCTGTACCCACGTATGCGCGGCCACCAGGATCGATGCAGGCTTGACGGAGTGCGTCGAAAGTAAGCGCACCCTTGATCCAAGAGAAGCGGTCATCAACTGGATGGCCGATTGTTAAATGGTCGTGAGCGTCGCTGCCGTGAAGACACGGCTTGCAACCGTTGTAGCGCACCCGGAGCTCATCAACGGTGAGAGAGCGTTGGCCGAGCCAGAATTCGCGTTGTGCCGGACTGCTCGAGAAAATGATGTGCGAGAATCTTTCGATTTCCTGTCGCACTGTTGCGTCGGCGGCCTGACGCACACCCGAAGTGCCGTCACCCTCGCGACCGGCCACTGCGATCAGGATATTGTTTTTCGCCCAATCGCTTTCGTTGTAGACCTCCCGCAGTTGGCGGAAATTGACCTTGAACTGCGTCACGCCGTGGGCGAGCGCAGATCGATCATCCGGTATCGACGGGTCGGCGCGCCTGCCGAGTCGAATCAACTCCGCGCGGGTGCAGTCAAAGCGGTCGCCGTGCGCGTTAAATTGAAGGCGGGTTAGAATACGCCGGACTTCCACGAGGTGGTCCCGATCTTCCGGGCTAACCAAAAGATGGAGATTCACGAAGCCCGATCTCGCCGCCACATCGAGTCTCATCTCGATATTCGGAAACATGAGTCGAACTGCGGGAAGACGCCCGGCACCATGTTGCCGAAGCACCTCTTCGTATGTGTCAGTAACGTAATAGTCTGTGACGGCAATGGCCGCAATCTTCGGCGTGGCATTTTCCAGCGCGGTGAGATAGCTTGTCCAAGCGTTGCTGCCTCCGAATTGGTTATTGAGAACAGTTCCGGGCGCATGGATGTGAGGCTCTCAGCGCCGCCATTCCGATCCGCGATTTAGCATAGTCCCTCTTCGTGGCTAAGATATCACTCGTGCAGCTCAACAAAAGTTTTATGTCACCGATGAGCAACGCCTGATCATAAATTTCGAAGGTTATCTCTTCTAGCTTATGTTCATAAACGGAAGTGCTACTATCCGTCCAGTACCGTTTAACGCGTATCGGCAGTTTCTAATCGAGGGGCTTTGCTTGAGCTACTTCGCCGATCATTATGCGGATTTCAGATGGCCAATTGCTGAAGGTAGGACCCCGGGTCTACGAATTCCACAGTGGGGGGCTCTTCACGCCATCGGCGCCCACTTCAGTGCCAAGACCGAGCCTGCTATCGTCACAATGCCAACAGGCGCTGGGAAAACAGCTGTGCTCATGGGAGCTGGATTTCTTCTCCGCGCAAACCGAGTTCTCGTAGTCACACCAAGCCGAATTGTACGAGAGCAAATAACGGAGGAATTCAAGCTTCTGCGCGTTCTAAAGAAGCTTGGAGCCTTCGAAGCTGGTCTTCCAACCCCATCCGTGCACTCGATCATTCGGACAGTTCAGCAAGATGAATGGGGAGGTCTATCCCAATTCGACGTAGTGATCGCTCTTCCAAATAGCATTAGTCCGGGCATAGATGGGGTTTCGGGGCCACCGGCAGACTTCTTCGATCTTGTCCTCGTCGACGAGGCACATCACGGGCCTGCCCCGATTTGGAGCGCTTTGCTCGAACGACTCAGCACAGCGAAGCTCGTACAATTTACGGCCACTCCGTTTAGGCGTGACAGGAGGGAGATTGCTGGTAGGCTCGTCTACACATACCAACTTCGGGATGCTTATCGGGATGGTGTTTTCGGCCAGCTCGAGTATCAAGCGGTTTTGCCACAGGCCGGGCAAGACCCGGATGCCGCCATTGCGGATGCAGCGACGGCTCAGCTTGCTGCCGATCGGCAACGGGGATTGGATCACCGGCTGATGATTCGCACCGGAACTAAGGTCCGTGCGCACGAGCTGCTGGATTTATATCGCGAACGGTGCAATCTGAAGATCAATTTGCTTACGGGGGATCACAGACTTGGACATTTGCGCAGAACCATCGAGCAGCTTCGGGAAGCGGAACTTGACGGAATTGTCTGCGTCGACATGCTCGGTGAGGGATTCGACCTTCCAATTCTGAAAGTCGCAGCACTCCATAGCCCGGATAAGTCTCTCGCGATCACCCTTCAGTTCATAGGGAGATTCGCTCGTACCACGGCCCAAAACCTAGGAAGGGCGACGTTCTTTGCGTTGGCGTCGGACATGGAGATAGAGAGGGTAAAGCTCTACCGCGAAGGGGCAGTATGGGAAGAGATTATCCCCAACCTAAGCGGTCGTCGCGTCGAGGAGGAAGAGAGCGTCCGGGAAACCCTCTCAACTTTTGCCGTTTCTGAAACCGACGATCAAGACGAGGTCGATCTTTCCCTTCACTCTTTAAGGCCGTCTCATCACGCGAAGGTGTATAACGTCGGGCCCGATCTTGACATCACTCGAGAGATCGTTTTCCCATCTGGAATGACGGCCGTACACACTTTCCTGAGTGCGGAGCATTCAGCGGCCATATTCGTAATCCGCATCGAAGCTCGCCCGGAATGGAGCACGACCGACGACTTTGACTCCGAGGAGTATCACCTCGTCGTTAACTATTATCATCGCGACACGGGATTGCTTTTCATTTGTTCCTCGCTCCGAGCGGATGCTTTTTACGAGCACATGGGTCTTGAATACCTTGCGGGGGTACCAAACGCCCGACTCAGGGGACCCTCTCTCAAGAGGCTGAACAAGGTCCTACTCGATTTGGACAACCCGCGTTTCTTCAATATCGGTATGCGGAAGTCCGTTATGGGGGATAACAGCGAGGCTTACCGCATCATTGCTGGCTCAAATGCAAGTGAGGCCATCGATCCAAGTCTCGGTCGCACGTTCCGCCGAGGCCACTTCTATGGAACCGCCGAGTCGGATGGGGAACGTGTCACAGTGGGCCTCAGCAGCTCGGCCAAGCTTTGGAGCAGTGAAAAAACACGCATTCCAGAGCTTCTTGAATGGTGTAGCCAACTCGCTCGCAAAATCGCGAGCGAACGAGATCCGCGAACTCAAAGTGGACTGGACTTACTATCCACCGGAGAAGACCTCGCTCGCATTCCAGAACACGTCGCCTTCGTGGACTGGCACCAAGATGTTTTCCAACAGCCGGTAAGCATACGCTACTCAAATCCGCAGGGACATATCGTCACCCGACAACTCCTCGACTTGGATCTGAGAATTGATTTTGATCGGAGCGATGCGCAGCGCGTCACATTTCGCATTTCGGATTCGGTTCTAGCGTACTGCGCGCAGTTTTCGCTGGAGACAGACCGATACGTCCACGAAAGCGAAGACAACGAGACTGAGGTGATTGTTGAAGAGCAGGGGATGACACTTGAAGATTATCTGAACCACTTCCCGCCCGTTTTCTTCACTGCCGACTTCGCGAGCTTCCAAGGTGGGAATTTCTTCGCGGCCACGATATTTGGTGCGCAGCCATTTGATTTACAGCGGTTTGAGGCCGTTGACTGGGCCGACGCCGCGGTGGATATTGAACACGAATTTGGAGACCGGACCGCCCGAGGAAGATCCATTCACGAATACTTGCGCGAGCGCTTGGTGGCGTCGGATGCCCTGATCGTATTTTATGACCACGGTTCCGGCGAAGTAGCAGACTTTCTTACCTGTGTTGAAACAAACGAGGAGAAGAGACTCTCCCTCTATCACTGCAAGGGATCGTCAGGCGATGCCGCAGGTCGTCGTCTGAACGACGCATATGAAGTCGTGGGGCAAGCCATAAAATGTGTCCATTGGATCAAGACGCCAACCCTATTTGCGTCAGTGAATAGACGGTTCAACGAAAGGGAAAACGCTTCTCGATTTGAAAAGGGCGATTTGGAAGCGCTAAGAGGGTTTCTTGATCCAGCGAGACGAAAGCGAATCGTTTTCGAATCTGTGATCGTCCAACCGGGTTTTAGCAAAGCACGGCTGGACGAACGAATCGGGGCCCTATTGGCCGCTGCCGACGGATTCCTCTACGATTCTGGTCCCTTCTCCAGACTCCGTGTCATCGGGTCCGAGTAAAAGCGACAAAATAAGAAGCGCCAGACATTTGTGTGTGCCGAAGTGACGCGGCTAATCGGCGTGCGAAGGACAATGGTCGGAATGGCGAAACGCACTCCTCGAGCCCGATGATGCCGATTGCGATCAGCCCGGCACAAACGGAGTCGCACGACTTCCACTGATAGGCGGAGTGGCCGTCGTTAGGAGCGGGCAAAGTCGAGAAGCGACTTCACATCGTTTTCGTCTTCGTCGAGCGCGCGGAGCGCAGCAAGATATGTGCTGCGGACGTCACCTTGCGCGACTAGGTCTTTACCGGCGCCCCAAGTGAACTCGTCTTGGCCGTACTTTACGGCGACGACGTCGGCGATCATTCGCGCGTGGCGGCCGTTTCCATTTGCGAAGGGATGAATTCTCGTCAGTTGGTGATGAAAACGAAGGAGCGCTTCGTCGGTCGGGAACGTTTTGTTTTCTAGCCAGTATCGCGTGTTGGCAAGGAGCTGGGCAATTCGCTGGACGATCTCTCTCGGATCGCATCCAATGTTTCGCTCCGTTTGACGATACGTTCCGGCCCACTTCCAGACGCTGTCGAACATCCGGTGATGCAGGTCTCGGATATACAGTTCATCCAAAGGGTCCAGGGATTTCATCGTCCGACCATCAAACGCCCAATCGCGGGCCGACAATATGTTGAGCGCTTCGTATTCATTGAGTTCGCCCATGGTGCTGATGCGGGGAATGAGTTGTTCGGCCTCTTCCAGCCGAATCGGAGTATTCCCGTCCGCATATTTGTGACTGAGGATGAAGTTCATCGGGTCTTGCTGCGGTTCAGGCGGCGGTGCGCCTCATCGTCCGTCAGTTGGGTGGCGTTCTCTGGCTTCTGGTCTTCGAGCGCCATCGTATGAACGACGCTTTTGACATCACGAGCGACTCGCTCGCGAGTGGGTTCTTCGGCGAGTTGCGCGAACGAGCCGGACTTCGGCACGAGTACGTAAGCTAGCTCGCACCCCATGGTTCCGGCAACTCGCCGAAGGGCACGGAGCGTGATGCGGTCTTCAGCTTCGGCCTGTTCAAACTGTTGGATGGCCTGTCCCGATGCCCGCATTTTCTTCGCGACTTGGCGCTGGCTGAGGCCGAGCGCCTCGCGCACTGAGGCGATCCAACCGCCCGAAGGACGAGGTGGCAGGCTACGCCAGAATTCAAGGTTTCGGTCTAATTGTGAGAGTCGTAACTGTCGGAATTCACGTTTCATAAGGGCTCCCTGTCAAGCTATAACTTGAGAGCGGTGGGGGCAAAAGTCAACTTATAGATTGATAGTTTGTACCTATAAGACAAGCTATAGCTTGACATCGTGCCATGCAACGACAAGCTGTAACTTGCCACGCTGCTTGAGCGGAGATGTCTCTGGGGCCGAGAAATCTGAAGCCGATGCCTACCAAGCGGAATTCTTGTTTGGGGCCGAGAGCGACCCGGCCCTCGCAGTGCCAGAGCAATGTTCGTCAACCCTCGCAGGAAGTGGGCAGAGAGAGGTGTGGAGCTGCGAGTGAGTATCTTGAATTCGCTGGTTTTATTCGGCGTGACGATTCAACCGTGAACACAACCTACTGAGCCCCCTTGAACGCCCAGCCGAGAATACGCTCATTCGTTGGATTGACGGCCAGGATCAACACGTTCTTGTGAGGCGAAGAAGGCCGCGCAGCTTCGTCATCGAGATCTTGTTGTTCTCGGGCACTTCGCAGGAAGACCACCAGACAATCGGTCGAGGTGAACGTCAAGCGCTCGGCCGCATTCCTGGGAGATGCGAAGTGTGTCAGCCGTTCGGCTAGTTCGGTGCGCGCAGAAAAGGCAAAGTCCAGGAGAAACTCTGTTACCCGCGTGAAACTCTGAGGCTGGCTTTGCTCGAGCGACGAAATGAGCGAGCGCAGTGGCGCGGGAATCAGTTGGCCGGGACGTTCGGCAAATGTTTTTCGATGTCCGCTTTGGTGGTAGAAATAAGCATCGATGTCATCCGTGTAACTCGTATAGGTTAAATGGTCGAAACCGGCCGGTACGCCCACGAATTTCGGCCCTTCCTTGAGGTAAATGGCGAACCAGTTCAGCTCATCAGAACCTGCAAAGACGCTTTCGGCCGAGTAGACCGCAAGGCGCCAACGAAGAAAGTGTGTGAATTCCGACGGCGAAGTAACGAGTTCCGCAATCGCCCACAGGTCTGTGAGACAGACGGCCCACGGAAGATCAGTCGATTGGAGAACACCGGCTGCACGCAAGCTCTGCAAGTCTGGAGTGAAAACATCCAGGCTGTCGAGGGTCAGTGTGACTGAGCAGAGGTCGGTTGTACGCGTCTTGTCGATGGAGAGCGGTTTGTCGTCGGAGGTACTGAAGACAGGCTGATCAGTCTGCCGGATGTACTCCAATGCCCGAACCGCTTGCTGGGTAGGATCGACCACAAGCTCCTGAAGGCTCCGCGCTATGCTCGAAGGACCGCCGCGTCGTCCTGCAGCGGCAAAAGTACCAGCCTTGCCTTCAACTAGGAAGGCGTAACGATCAAACAAAATCAGACCATCGAGTTCCGTCCGTTTGCCATTCGCAATGTATGTGAGGTTTTGAAATGATTGGCAGCCGGGCAACATCGCGGCGATGGCCTTTACTCCTTCATCGACGAGAAAGTCTGCCCGATGCTTTTGGTACGATTCCCAGTCAGTTCTTGTTTTGAGGGCGGCTTCGAAGTGTTCCTTCAGAGCCCAAGGGAGGTTACTCGGCGCGTTGGCAGCACTGCAAAAGACAGGACAAACCCCGCTGGAGTTCCTAGCGCGACACTTTCGTGGCGATTGATAGTTATGTGGAATAGCTTTTGGCAAGAGATTTTCCGAGCATGATGGTCCGTTAGGCCGAAGCGGCGCTGTACGCCTCACTGGCCCCTTCTGGGACGAAGGCCTGCGACGCAGGAGGCGGAGCGTTTAGGCCGGAGTGAAGGGAGGGGCCAGTGAGGACAGAGTCTTCGACTACGCCGTCATGAGGGCCTGCCGCACTCCAACGAGTAGTGCGATTGTTAGGCATGTACCAGGAAACTAGTCTATGCGTCCGAGTTGACTGACCCACTTAAGCAATCAAACGGCTAGGAGCCAAATTCTATTCGTAGCGCAGCGCAACCATTGGATCGACGCGTGCGGCACGACGGGCGGGGATGTAACAAGCCAGCAACGCTGCCCCAACGAGGAGCAGTGTCACCCCGCCGAAAGTAAGCGGATCGGTGGCAGTCACGCCAAAGAGCTGCGACTCCAAGGTGCGCATCACGGCCAGCGAACCGGCAATCCCAATCGCCACCCCAATGAAGATCGTGCGTAATCCTTGGCCCAAGATCATCCTCAGAACATCGCCGCGATCCGCTCCGAGAGCGACACGCACGCCTATTTCGCGCGTGCGGCGACTGACCGAATAGGCCATCACGCCAAACACCCCTGCCGTTGCGAGCAGCAGGGCCGTGATTCCGAAGAATCCGATGAGAATGACGTTGAATCTCCGCGAACCCAGCGAAGCGGAATACACCTGCGAAACTGTCCGGAACCTCACCGGAATCTCCGGGTTGAGGTCCTGCAGGATTCCTCGTGCGGCCGAAGCGACCAACCGCGTATCCGCATCGCTCAGCATCGTTAAGGTGATCGCCGCGCGCGGCCGCTGGAACAAATTCACGTAAACGGTCGGGCGCGGCGGCACGTCGAGGCCATATTCGTGAGTGTCGCCCACGATCCCGACGATGGTCAGCAAACGCAAGTCGCCATCCATGTTTCCAAACTCAATGGTGTGGCCGATGGGGTCTTGATTTGGCCAGCGGTCGCGGGCCAGCGATTCGCTAATTACGGCAACCTGCGGAGAATTCAGGCCGTCGTGCTCGTCGAAGATTCGCCCTCGAACCAGCGGAATACCGAGAGCCTGAAAGTATCCCTCGGTCGCGGCACAGAAATCCGCATTGCCGATGCGTTCTTTCTGCTGGAACATCGCAACGAGCTCATCCGTGGTCTTAGGGGCCTCATTCTGCGTCATTAGCAGAAACATCCCGTCGGGAAGGCCGCCATCCATCGGCAGGCCGCTGGTAGCTCCGACTTTTCGCACGCCCGGGATTTGTTTGAGCCGGTCAATCAGGTTTAAAAAGAAAATCGCCTGACCTGCCTTTGCTTTGGGATCGTCCACCCACGGAAGCGAAACGTCCATCGTGAGAATTTTGTCCACGCGGAACCCGGGATTCACTTCGAGCACTTTCATCAGGCTGCGCCCGAGCAATCCCGCTCCGACCACGAGAACCAATGTGATCGCGATCTGCGCCGCCACGATTACCCGGCCAACGCGCTGGCTGCCTTGCGAACCTGCTTGTCCACGCCCGCCTTCCAAGAGGCCCTCGCGCGGATACCCGGAAGTCCCGCGTGCGGCGGTGAACGCTCCGAGGCCGGCGGCGACCGCGGTGGAAAGCAGGAACGCGAACACAAGTACTGGAATACTGATCGAGACGCTGTCCAATCGCGGCAGATTTTCCGGCGCCAACGCAACTAATGTCGCCACGCCCCATAATGCTAACAGTACGCCAAGGCCGCCACCGACCAGCGAAAGCAGGAATGCTTCGGTAAGGAATTGACGGATCAGCCGCCGGCGCGCCGCACCGAGGGCGCTGCGAATGGCGAGCTCGCGCTCTCTCGCCGACGCTTGTGCCAGCAGTAAATTCGCCACGTTCGCGCACGCCACCAGCAGCAGAAATCCCACCGCACCGAGCAGGACCAGCAGCGGCGAGCGAGCCTTGCCCGTAATCGAGTCCTGTAGCGGGACGACAATTCCGTCTTTGAGGAGATAATCGTCTTGCTCGCTCGATGTATCGTGAATGCGCCGGGCTATCGCACTGATGTCTTGATTCGCTTGCTGGACAGTCACACCATCGCGGAGGCGCCCTACCGCATTGTAGTTATGCGAGGTCCTGCTCGGGTTTTCGCCGTCTGAATCGGCCGGCAGCCACAAATCCACATCTGCTGGGAAACGAAATCCGGTCGGGAGCACGCCGATAACAGAAAAGACCACGCTATCAATCTTCAGGTGCGACTGCGAGAGATTCCGCGGCGATCCGAGATGCTGCCTCCAGTATCCATAGCTGACAAGAACGGTGGGGGCGGCCCCTTTTTTCGTGTCGCTGACGCTGAAATCCCGTCCGAGGATCGGCTGAATACCGAAGACCTTGAGAAAGTCAGGCGAGACGCTTGCGACCGTCGTGCGCGTCGGCTGTGAAGCTCCCGAAACGGACGCGACGTCGTCATTGTACTTCGCAATCGCCTGGAAGCTGCGGCTTTGATCGCGAAAGTCGTCGAAGTTCGGGTCCGCTACCCGTGACGGCCTGCCTTCCGAGGTGACTTCGAAGACGGCCATGATCCGGTTCGAATTGGGGTACGGCAGCGGCCGCAACAATACGCCGTATACAACGCTGAAAATTGCCGTGGTCGCGCCGATACCGAGGGCGAGGGTAAGGACGACGACAACAGTGAAGCCGGGATTCTTGCGGAGTTGTCGGGCACCGTAGCGGCAATCGGAGATCACGGAGCGGAGCCAGTTACCGACCCGTTCTTCGCGAACCTGTTCTTTCACCTGCTCGATGCCGCCAAGTTCGATCCGCGCCGCACGTTGCGCATCCTTCAGCGACATGCCCGCACGGATATTTTCCTCGGTCAGCATTTCGAGATGGGAATGAACCTCCTCGTCGAGGTCTACTTCCACACGGCGAGACAAGAAGAGATTTCGCAGGAAACTTCGGGCTTTCACAAAGAGCGGCATGCGAGACTCCTCTCTACGACGCTTCCAAAGCTTGCGCGATCGCCCAGGAAATGCGGCCCCATCGCTTGGATTCGACTTCGAGTTGTTTCAGTCCAGCCTTGGTCAAGCGGTAGTATTTCGCACGGCGGTTGTTTTCGGAGTCTCCCCAAAAGGAGGAAATCCAACCCTCTTCCTCCATTCAGTGTAGAGCGGGAAAGAGCGAGCCTGGCTTAACAACGAAAGTGCCGCGCGTGATCTGCTGGATTCTGCGCGAGATTCCCAAGCCGTGCATCTCGCCAGCAACAAGCGATTTCAAAATCAGCAGGTCCAAAGTCCCCTGCAAAGGAGCTGTTGGTTAAGAGTTCAAAGGATATCTCCTATCGATATTCTGTAGGAATAATAACCGACCCACATATAGAGTGTCAATAGGAAGCAAACATGCCCCTGGACGTTACCGGAGATCGAATCCTCTGAAATTCCCGCCAAAAATAACAGAAGAACCTACCGATGGTCGAATCGTATTGGCTGGTCACCCACCTGCAGTTGCACGAGATGGTCTCGGCCAAGTTGCCGGGGAGTTGGACCTGCCGGCGTCGGCACGTCAGCAAGCTTCGCCAGTAATTGTTCGTACGAAGTAAGCCCTTCCTCAACAGCCGCAATTTCTGCCTCGGCCAAGGGAATGTCCTGGCGTAACCGCAATAGGTTCGTCTTGGCCTCTAGAATCTGCGTCTTAGCGGAATCCTTAGGAAGGTAGAACGAGCACTTCGCGCATGCCATACGATGAGGGCACTGGTCGAAAAAGTCATACATGCAGTAGCCATGGCCGAGATCGTAGAACTTCCACGGCTCGGTGGCGGCTCGGCCATTCCGAACCGATTTCTGGTCAATGAGCACTTCGATCGCTCGCAGATTGCGAGCGAAATAACCGGCGTCTGCATACGACTTGGCGAGCTTGGTCGGAGTAGTTTTTACATAATGCTGAGTCGCTTCTGGCGAGCTGTGGCCCAGCCACTCCTGGAGTTCAAACAGAGTCATCGGCTCTTTAGCATTGAATAACTGCGATGCGATGGTTGAACGTGCTCGATGGCTGGTGATTCTTCCGCGCACATCGTTGATTGGTATTCCAGCTTTTCGACACAACATCGGAATGACTGAACTGTCGAGATAACGCAAGCTGACGCGCCTCATCTCATCGAGGAAGAGAAAGTCCACGAGTTCTCCTGTCTTCGAATCGGTCAGCTTCGATTGCGGTGGACGCACTTTTTCCCAAGCAGCAATCGCTTCTCCTACCAGACGGTCCACAGGTTTCGTAAATGCTCTACCTGTCTTGTTAACGGGTACGTCGAGAAAGCAGATATCGTCACGATGCAATGTCTGCTCTGTCTTCGGAGTTGCGACATCGGCGTGCTGCCAACGTACGCATCCGAGGCGCAGTCGGGTGATTTCGTTGATGCGAAGTCCCGCGAAGAGCCACGTCATGACAAAGGCTCGAATGAGTTCGAACCGATAATGGGTTCTCCACCTCACTCCGCGTCCATATCCTCCCATGCGCGGAAGGTCATCTGCTGTAAAGTTGAGTCCGGCCCACAACAGCTTGGCCCACACGTCATCCGCGATTACGCGAGGCTTCGGTCCAATCTGGGCAACAATCGTTTTGGGAGTAGCAAATATCTGCAGGGGATGAAATCGCCGTGGAATCACCTCCCACTCCTGAAGGTCGCGGAAAAACCTTCGTAGAATGGACAGCGTAGCGGCTTTGGTGTTCGCAGCCATGGGCTGTCCCAAATTCCTAACGGACCTCGTGACTTTGGTCCAATCACCGCTTCGCAGTCGAATCACCATCGCCACACACTCGGCGGCCAACTCTCGCGTCCATCGTGCCGGAGACGTTTCGAGGTGTTCGTGAGCAACCCAACGTCCAACGTTGAGCAAAACGTAGTAACTCCTGCGCCTGCTATTAAGGCAGAGTGTGGATGTATCGAACCAAAATCTGCAAAGATTTGCCCATACCGTCGGCACGTTTTCCGCCAACTCGCATTTTTCAGCTCTCCAAGCGGGGGTCTTTGTGAACGGACACAGGGGTTCGCGGATGACTCCCAATTTCGTCAGCACTCGAGATACTGCAACCAACCAGACACTGGGGCGAGATCCGGTTCCATTCTGTCTTTTCTTGTTCCGCTTCCGGGTCTCTTCGACCGTCTTGAGCGCTTCAATCGTGAGGTCTTCGAGACGCGGGCTACGATTGGCCAATAATGCCTCGCACACCGTTCGCGGTATGTTCCGCATCGTGGCTTTTCCGGAATAGCCCCACTCAACCAGAAGACTGCTGATGCGACCGAGCACCTCTTCCACGCAATTCTCGCCAAATACCTTCTGCGCGAGGCTGGCATATAAAGGATGCCGCCATCCAACCGTGTCGAGTTCCGTAAATCCACAAAGAAGGTATGCGGCAGCGATCAGATGCTGCTGCTGAGGCGGATGGTTGTTAATAGTTTCGATCCACTCTTCCGTCGTCCAACCCCAGAAGCTTCGGCCGCGGCGGCTCATCTCGCGCAGCAAATACAGAACGAGGAAAGGCCGTACGGTTTGGCGAAGCTTTGTGTGACCGAAGAGATCTTCCACAGGTTCAATCAGCCGCCTCACCTTGTCATGAAGAGTGGCTTTCACTGGGTGATGCTCATGCGCATGTCTTGTCAAAGCTCTCGCTTCAGTGGAAGTCAGCGCTGGATTGCGATCATAGCGGTCGATGCTGAGCGGCGACCAGTTGCTCGCCTGAAGCCCTTGCCTTCGTTCAACAGACCTCATCTGAACATCTCCGCAGTGAGGCGAACACGACCGGCATGTATTTCGGCCATGCCTTGAGCTAACTTTGCAGCGAGCTCCCGGCCACTCAGGTGGATATAGAGAAGAGTCGTCTGAATGCTTCGATGCCCAGCAAACGTGGCAATTTCATGGATGTCCCAATTCGTTCGAGCGAGATCGGTAAGGCAGAGGTGTCGTGGTGTGTGTGTGGTGAACTGCTCCACACCCGAGCGATCGGCAAGCTCCGCAACCCGCTTGGACCAAGTCCAGATCGGAAGCGGCTGTCCTAAATTGCGGTGCGACTCCGAAAGAAACAGCTTGCCACGATCGCGGCTTATCTGCCGGCGGTGCCCAAGGTACCGAGCGTATAATTCACTCGTCGGTTCGGAATAGGGCACCACGCGCTCGCGCCGCCCCTTCGTGTTCTCTGCCCGAATGCGCACCATGCGGTGTGCGGGATCGATATCGCCGGTTTCTAGATTGCAAAGTTCTTCGCGCCGAAGCGCACAATCATAGGACATAGCCAACATCACACGGTTGCGCAGCGTTTCCCGCCGAGCAGCTTCCAGAACGGCTTGCCACTGTTCGTCGTTCGGAATCCAAGGCAGTTTTCGAAATCGTGGGACCAGACTGCCCACGCCCAAAGCGCTCTGGCGAACAGGATTTCGTTCGCGCACCCCCTCCTCAACCAGGTAATCGTAGAAAAGTCTGATCACAGTTACCCGCTGTTGGAGCGTGGCATTGGCCAGCGGGTCGTGTGTATCAGTTCGCGGTGAGTCGTGAGCAGTGGGTCCGGGCGAGAGCAAATCGCGGACATAGGCTGCAACGTCTAAGCGCGTGGCCGCTTCGATCGTGAGCCCTCTGCCGGCAAGAAACAGCAGATATCTCTCTAAGCCGCGGCCATACGCCTCTAAAGTGTTCGCCGCAAGACCTCTGTTGCATTGCCACGTCAGCCACGCTCGGGGGTGAGCGCTCTCCGCAACTCGCGGATATCTTTCCCATCGCACGTCGCACACCGGAAACTTTGCACCCATATGTTCCTCCAGTGACATTCCGCCTCCTGCAGGAGGCGGAATGTCACGATACTTCAGCCTGGAGAAACGGCTTGATTCCACATAATGAGGCGAACTGAGCGACGAAGACCGGAAAGAAAACCAGTTCAGCTTGGAACGCGGGTTCCGGCTGTAGAGCAACTACCGCACCAATGCGGGCGACACGAAACTTTGGGTGATCACCGAAGCCCTTTCGACCCGATCCGACATTGAGTTGATGACGCCAGGTTCCCCGTAGGCTTTGCTCCGTTTAGGAAGCTCTGGAGGATGACCCGAATTCGTCAGACACCTCCAAGACAGCGTCCATGATCACGATCAGTTGCATGCCGGCAGCCGTTTCTCGAAGCACGGCTGCCATTTCGCTGTGTCTTATTGCCGCTCTGCGTTTCTCTCGCCTGGAATGATTCTTCCTAGCAAATCCGTACCAGCTGCCTCCCCAGCGCTTACGTTTGACCTCCGTGTTACCGTATCTGCGCCCGACTTCTCTCAAGGCCGTGCGCTTCGCTCCCCTGAACGCGAGCCCCACACGCCCTTGACTGCTCGGGCGACCAGTCATTATGGTCGCCCACTAAAGAAGGATATTGCTCTAAACGAGGTACCCAGTCCCGTTAGCCGCGTTGGGAAAATACTGACATCAACAGGAACAGGGCTTTCGGCCTCACAAGCTTCTGCGATACCCTTCAGGCGGTTTGAATCGGCGCATTTGACGCGGCCTCCATCCGAATTCGCTTTATTCTTGACAAATGCCGCACATGCGGCACAATGGATATGAACAAATACTCGGTGTCAGAAGCGGCGGAGATCTTGGGAGTTGATCGCCGGACGCTGCAACGTTGGGTTAGTCGAGGGACGATACCGGCACCGACTGCCGGAATCGTGAACGGTCGCCTCGTCAAATTCTGGACCGAACCCGAGATGGCCCTATTGAAAGAAAATAAGATCGCGCATTACGCGGGTAAGGGTTTGGATAGAAGGACGGGTAAGAAGGCCAAACGAAGAGAGTCGTAAAAAAGCGGGACGCGTTGGTGTTTGCGCACCGAACGCGCCCCTGACCAAGTCGCACGTCTGAGGTGCAAGATGGCTGAAACAGAAGTTATCTACTTTCTTTTCTCCGCGCAACTCGTCTTGCGCCGGTTGTTTCCCGCTTTAATTCCTCCTGAGCCAACCTCAGAATCTCCTCCGTAGCCGACGCACAATTGTGTCGTGTCGAGTCCGGTCGAACTTCCGACCGCCTCGCTATACTTGCGTCCCAACACTTCCATCAACGATCGGACAGCGGTTTCGCGCCGCACGTAGCGCGAGGAGGTTCAAATGCAAAGCGCGCATCTATACGAACCAATTCTGTTAGTAAACCGAGGCGTTGACGAAGCTGTGCGCGGTCTCGGATACTTCATGCGGGCCAAGGATCCGCAGCTCGATTCGTTACGCTTCGATGAAGGGCTGGTGCTCTTTCAGGACCGCCGCGCACGCCTCAATTTCTATTTCCGCACCACCCTCGAGCACAGGGAGCGGCAGGATTCTGTCCGCTTCGAAGCCCCGCATCACGAATACGAGAAGCGAACCTTGGACGAGGTGCAGGTCTATCGGGATGTATGGGCCTTGGAAGATCGCCGGCGCGGCGAAGGAAGACCGCCCAAAATGCGGTCCTTGACGCCGGAAGAGCGGCGCCAATGGGAACGGGAGCGCCCCAGGCCGTCCGCCGATGTTCCGCGGACGGAAGGAGGGGCCATCGCATGACAAAGAAGAGATCGGCGGAGCCACAAAATTAAGGAATTGCCGAGGCCGGGCAGGCAGTATCCCGGCGTCCACGGCAAGGTCGTAGACTGGGCGGAACACGTCTTTGAGGAAGGGATGCTGTACGTGCGAGTGCGCTTCATGGACAAGACCGAACTGTGCTGGACGCTGCAAACGGCACACGTACTCAGGGAATCCGACCTGAGCGACTGGAAAACGGGAGACTGCAAACAACTGGCGCTGTACGCGGAAAATGAAATCGGCTGGTCGGAGTGACAAGTAGGCGGGCTGGCCAGAGCGTCTAGGCTGCGATGCAATTCGGCGAGACGAGCCTGCCACTGACGTTCGCGACCTTATCTCAGTCAAAGCCTTTCAGACTCCCAAGGAATCATAAATCTGTTAGTACCCGGTCCATTTTCACTTTTTGTGGCTGATTAGTATAGTGAGGGAAGTTCCCGCCGGTTACTTCCGTTTGCAGTTTCCTCCGAATCTACAGGTGCTTCGGTCTACGCCTCCCTCCGGTTTCCCGTGGGGACGAGGGACCGCTTAGGAAACTGCTTTCGACCGTCGGACGGGTAAGTCAGAACGAAATGGAAGGGTGAAGAATGTAAGGAATACACGCTGCATTCTTTTCTTCTCCTGTTTCTTCACCCTGTGGCGCCAGTAATTTCTTTGACTATGAGGAGGTAGCCATTTCGAGGAACGAAAACCTGCGTTGGGAAAAATACCAAAAC
>JBARFX010000025.1:0-42477 GCA_049797655.1 Candidatus Acidiferrales bacterium | reverse complement strand
GGGTTATAGCCCGCACTTATCGAGGTACTGAACCACAGCAAGTTCCTTTCCTAGATATGGTGGCCAATCAAACGATTTGTTTTGGTACCGCGAAAGGGAAGCCTCGTACAAATCTGTGAACGGCTTGCTCCATCGAGAGCTCTTTTCTGAGGCACACTTCAGGGCAGCCAGGATCGAGGCCGCGAGCGGAGCGACCTCTTTATTCCAGTCTCGACGCGTTGCGTTGGCATACTGACCCGTGGCATGTTTCGTCCGGTAGTCCAAATCTCTCCAAGCCGTGAGGTGAAGCAAATGAACCTCTATCGACTGTTTGTATCCTTCCAACGCGTCCTTGAGGGCAGGTTCGATCGATAGACCATTAAAGTTACAGAGCAATATGTCAGTTTCCCGTGCGTGGCATTTTGTATAAAAGTCGATCAGAGAGCGCGCCTGCAACAGCACACAGTCTCGCACTGCCACGACGACATCAGGTAGCAGCGCGTCAGCTGCAGTTCTCACATCGTTCTTGCCGTTATTTGCCATAAGGAGATTCCACGAGCATCCGCCCGCCACTAACCACCGATGATCGTTGATAACATGAGGGAAGGCTGCCTTTGGTTTCAGTCTAGGAGGTCGCAAGGAAGTCTCTCCCGAGGCTGATGGCACCGCCGTTATCTTCGTTAACGGGATTTTGGGGATTTTGGCAGTAGCCACAGATATGGTTTTCGTTTTCCATATTTCACCTCCAAGTTTGCTTATGGTACCAGCATGACGCAGCGGGCCAGTTACAAAGCAGGCGATCCGTTGTGACTTGCTTGTGTGAAGCTGTTTCGCCATCGCCTATTTTGTCTTTTGTCGTTTCTGCATGGCCTGTTCAAGCTGCCACGCGAGTACCCGCTTGATGGCGACCGCCTCGACCTCTTCGCGAATCCCTTCATCTTCGAGAAAGCTATAGAAGGTTGACCCGCTGTGATCCGTTCTTTTGCGACTCTTCCTTACACTCATTTCAGTCCCGTAGAAGTACCGACGAGTTGGTTAGACTACGCTGTCGCGTTGCCCGCGATTGCACCCATAGGCCAACTGCATGTGTATGTATATCTTCCTGGGTGTCGCAATGAAGTAACCCGCACCCTTGTGGTTTCTTCGGGGATCCCACGCGCGAATGCCACTGCTCGCCGGTGCAGATTCAGCGGTACGTGTCGAAAATTTCCGGGCCGTTGCTCGACCGGATCGATATTCACATCGAAGTGCCGGCGGTGAAGTACAAAGAGCTGCGCGGAAACGCGGAAGTGGAGTGCTCGGCAGCGGTTCGCGAGCGCGTGTTAAGAGCGCGGCAGGTGCAGCTCGACCGCTATCGCAGCGAAAAGGGCCTGTACGCGAATTCGCAGATGCCTTCGCGGTTGCTCCGGAAGCACTGCGCGATTTCCGCAGAGGGGGAAAAATTGCTGGAGACGGCGATCCAGCGGCTGGGGCTTTCGGCGCGCGCGCACGACCGGATTTTGAAGGTGTCGCGCACGATTGCGGACCTGGAGGCCGCCGAGTGCATTGCACCGAAACATTTGAGCGAGGCGATTCAGTACCGGACGCTCGACCGGACGTACTGGGCGTGACAAAGAAACATTGAGACAAGGGAGGCATTCGTTTGCATTGAGGCGAAGAGCCATCTCGACTGAGTGCGAGCCTTTCTAATTGCCGGACGTAACCGGACGCGATAGAATGCGCCGCTCGTGACCGGGAACGTAAATGCCATTTAACTTAATATCCAGGCGCTACAGTTGGACATACAGGACAGTTCTATTTGCACTCGCCGCGTGTCCGTTGCTGATCGCTGCGAGCTGCGGTGGCGGATCGTCAACGAGCACCGGCGGAGGGGGAGGCGGACAGCAACAGCAGTTCGCAAGCTTCTCCGTGGATTTAAACAATTCCGAATTATCCGTTTCTCAGGGTGGCACCGTTTCGACTACCGCGGGACTGAGCATTACCTCGCAATCGGGCAGCACAAAGTACTCCGTGGAGTTCTCCGTCTCCGGATTGCCGGACGGGGTGCAAGCCGTCTTCGCTACAAACCCTCTCGCCCTCGGCCAGCCGGCGACTTTGCTGACGTTCACGGCGAGCTCGTCTGCGACACCCGCCAACAAGATCAGCATAACTGTTACCGGCACGCGTACGGCAGATGGAGTGAAGGAGACCGCAGCACTTAATTTCAGCGTTACACCCCCGGTAGGAACCTTGCCGCAAATTCGCACGGACTTTATTCGAATGGACGGCACTCCGGTTTCTGCCGTGTACGATTCAGTCCGCCAGCTCGTCTATGCAAGCAATCCCGAATGGAATCGTGTAGACGTGATTTCTCCCACGAACAGACAGATCGTCGCCAGAATTCCGGCGCCGAGTCCCTCAGGAATGGATCTGAGCCCCGATGGCAAGCAGTTGCGGGTGGGAAGCGGTGTGCAAGAGATTGTTACGATTGATACGAGCTCGCTGCAAGTGACAAACCGGACGAGCGTGACGCCTTTCGTCCAAGGTGGCCAGACGTATTCAGTTCCCGCTCTCCTCGCATCCAGCTCGAACGGAAGCGTTCTGGTCGGGATGACGTTGAACAGCTCGCCGCCATCCTATTTCCTCGAGCAGTGGAATCCGAACGCCGGAACATTCACGCCGCGCTCTGTGCCTGGCGTCAGCTTCTTCATCAACCGGATGGTGCGAAGCGGCGACGGCTCAAAGATTTTGGTGGTGGATTACGGAACGGACCTCAATATGGCGATTTACGATTCAACAACCGACAGCTTTCCATCCAGCGGGCAGTCGCCCGTGGGCCAGGTTCTTTTTGCTGCTGCGAATCCGGCGCGGTCTCAATTCGCGCTGCTGGGGACGAATGGGCTGTCGCTTTTGGATTCTCAGTTGAACACTGTGGCTACCACTGTGGCGGGATTGAGCCCCAATGGCAATAGGATCTACGGCATCATTTTCAGCGCAGACGGAACGAAGCTCTACATGGTGAATTTATTTGCGTTGGAACTTCCTCTGATAGAAGTCTACGATGCGCAAACATTATCGTTTCTGGGAGAGGCGCCGGCGTTCCAAACGGAGATACCCTATTTTCTAGTGGAGCCAACTCCGAACATTTTGGCGACACCAGCAGCGATCGACGCCACGGGCCGCATTTTCGGTCTTACCAGTCATGGAATCGTATTCGACGACGCCAACAATCTCCAGAATTTGGTGAGCCTGCCGGTGGTTCCGCCGATCGGACAAGTGGGCGCCGCGAATGAAGCGCCCCTGAATATGGCAGTCCCGACGACGCTTGGGCAGGAAGTGTTCGACGAGGCTCCTGACGTGTGGTTCGACGATATGCGGGGAACGAATATTCAACTCAATGGGTTTCAGGTCAGCGTAACGGCTCCCCCGTCGGCGTCCATCGGAATAGCCAACGTGAAGGCGGTGATGCCGGATGGTTGGTTCTCGTTCACACCGCAAGCATTCTCGTACGGTACGGAGATTTTTTATCTGGGAGGAAATGCCAGCGGGCCGGATGGCGGAGCAACGCTCGACTTAATCGGTCACGGATTCGAATCGAACACGAAAGTTACGATTGGGGGACAGCAGGGAAGCATTCAGAGCTTAGCGCAATACGCTACCGAGACGGTATTCCCGTTCATAGGAATCGATCACCTGCGCGTAAAAATTCCGACGGGAGTCCCGGGCGCGGCTGATGTTACTGTGACGAGCGCGAGCGGCACCTCGACGCTGGCTAAAGGATTTCAGTATCTACCCGGAGTCACAGACTATCCGTCGGCCGACAGTCTTACTTTCGCGCTCTATGATAGCGGAAGGCGCCGAGTGTATATTTCCGCCGGCGACCACGTTGACGTGTTCTCCGGAGATACGTTGCAATTCTTGACGCCGATTGTGCCTCCGACGGTGTCGGGCGCTCTCCAATTGCGCGGTTTGGCTTTGACCCCCGATGGTTCTGAACTGGTGATTGCAAACTTTGCCGATTCGTCCGTTGCCATCGTAGACCCCGACAATCCGTCTTCCGGAAGCGCGGTAAAGATCCCCGTCTCTGTGGTGAATGATCCCGGGGTAAATGCCGTGGCCGCTACCAGCACCGGCAAGGTGTTTGTGGATGGAGTTTCAGGAAGTTCCAGCGGATGCGGAGCGCAGCTATGGGAGCTTGATCTCAGTACCCGGAGCGTAAAACTTCGCACCGACCCTGTCTTATTCTGCCTTCAGGCCGGCGGAGTGCAGTTCTCTTCGGATTCGGCGGGAGACAGGGTGTTGATCGCCAGCCCGAACGGCGGAGCGTATTTATGGAACGCTTCTTCGGATCAATTTAGCAGCACCAACCTCGTGAGTAATAACGGCGCTGCATCGGGAGACGGAGTCTGGTTTGCGAGCGACACTACTTTTCTCGATTCGCAGGCGACTCAGCAGAATAGCGCGCAAGTGCCGGAATTCTTCGCAGGCAAATTCCTCTCACATCCGAGCGGAGCCGTGGTCGGCGAGAAGATGAACGCTTCGGGAAGCGTGCTGTACGCTCCGTTGCTCGACGGAGTAGACACCTTCGACACGAATCATGGCTCCTGGACCGGCAGGATATTGCTCGCGGAGCAGTTGCCCTTTGTGCAGAATTCGATGGCATTGGACGAGGCCGGGAACCGGTTGTTTCTGATAACAAGCGCCGGACTTACAGTCGTACAGCTCCGCCCTCCGCCGCTTTCGATTGGCTATTTGAAACCCTCGTCCGGTACTGCTGCGGGAGGCACGTCCGTGACGCTGCGCGGGAGCGGATTTCTGGCGGAAACAAAATTGACAGTTGGAGAGACGACGGTGGCGGCTGCGTTTGTCGACAGCTCGACACTTACGTTTGTCACTCCGCCTGGCACCACCGGAGGAGTCCGGATAACAATCGAGAATCCGGATGGAACAATGTACGCTCTGGATGCAGCGTTCTCGTATCAATGAAGTTGTAGGGGCTGGCCGAACCGAAGCTGTGAGTGCATGTGATCGCTCCCGAATTAATAATTGTAAAGGGCGACTCGCGGATAACGGTATGGTGACGCGGCAACCGGAAACCGGTGCGTTTGTGGATCAGTGCTGCGCACCGAGATTATTACCGATCGGTCGGTGAGAAGACGTTGTCGTCGCATTACTGCCGACCGACCCAGTGTGCCCCGGGGCGATGGATTGACTTGTGCGCGGGCGGTATGTTACGCATACTGCTCTTTTAAGGGCTTCTCTCGACCTCGGATGGCCGCCAAAACTCAACGAATCGAGATTACGCTCGAGACGCTGCTCGAGAGCGTGGATCTTGCCGAAGTGATTGTGATGCGCATCGCGGAAGCCGCAGGTTTCAGCGAAGAAGACATTCACAAGATGGGAATGGCGGTGCGCGAAGGCGTGATCAACGCGTATAACTACGGCAATCAGCAGATACGCGACAAAAAGATATTCATGACGGTAGAGCTCGAGCCGGACAAAATGATCGTGCGCGTGCTGGATCAAGGCAAGGGATTCGAGCTGACGGAAGTGCCGGACCCGCTGGCGGAGGAGAATTTGCTGCGAACTTCGGGACGCGGCCTGTTCCTGATGCGGGCGTTCATGGACGAATTCAACGTCCATACGGCGCCTGGCGGCGGGGCCGAGCTGGTGATGGTCAAGAAACTCCCCGAAACAGTTTCGGGCAACGGAAGCTCCCAACCGGAGTAGAATAACGCATCGAGGTTTTACCGTGGCTCTCCAAGGCACATGCCGTGAAATCGAGGATGTGGCGATCATAGATTTCAGCGGGAAAATTACGCTGGGAGAAGGCAGCTCGACGCTGCGGCGCACGATCCGCGAACTGATCGACAAGGGACATCGCAAGATCGTCCTGAATTTGTACGACGTGGATTACATCGACAGCTCGGGAATCGGGGAGCTGGTGAGCGGATACACAACAGTGCGGAATGTGGAAGGCGAGTTGAAGCTACTGCACCTGACGAAGCGAGTTCACGACCTGCTGCAGATCACGCGGCTTTTCACGGTGTTCGACGTGCAGTCGGACGAAGAGTCCGCGCTCCGAAGTTTCCGCTAACCTCGATTCGACACCTGCCTGAAGCGTCGAAACCTCTTGCCGAAAGACTGCGTTGTTCTTGGTAGCGCGCTGACGGGCGGGCCGAGGTGCCGTTCCATTTTTAAGAAGAGACTGCCGAAAATGACCGACCCTTCCGGTAATAGGTCGAGCACGAGCGTTTCGAGGATTATTAGGGCGCCTCGCAGGGCTGTCTATCAGGCATTTGTTGACGCCGTTTCCGTGAGCGCGTGGCTTGCGCCGGGAAAGATGAGAGGCCACGTGCATACTTTCGATGCGCGCGAAGGAGGCAAATTCCGAATGTCACTTGTATACGAGAAGCCGGAAGATTCGCAGCGCGGCAAGACGACGGGAGACACGGACACGTTCCAGGGGAGATTCGCGAAATTGATCCCTGACGAGAAGATAGTGGAGGTGATTGAGTTCGAGTCGCAGGATCCGGCATTTGCAGGCGAGATGAGAATGATCGTGAGCTTTGCGGATGCCGAGGGCGGAACGGAAGTTACCGTGGTTTGCGAGGACATACCGAGAGGAATTCGGGTTGAAGATAACGAACTAGGCTGTAAGGAATCGTTGCAGAAGCTGGCGGCGCTCCTGGAATGACGGCAGGCTTCGCAATGCGGAGCTGCCGAGGCGAAGCTGTAATTAGTTCGCGAGCGGCTTTGTGATACGATGTTTTTTCCGAATTTCACGTACGGGGAGCGGCATTGGCGCATATTTCGCGTAGGGAATTGAAGACGGACGAAGTGCGAGACACGCTGGCGCACGGCGCCGAGGCTGTGCTGTCTCACCAGCAATTGACGCTGTACTTGGCGCTCGCGGTGGTGATCGTCGCGCTGGGCTATTTCGGCTGGCGGACATATTCGGAGCGGCAGACGGTGAAAGCGGCGGCGGGGTATAACGACGCGATGAAAGTGTTTCAGGCGCGCGTTCGCGCCCCGGGAGAACCGGCCGAGCCGGGCGAAGTGACGTATGTGGATGAGAAGAACAAATACACCGACGCGGCAAAGAAATTCGGCGATGGGGCGATGAAATATCCGCGGACGCGCCCCGGCCAGCTTTCGGCTTACTACGCGGCGCTCAGCCTCGAAAAGCTCGATAAGACCGACGATGCCAAAAAGTGGTTGCGAGGCCTCGCGGAAGGCGACTCCGATTTCGCCGCAATGGCGAAATTCGAGCTGGCGCAATTGGACGACCGCGGAGGGCAGGGCGACGAAGCCGTCAGTCTCTATCAGCAGCTGATTGCGAAGCCGGGCGTGCTAGTTCCGAAGCCGGTGGTGATGCTGGCGCTCGCCGAACATTACAGCGCGAAAAATCCCGCCGAAGCGGCCAAGCTTTACGGGCAGATCAAGTCTGAGTATCCGGATACACCGATTGCAGAACAGGCCGATCAGGAATTGGCGCTGCTGCCGGGCAAGTCCTGATTCTTCTCGAGTCTCGCTAAACCAGTTGTCATTTTTTCTGTTTCGTCGTGTACCGTCCTAATTCCCTTCCCACCGAATCGAAAGCTCGCGAGAGAGGCACCGCGAAAGGTACGCCCTTCGGGCCACTTTCTTCCCAGCGCTTACGCGCTGGGCTAACTTCTGTCGCGCCTACGGCGCTGGGGGATTGCACCGGAAAAGCCCGCGACGAGTAATGGACTTGTCGTGTTTTCTCACGCGTTGAATTCCAGTATCGGCTGCCCTGGGGACGGTTCCGCCGCCCCATCCGGGACGTATAGCCCGCGCATGCCGTGGCCCTGCTGCGGAAAAAGAAAGAGTCGCGGTAAGATGAGTGCAATGGCGCTTGCTACTTATGCCATGGACGTACGGCGCTCGCGCGGGCGGCGCTATCCGGAAGTGGCGCATGCTTACCGCAACGATTATGCGCGGGACCGCGACCGCGTGGTTCATTCGCGCGCATTCCGGCGGCTTGAAGCGAAGACGCAAGTTTTCACCACGCGTTATTCCGACCATTTCCGCAACCGGCTTACGCATACACTCGAAGTGACACAGATTGCCCGCACGGTGGCCGGTGCGCTTGGGCTGAACACGGATCTAGTCGAAGCTCTCGCGCTGGTGCACGACATCGGACACCCTCCTTTTGGACACGCGGGTGAGAAGCAGCTCGACAAGCGGATGCGCGAGCACGGCGGCCGGTTCAACCACAATCTCCACGCGCTACGAATCGTGGAGCAGTTCGAGCAGCGCTATCTGGATTATGCCGGGCTGAATCTGACGTTCGAAGTGCGCGAGGGAATCATCAAGCACTCGCGCGATTACTCCGCAGCGGAATTTCCGGAGCTGGCGGAATACTTGCTCGACGAGCGTCCACCGCTTGAAGCACAGCTGATTGATCTTGTTGACGAGATTGCGTACAACACCGCCGATCTTGATGACGGATTCGAAGCGCACTTGCTGGATTTCGAACAGCTCCGCGCGGAGGTGCCGATCTTTGAGGCGGCCTATGCGGAGGTGGACCGCACGCATCCGCACGGGCTTCACAAGTTGAAATTCAACGAGGCGCTGAAGCGCGTGCTCGACCGGCTTGCAACCGACTTGATCGAAAGCACGAGCCGAGCGGCCGAGGCGAGCAGAGTTGAGACGGTGGAAGACATCCGGAGGCTGTCGAAGCGACTGGCGTCGTTCTCGGGTGAGGTGGCCGAGCAGAACGGCCGCTTGAAGCGGTATCTTTTCTCGCGGCTTTACTCGCAGCCTGCAATTGCGGAGGATCGCGACCGCTCGGTGGCGGCACTCGACTCGCTTTTCGGGTTCTTTCTGGAACACCCGGAGCGGATGCCGAGGCATTATGCGGAGCTGGCCGAGGAAGAGCCGAGGCACCGGGTGGTTTGCGATTACATTGCGGGAATGACGGATCACTTCCTGCTGCGCCAATGCCACGAACTCCTGGACACGCCGACCAGTTCGGCGGAATCGGCGGGGTAACCTGAGAGCAAGAGAGTCATTGCCCGTTTAGTGTCAGGCAGAAAATCTTCCACAGGCGGCTTCCTTGACATCCCCTATACCGGACATATAATGTGATTTCACTGCAAATTTGCGGGGAAAAACGATGTTTTTGGATGTAAACGAACTCGCCCTCCGGAAGACCCGAATCCGCAAGAGCTATTCGCCGGGGACGCTGGATTTTCACTCCGGGGAATTTCGTCAAGTGGAGCCGCTGGAAGTGCGCGCGACGGCCGAGCTGGTGGAAGGGCAGATTCGAGCCTACGGTAACTTGCACACCCGAGTGGAGTTAGTGTGTGCGCGATGCCTCGACACGGTGGTTGAGGAGATCAGCCGGGACTTCGACCTCTACTACCGGCCGATGACTTCGATAGCGCGCGAGGACGAATTTCATCTGAATCTCGACGACACCGAGATTGCGTTTTTCGAGGGAGATGGCCTGTTCCTTGCGGATGTGCTGGCGGAGCAGGTGAACCTGGCGATTCCGATGAAGATTATCTGCCGCAGCGATTGCCGCGGGCTTTGTCCACACTGCGGAGCGAACCTCAATAATGAGGAATGCCGCTGCGAGAAACACGCGTCCGACCCCCGGCTTGCGCCCCTCGCCCGTTTGAAGCAGGACTGGTTCAAAAAGCAATAAGACGCTACACTATCCCTTTCCATTTCGGCCGCATTTGGTAGCGGCCTGCCACGAGGAGCTGTAATGCCGAATCCGAAACGACGACACTCGAAGCGGCGGACGAGCAACCGGCGCGCCCACGACCATCTGCATACGCTGCCGCTGACGGAGTGTCCGAACTGCCACGAAAAGAAACTGCCCCATCAGCTTTGCCGGGCTTGCGGCTACTACAAAGGCCGTGAAGTGATTGACACCAAGAGCAAGACAGCCTAAGTTTCCCTCGCCTGCAATTCCAAACTGGCACTTTCGATGATAACCATCGCTCTAGATGCAATGGGAGGCGACCACGCGCCTCGCGCGGAAGTGGAAGGCGCGGTGCTGGCGGCGCGCGAGCTGGACGTGCGCATATTGCTGGTTGGAATGGAAGCGGCGCTGAAGGCCGAGCTGGGGCGGCACCGGACGCGGGGGTTGCCGATCGAGATCGTGAACGCCACGGAAGTGGTGACGATGAGCGATTCGCCGGCGCACGCGTTCCGCCGGAAGAAAGACAGCTCGCTGCATGTGGCAGCGAAACTGGTGCGCGATGGGAACGCGGACGCGCTGGTAAGCACGGGGAATACGGGTGCAGTGATGACCGTAGCGCGGTTCGTGCTGGGGACGTTGCCGTCGGTGGACCGGCCGGCTCTGGCGGGCGCGTTTCCGAATATGAAGGAAAAGTTTTCGGTGATTCTGGATGTGGGCGCAAACGTTGATTCGAAAGCGTCGCAGATCGAACAATTCGCGGTAATGGGCGAGATCTACTACCGCACGATTTTCGGAGTGAAGCGGCCGCGGGTGGCGCTGCTTTCGATCGGCGAAGAAGAGATGAAGGGTAACGAAGTGACGCGGGAGACGTTCAACCTCTTGAAGCAGACATCTCTGAATTTTGTTGGCAACGTGGAAGGACGAGACGTGTTCCGCGGCGAAGTGGACGTAATCGTTTGCGACGGGTTTATCGGAAACATCGCGCTGAAAATCAGCGAAGGCCTTGTGGAGCATATCGGCGGGATGTTGAAGAAAGCGATCAAGAGCAGCTTGAAGTCGCAGATTGGATATGCGCTGTCGAAGAAGGCTTTTGACGATTTCCGATCCCGCACGAACTATTCGGAAGTGGGCGGCGCGCCGCTGCTCGGGGTCCGCGGGATCACCGTGATCGGTCACGGGCGCTCGAACCCCGTGGCCATCAAGAATGCCATACGCGTGGCGGCAGAGCTTTGCCGCAATCGCGTGAACGAAAAAATCGATCAGGAGCTTTCCGCTGTCGCCACCGCCGCGCGCGGCTGAGGACACGCGGACAATCGCACGTTATGGGCAAAATCGCATTTTTGTTTCCCGGGCAGGCTTCGCAATATCCCGGCATGGGCCGGGACCTAGCCGAAAAATTCCCCGAGTCGCGAGCTGTATTCGACGCGGCAGACGCGGCATTGGGTTTCTCGCTCTTCCAGCTGTGCTGCGAGGGTTCTGAAGACGCGCTGAAACAGACGGAAAACACGCAACCGGCGATTTTGACGGTTTCGATCGCGGCGTATCGCGCACTTGAGAAGCGCGGGATCGTTCCCGATTTCGCCGCGGGCCACAGCCTGGGCGAATATTCGGCGGTGGTTGCGGCCGGCGGCCTCGATTTTTCCGACGCAGTGAAAATCGTGCGCGGCCGGGGGCGGTACATGCAGGAAGCGGTTCCCTCCGGCGAAGGCGCGATGGCCGCGATTTTGGGGCTACCCCCCGGCGAAGTGGCGGATATTTGCAAGAAAGCGGCGGACCACGAAGTGGTGTCGCCGGCAAACCTGAACTCACCGGAGCAAACGGTGATTTCAGGGGCTGCGGCGGCGGTGAAGCGCGCCGTTGAGATTGCATCGCAGAGCGGAGCGAAGCGCGCGGTGATGCTGCCGGTATCGGCGCCGTTTCATTGCGCGATGATGGCTCCGGCGCAAAAGCGGCTTGAAGCGGATTTGCGCGCGGCGAAATTCGCCGCGCTAAAATTTCCTGTGGTTACGAACGTGGATGCCGAAGCGATCGCGACGGGCGAGGAAGCGCGCGACGCGTTGATTCGACAAGTGACGCAGCCGGTTCGATGGCTCGATTCGATTCACGAGATGCTCGATGCGGGCGTGACGATTTTCGTCGAAGTCGGTCCGGGTAAGGTGCTGACCGGGCTTTTGAGGCAGATTGACCGGTCCATCCGGGCGTGCAATGTGGAAGACGCAGCGAGCCTCGAAGCCGCGCTGGAAAAAATCGCGCAGTCGCAGGCCGAAGCGGCGGAAGGGTAACGGAATCTGATGTTTTCACTCAAAGATAAGGTTGCGCTCGTCACAGGTGCGTCGCAAGGGATTGGCCGCGCTACGGCGCTGGCGCTCCTGGAGGCAGGAGCGAAGGTGGGCGTCGCTGCGAGGAGCGCTGACAAGCTTGCTTCGCTCGTCTCAGAAATCGAAGCAGGCGGAGGCGAGGCGCTGGCAGTGCCGATGGACGTGGCCGACGGGGCGCAGGTGAAAGCCGGGTTTCAGCAGGTGCTGGCGAAATTCGGGCGGCTCGACATTCTGGTGAACAATGCGGCGATCACGCGGGACACGCTTGCGCTGCGCATGAAGCTGGAAGATTGGGACGCCGTGCTGCGCACGAATCTCACGGGCGCCCACCTGTGCATCCAGCAGGCGCTGGGAGCGATGTTGAAGCAGCGGTCGGGGCGCATCATTAATTTGTCGTCGGTGGTGGCGCAGACGGGCAATGCCGGCCAGGCAAACTATGTAGCGTCGAAAGCGGGGCTGATCGGATTGACGCGCGCGATTGCGGTGGAAGTGGCCTCGCGGAATATTACTGTGAACGCGGTGGCGCCCGGATTTGTGGCGACGCCGATGACGGACGTGCTATCGCAAGAGATCAAAGACAAAATGAAATCGCTGATCCCGCTGGGACGTTTTGGCACGGACCGTGATATCGCTGCCGCGATCGTTTTTCTCGCGAGCGACGAAGCGAGCTACATCACGGGACAGACGCTGGAAGTGAACGGCGGGATGCATATGGGCTAGCGCGAGCCCGGGGAAAATTGCGAGCGCAGCAATCAATGGATACTACAGGCGCAGCGCCAAGTCTGGTCGTCAAGCGGTTGAATCATGTTCAGATTTCGATTCCGACAGGAGCGGAGGAGCAAGCACGCGCCTTCTACCGGGATGTGCTTGGGCTGCGCGAAATCGAAAAGCCAGAATCGTTGAAGTCGCGGGGCGGATTGTGGTTTGAGATCGGCGACATCGAATTGCATCTGGGCGTCGAACCGGTTGTGAACCCGACAAAGCGGCATCCTGCGTTTGAAGTGGAAGACGTGCGAGGCGCCCGCGCGCTTTTCGAGAGAGCCGGCGTGAAGATTCAGGAAGAGCCGGTGATTCCCGGGCGGGAGCGGTTTACGATTTGGGACCCATTCGGGAACCGGATCGAATTCCTGCAGAAATTTAACGGATCTTGAGGCGAGCAGGCCGGTCGCGAAGGAAATTTCAGCCGGGCGTGGCACAAAGGTTGACCCCGGCGTTAGGCCGCGCATAGAATGGGCGGTACATTTTGGAGCGGTGCCCCCGCAGTTCAGTGGCCTGGGGGCGAGACTGCCGATACCGGAGGAACAATCAGAATGGCCAGCGTCGAAGAACGCGTGAAGCAGATTATTGTCGAGCAACTCGGTGTGGACGAAGGCGAAGTGACTCCAACGGCTTCGTTTGTGGACGACCTGGGCGCCGACTCGCTCGATACAGTCGAGCTGGTCATGGCTTTCGAGGAATCGTTCGGCATCGAAATTCCGGATGAAGATGCCGAGAAAATCGCCACGGTGAAAGACGCCGTTGAATACATCGAGAAGCACGCCAAGGCAAGTAAGTAAGTCCGCCGGCCGTCCCATTCCGAACAGGAGAAAGAAAGTTTGAACCGCCGAGTTGTCGTGACGGGCGTAGGGCTGGTCTGCGGGTGCGGCATTGGGACCGACGAGGTCTGGCGCAACCTGGTGGCCGGCAAAAGCGGAATCGGCCCGATTACCCATTTTGATTCCACGGCTTTTGACTGCCGCATCGCCGGAGAGGTTCGCAATTTCGATCCGCTTGTGTGGGTCGAGAAAAAAGAATTGAAGAAGATGGGCCGGTTTATTCAACTGGCGCTCGCGGCTTCGGAATTCGCGATGCAGATGGCGAAACTCGAAGTGAAACCTGAGTTCGCGGACGAGACGGGGGTTTACATCGCGTCGGGCATCGGGGGCTTCGACGTGATCGAGCGCGAGCACTCAAAATTTCTGGCGGGCGGGCCCGGAAAGATTTCTCCGTTTTTCATTCCTGCGTCGATTGTGAATCTGGCGTCCGGGCACGTTTCGATTCGCTATGGAGCGAAAGGGCCCAATTCCGCGACGGCGACGGCGTGCTCCGCATCGGCGCATTCGATCGGCGACGCATACAAAATTATTCAGCGCTCTGCGGCTGAGGTGATGATTGCGGGCGGGTCGGAAGCGGCAATTACGCCGATGGGCGTGGGCGGATTCGCAGCGATGCGGGCGCTATCAACGCGCAACGATGAGCCGGAGCGGGCGAGCCGGCCGTTTGACGCGCAGCGGGACGGTTTCGTGGTTGGCGAAGGCGCAGGGGTGCTGATTCTGGAATCGCTCGAGTTCGCAGAGAAGCGCGGAGCGAATATTCTCGCGGAAATCGTGGGCTACGGAATGTCGGGCGACGCGTTTCACATCACGCAACCGGCCGAAGGCGGCGACGGCGGGTACCGCGTGACGATGGCGGCGCTGAAGGACGCAAAGATTTCGCCCGATGATGTGGGTTACGTAAACGCGCACGGGACTTCGACACCGATCGGGGATGCGATTGAAACGACGGCGCTCAAGCGCGTGTTCGGCGAGCGCGCGAAGAAAGTTCCCATCAGCTCGACGAAATCCATGACGGGCCATCTGCTGGGCGGCGCCGGCGGGCTTGAGGCGGGAATAAGCGTTCTCGCGCTGCGCGATGGTATCTTGCCGCCAACGGTGAATTACGAGAATCCCGATCCGGAGTGCGATTTGGACTACGTTCCGAACCAAGCGCGGAAAGTGGCGGTCGAGTACGCGCTATCGAATTCGTTCGGGTTCGGCGGGACGAACGCGTCGCTGATTTTCAAGCGGTGGGATGCAAGGTAGTGCAGGCATATTTGAAAGAGGCGCGATGAAAATCGGAGTTTGCGTCAAACAGGTTCCGGCCAAGGATGCGCCGCTAGCGATCGTTGAAGGCGGGGCGTGGATTCGCGAGTCCGACATCGGCTTTGAAACAAACGAGCCGGACAGCTACGCGCTCGAAGAAGCGTTGCGCCTAAAGGAAAAGCACGGCGGGGAAGTGGTGGCGATTTCGATGGGCCCCGAGCGCGCGAAACAAACCATCAAGGAAGCGCTCGCGAAGGGCGCCGACCGCGGCATCCACGTCGCCGACGATCAATTTTTCAAACTCGATCCACTTGGCTCGGCTCGTTCGATCGCGGCCGCGGTCCAAGCCGAAAATTTCGACTTAATTCTCACGGGCCTGCAAAGTGATGACCAGGGGTTCGGCCAGACCGGCGTTCTGCTGGCGGAATTGCTGGGCCGGGCGCACGCGACGATCATCATGGCGATTGAGGTGGTGGATTCGCGAATGAAACTGAAACGCGAGCTCGAAGCGGGATGGTTTCAATGGGTGGAGCTGCCGCTTCCGGCGGTGCTTTCGATTCAGTCGGGCATCAACAAACCGCGGTACGCGACGCTGAAAGGCATCATGGCCGCGAAGAAAAAAGAAATCGCCACGGTGCAGCGCGCCTCGCTCGGTGTGCCGGATGCTCCGACGCAGCGCGTGGAACGCATTTACGTTCCGCACAAGGCGAAGCAAACTGAATTCATTACGGGGCAGCCGAAAGAAATCGCGGCAAAGCTGATCGAGAAGCTGAGACACGAAGCGCGGGTGCTCTAAGATGAAAATTCTTCTGATCACGGAGCAGCGCGAAGGCAAGTTCAACAAAGTGAGCTTTGAAACGCTGGCGGCAGCGCAGCAAATCGTTCAGCAGACGAAGGGGACGCTCACCGGGCTCGTGATCGGCAAGGGCATTGCATCGCTCGCCGACGAACTTGCGGGCTCACAGCTCGATGAGGTTTTGCTGGTGGAGCACGACCTGCTCGAGAAATACACGCCGGACGGATTCTCGCTCGGGCTGCGCCAGGTGATTGAAAGCGCGAAGCCCGATCTCGTGCTGCTTCCGCATACGTATCAGGTGCGCGATTTCGCGCCGAAACTGGCGGCGTCGATGGGCAAGGGAATGATCGGCGACTGCATCGGGTACCGCTACGAGAACGGCAAGCTGATTTTCGTGCGGCAGATGTTTCAGGGCCGCACGGCGGCAGATGTCGTGTTCGCGGGAGATGCGCCCTGGATCGCGTCGTTCCAAGCGAGCGCGTTTCGCGCCGACCTCGTCGCAAAGCACTCCGGTGGAAAAGCGCCGGTAAAGAGCGTGAGCGTTGATTTGAAGCCCGAGCAAATTCGCACGAAGCCGCTCGAGCTTTTCCGCGAAGCCAAGCAAGCTGTGGACCTGACGCAAGCGCCGATTCTCGTTTCGATCGGCCGCGGCATTAAGGCGCCCGAGAATATTCCCATGGCTGAAAAACTCGCGAAGCTTCTGGGCGGCGAGATTTGCGCGTCGCGCCCCATCTGCGATGAAGGCTGGCTCCCGATGGAGCGCCAGATCGGCAGCTCGGGGCAGACCGTGGCGCCGAAGCTTTACTTGGCACTCGGAATCAGCGGCGCGATCCAGCACGTGGTGGGGATGAAGGGGTCGCGCACGATTGCGGCGATCAATAAGGACCAGAATGCACCGATTTTCGAAGTTGCCGATTACGGGATCGTCGGCGACCTGTTCGAAATCGTCCCCGCCATCATCGCGGAGCTCGAAAAAACGTAGCGGCGCAGTGTCCGCTTTCGCAATCGGAGCTCCCACGTTCGGGCATCCTTCCGTTCGGAATCTCCCACCTGCTCTCCGCAATTCATTGTTCCCGTGACACTTACACAATAGAGGCACTGGCAAGGAAAGTGCGAGTGTGGAAGCAAAGTTCGCGCACTCGTGCGCGCCGGCACAGCTTCTACGCGCCGCGAAGCCAGGAAAGCCCAGTGAGCACGGCCGTCGCGCTGATTTACGAATGGCGTGGACGATAACAAGGAGGCGCTGATGCAAACCCTGCTGCAGGATCTGAAGTACGGCGTCCGGATGCTGGCGCGCGCGCCGGGATTTACGATGGTTGCGATTCTGACGCTCGCGCTTGGCATTGGCGCGAACACCGCGATTTTCAGCGTCGTGAAAGCGGTTCTCCTGCGCTCGCTTCCGTTCAAGAATGCCAACCAGCTGGTGATCCTGCGCGAGGACGTGAAGAATCACGGGCCGGAATCCGTGGCATTCGTGAACTTTCAGGACTGGGAGAAGCAGAGCCACTCGTTCAGCCAGATGGCGGCGTATAGCGACGCCGAATTCATCGTGAGCGGCACAACAAGCTCCGAGCGCATCTACGGCGAAGAAGTGACGCGAGACTATTTCGAAATTCTTGGAGTTCCCGCCGCGAAGGGCCGCGTATTTCTGCCGCAGGAAAACGAGACGCCGATGAAGGACCTGGTTGCACTGATCAGCTACGGCCTTTGGGAACGCCGCTTCGGCTCGGATCCGAATGTCGTTGGCAAAGGAATCACGCTGAACGATGCAAGATTCACGATTGTCGGGGTGGCACCGAAAGGTTTTCTCGGATTCTCCGACCAGGCAGAAGTGTGGATTCCAGTGATGGCGCGTGACGCGGCTTGGCCGGCTTCGGCCAAATTTGATTTCTTGCACAGCCGAGGCGTCCACTGGCTTCGTGGGCTCGGTGTTCTGAAGCCCGGCGTATCGATCGCGCAGGCGCAGGCGGAGATGAGCACGATCGCGAGCCGTCTGGAAGAGGAATACCCTCAAGAAAATCACGATCGGGGCGCAGTGGTGAAGTCCGCGAAAGAGTCGTACATCGGAACGTTTCGTTCGCCGCTTTACATACTGCTGGCGGCGGTGGGATTTGTGCTGCTGATCGGATGCGCCAATGTTGCAAATCTCGTGCTGACGCGCACCGCTTCCCGCGAACGCGAGATGGCGATTCGACTCGCGCTCGGCGCCGGGCGTTCGCGTTTGATTCGCCAATTTGTCACCGAGGGCTTGCTGCTGTCCGGAGCAGGAGCGCTTCTCGGATTTGCGATCGCGCAGTGGGGCCTGGATCTTCTGGTCGCGGCGCTTCCTGTTACGTTTCCCACGTTTACGCACGTGCGCCTCGATGCCGGCGTGCTCATCTTCACGTGCATGCTGATGGTTGCAACCGGCATTCTGATTGGCCTGCTTCCGGCGCTCACCGCCGGCCGTGAGGCGCTCAATGAAACGCTGAAAGAAGGAGCGAAGGGCAGCACGGGCTTGCGAGGCCGGCGGATCGGCACGGCGCTCGTCGTTTCCGAAGTCGCTCTTGCGCTGGTGCTTCTCGTTGGTGCGGGCCTGCTTTTGAAGAGCTTCCACCGGCTGCTGAGCGTGAATCCGGGATTTCAGCCCGACCATCTAGTTACGATGCGGTTTTATGTGCCCGCTCACGATTACAAGGGCGATGAGCGCAACCGCTTCGGCCCGGAGCTCGCGCAGAAAGTCGCAGCTGTCCCCGGGGTGGAGTCGGCTGCGGTGACGTTCATCGACCCATTCGTGTGGGGCGGTTTTTCGCGCGGGTTCACGCTCGAAAATCAGCCAGTTCCTTCAGCGGCCGAACAAGACGCCACCACCTACCAGGAAGTGGGCTCGGATTATTTCCGCACGATGAAAATCCCCATTTTGTCGGGCCGGGATTTCGCGATGACGGACACGCTCGACAAGCCGCGCGTCGTGATGGTGAGCGAAGCCTTTGCGCGCAAGTTCTATCCGGGCGAAAGTCCATTGGGGAAACGGATCAAGTACGGCCCATCCGACTCGAAGAATCCGTGGATGGAGATTGTGGGCGTCGTCGGCAACATAAAATTCAATTCGCTGCGGCAGGACGCCGACGCACAGCCCGTCTTCTACGGGCCGCTCCTGCAAAGCGAAGTGATCATCAACATGAGCGTAATTGTGCGGACTCGTCCCGCGCCTGAGTCGATGATCGATCCGCTGCGCGCGGCGATTCAGAAAATCGATCCCGACGTCCCGGTTTACAACGTGGCGACGATCGCCGAGCGGATGCGCGAGGACTCCGCGGAAACGCGTTCGTACACGCTGCTGCTTGCGATTTTCGCGGCGCTCGCGATGAGCCTCGCTGCAATCGGCATTTACGGAGTGATGGCGTACGCCGTCACGCAGCGCACTCACGAGATCGGTATTCGCCTGGCGCTCGGAGCCCAGCGAAAGGATGTTTTTAATCTCGTGGTCGGCCGCGGTTTGTGGATCGCGCTGGCGGGCGTCGCCATCGGACTTGCGGGCACGCTCGCACTGACGCGGGTTCTGACGGGCCTGCTCTTCGAAGTTGCGCCCACCGACCCGGCAATCCTGGCGGGAGTTTCAGTGGCACTGGCTGCGGTTGCGTTGCTCGCCTGTTACCTGCCGGCGCGCCGCGCGATGCGCGTGGATCCAATGGTAGCGCTGCGTTACGAATGAGGAGAAGGGGAGGGTGATGCAATCGTTGATGCAGGATTTGAAGTACGGCATCCGAACGCTGGCGCGCTCGCCCGGGTTCAGCATCATCGCCGTGTTCACGCTCGCGCTGGGCATCGGAGCAAACACCGCGATTTTCAGTGTTATCAATGCGACGCTACTCGCGCGGCTGCCGTACAAGCAGCCCGATCGGATCGTAATGGTCTGGGAATCCAACCGCGCGCGAGGGTTTCCCCACAACACCGTTTCTCCCGGCAACTTCCTTTACTGGCAGGATGGCAACACCGTTTTCGACCGATTAGCCGCGTTTGTCGACGTTCGTGCCAACCTGACGGGAAGCGGTGAGCCCGAACAAATACCGGGACAGGTGGTGACGCCCAATCTTTTCCCGCTACTCGGCGTCAATGCCCGGATCGGCCGCACGTTTGTCTCGGAGGAAGGGCAGCCCGGAAAAGACGATGTGGCGCTGCTGAGTTACGGGCTCTGGCAGCGGCGTTTCGGGGGCGATCCAAAAATTGTGGGCAAGAAAATCCTGCTGGGCGGCAAAAGCACGGAAGTTGTGGGCGTGATGCCGCCCGGGTTCCAGCTCTTGATCCAACAAAGTTCGTTCACGGGCGAGCACGCCCAATTCTGGTCACCGCTCGCTTTCACAGCGGAGCAGCGAGTTCCCGTGGGGCGTTACCTGACGGCCGTCGGAAGACTCAAACCCGGCGTGACGCTGGCACAAGCTCAATCGCAAATGGATTCGATTGCCGGCGACCTGGCGAAACGATTCCCCGAAATGGACACGGGGTGGGGCGTGCAGCTCGTCAGTCTTCACGATCAATTCTTTAGATCGATTCGACAGGCGCTGCTGATCTTGCTCGGTGCGGTGGGATTCGTTCTGCTGATTGCGTGTGCCAACGTTGCAAACCTGCTTCTGAGCCGCGCGAGCCGAAGGCGGCGCGAGCTCGCGATCAGGTTCACGATGGGCGCAAGTCGCGGCCGGATCGTGCGCCAATTGTTTACGGAAACCATGATTCTGGCGGTGGCCGGAGGCGTTGCCGGCGTGCTGCTGGCCTATTGGGGAACCGATCTGCTGCTGGCGCTAAGCCCAAAGGGACTTCTCGACGCACAGAGCGTGAGCGTTGATTTCCGCGTGCTCGGCTTCGTCGCCGCGCTCACGATCTTCACAGGCGCTCTCTTCGGGCTGGTTCCGGCGCTCGTTGCGGCGCGTACGAACCCGGGGAGCTCGCTGAAAGAAGGAGAGCGAAATACCGGCATAACGGTTCGTGGAATGCGGCTGCGGAGTCTCTTGGTCATCGGGGAAATCAGCCTTGCGCTAATCCTGCTTGCCGGATCGGGCTTGCTGATCAAGAGCTTCCTCCGACTCGAGGCTGTTTCGCCGGGGTTCGATGCGCAGAACCTTCTGACAGTGAAAGTGGATCTTCCCTCACACAGGTACAGCAAAGACCCGGAAGTGACGGCGTTTTTCGCTGAGTTGCTGCAGCGCGTTAAGACCTTGCCGGGCGTCGAATCCGCCAGCGCAAACAGTTCGCTGCCTTTCACCGGAGCCGGCTCTGGAACGAGTTTCACGATTGAAGGTCGTCCCGTGGCGCTGGCCGGCGAGAACCTCCTCACCGAGGTTTGCGTGATCAAGCCGGATTACTTTCGTACGATGCGGATTCCGCTCGAGCGCGGTCGCGAGTTCACCGGCCGGGAAGACGCGCAGGAGTCGCACGTAGTAATCGTCAGCGAATCGCTGGTTCGAAAATATCTTCCGACCGAAGATCCGCTTGGGAAAAAGATTACGATCGACATGAAGGACTTAAACGTGCCCAGCGAAATCGTGGGCGTCGTCGGCGACATAAAACAGTACGGGCTCGATACCGCCGCGCGCGTGACGGTCTACTGGCCTCACCCCGAGCTAGCTTACAACTCGATGACGCTCGTGGTCCGCAGCAAGGCGGACCCAGCGCAGCTGGCGGGGTCGATTCGAGCGATCGTGCAGTCGCTCGACCCCGACCTGCCAATCTCCGAAGTGCGAACAATGGAAGAGTGGATGGGGGATTCCGTGGCCCAGGCGCGCTTCAATACGCTTGTACTGGGGATCTTTTCAGCGATAGCGCTGCTTCTCGCCATCATCGGGATTTACGGGGTGATGTCCGCCACGATCACGGAACGGACGCAGGAGATCGGTATTCGCATGGCGCTTGGCGCATTGCCGCGAGATATCTGGCGGCAGGTGCTGCAAGCCGGCGCAATCATTGCGATTGCGGGATTAGGCGCGGGGCTTGCGGCATCTTTCGCATTGACGCGGTTGCTGGCAAGCCTGCTTTTCAACGTAAAGCCGGACGATCCGCTGACGTTTGCGATCGTTACAGCGCTGCTTGCGACGGTTGCGCTGCTGGCGTGCTACGTGCCCGCGCGCCGAGCGATGCGCGTCGATCCGATGGTTGCGCTGCGCTACGAATGATTCGAGGCGATACAAACGGCGCTCGACTCGATACCAAAACTGTGAATTCGCAGTCTAATAATTGCGCGGAATCTTCCCACGAGGGTCGAAGATGCAAACGCTTCTCCAGGATTTGAAATACGGCGTGCGAATGCTTGCGAAGTCGGCGGGCTTCACGGTCGTCGCGGTTCTGACGTTGGCTCTCGGCATCGGCGCAAGCACCGCGGTCTTCAGCATCGTCAATGCCGTGCTTCTGAAACCACTGCCGTATCCGCACGCCGACCGAATCATTTTTCCGTGGCGCCAGTCGCCTCCTGGTATCGATCTCGGCTACAACGAAATTCCGTGGGGCGCGCGCACCTTTCAGGATTTCCAGCGCGAAATAAAAGGTTTTCAGGAAGTTGGCGCGTTCGAGGCCGCCGGATTCAATCTGACGGGAACGGGCGATCCCGTCCGCGTTGACGGAGTGCGCGCGTCCGCAGGGTTCTTCCGCGCGATGGGTGTGGCGCCTGCGCTCGGCCGGATTTTTCTCGACGAGGAAGACCACGCCGGCCACCACCGCGAAGTGATTCTCGGTTACGGGCTGTGGCGGAGGAAATTCGGCGGCGATCGACGCGTCGTAGGCCGCAGTCTCGAATTGAATGGTGAGTCCTACGCCGTCGTCGGAGTGATGCCCAACGGCTTTGCGTTCCCTCGCGGAGAAGAAATGCCGGGAAGCTTTCAATTCCCTCGCCTGCCGGAAATGTGGGTTCCCCTGATCACCGATGTTTCCAAGGATCGCACCGCTCCCGACGAACTCGCGGTCGTCGCGCTTCTCAAGCCCGGCGTGACGATCCGGCAAGCGCAATCGGAATTGAATGTTTTCTCGAACGAACGCGACAAGGAGTTTCCGCAGGCGCACGGCTGGTTCGTTTCGCTCGCGACTCCGCTCGCGTCGCAAGCGACCGGCGACACGCGGCGTCCGTTGCTGTTGCTTCTCGGCGCGGTGGGTGTGGTGCTGCTGATCGCTTGCGCCAACGTGGCGAATCTTCTTCTCGCGCGCTCGCTTGGACGCCGCAAGGAATTTACGCTTCGCTCAGCGTTGGGCGCTGCACAAGGCCGGCTGGTTCGCCAGCTTCTCACGGAGAGCGTGCTGCTGGCGCTCGTCGGGGGCGTGCTCGGGTTTCTGCTGGGCGAAGCCGCGATTCAAGCCGTAAAGATATTCGGCCCGGTGAACATCCCGCGTCTCCGCGAAGTTCGGCTTGATGCGGGCGTATTTGCGTTCACGCTTGCCGTCACGCTTCTCACCGGGTTGCTATTTGGGCTCGCTCCTGCACTCGGCGCGGCAAGCGACAATCTTGTCGAAGCGCTGAAGGAAGGCGGGCAGCGGACCGGCTCCGGTCCCGTTCGCCAGAAAATCCGCAGCGCACTGCTCGTCTCTGAAGTGGCGCTCGCTCTGGTTCTGGTCATCGCCGCTGGACTGTTGGTTCGCACATTTTTCCATCTGCTGAGAGTGGATCCGGGCTTCAACACCAGCCGCGTTCTCACGTTCGAAATCACGCTTCCCGGTGCGAAATATCCGGATAAGGACAAGGTCGCCGAGCTCTACCGCCAGGTTGTCGACCGGCTCGAAGGCATTCCCGGAGTTCAATCCGCGGGAGTGGCGAGCCCTATGCCGATGAGCGGGGGCCAGGAGTCCACCGCATTCATGATTCCCGGCCGTGCGTCCAATACGAACGCGTTTAATACTTTCGCTTCCTACACAATCGCCTCGCCCGGCTATTTCTCGGCAATCGGCACGCCCATCCTGCGCGGCCGGCCATTCCTCGATTCCGATACTGCCGATTCGCAACCGGTGGCCATCATCAGCAAGACGCTCGCCGAGCAGTTTTATCCGGGCGAAGATCCGATCGGTAAGTCCATCAAGCTTCCGCCGAACAAATATCCCATGATGACGATCGTCGGAATCGCCGCCGACGTGAAGCATTTCACGGTGCGGGAAAAAACCGGCCCGGAATTTTACGTGGTCTACACGCAGAAGCCGTATCCGGACATGCTGACGATGCAAGTGGCATTGCGGACCGAAGCCGATCCTCGCGCGATCGTAGGCAGCGCAAAAGAAGCGATTCATTCCGTTGATCCTGGCTTGCCGATCGCGAAAGTCTCGACTCTCGCGACACTGGTCAGCGAATCTATGACCCAGCCTCGGTTCTCGATGCTGCTTCTCACTGCGTTCGGCGCCCTGGCCCTCCTGCTGGCGTCGATTGGAATTTACGGGGTTATCTCGTATGGAGTGGGGCAGCGCACGCAGGAAATCGGCATTCGTCTGGCGCTTGGTGCGCAGCCCCGCAACGTCTTCGCGATGGTTTTAGGGCAGGGCGCGCGGCTCGCGGGCTTGGGCATCGCGCTCGGATTTGCCGCGGCATTCGGCGTCACGCGACTGATGGCGAGCCTGCTCTTCGGAGTGCAGGCCACGGACCCGATCACGTTCGCCATCGTACCCGCTCTGCTGATGGGCGTCGCGCTGATCGCGCTGCACTACGAATAAAATTGTCCGATCACGTATCGCCTGCCTGTGCCTGTTGCGAGGCTTTTCCCGCGAGCTTTTGATTTTGCCGAGCTGCAACTGGGACGCCACTCAATTTCTCGTACCCTTGACGCTTTCTGCCACGCGGTGTAATGTCCGGCCAACACCGTTCCAGCATTGCCCCACATAAAGGAGGATTTGATGCTGAGGAGAATTTTCGGCACTCTCGCGGCCATCGTGGTGCTTGCGATGCCCGCAATCGTTCGCGCCCAAGGCGACTATCTCGACACGTTCCGTGTGAAGGTGAAACTCGAGAAGTCCGCCGAATTCAACGCCCTCACCAAGAAATGGACCGACGCGAACCGCCGCTACAACGGTGACCGCTGGCTCGCCCTTGAATCCGTCTACGGAGAGAACGACGTTTACGTCTTCGTCAGCACACGCGGCAGCTACGCGGACATCGACAAAGCCAATGAAGCCGTGATGGGCGCGATCGGGAAAGCATTCGGCGCCCAGGCGGAAAAACTGATGCAGGATTTCGGCAGCTGTCTCGTGTCGTCGAGCACTGAACTCCGGCGGCGCCGCTGGGATTTGAGCCGCAAGGCGCCCGCGGATGCCGCTGCCTACGCGAAATTACTCGGCGAGTCGCGCTACTTGCGAACCGTAGCCGTTCACGTGCGTCCCGGACGCGTGGCCGAATTCGAGGAGATGCTGAAGGAGTTCAAGGCAGCCGGCGAAAAAGCGGCGAACACCCAGCCGTTGTTCGTCTCGCAGGCAATCGAGGGCTCGAAGGGCACTGTCTTCTATGTCTCCTCGCTGCGGAGTTCGCTCGCGGGGTTCGACAACAATCCCACGATGCGCGAACTGCTTGGTGAGGAAGGCTACAAGAAGTTCCTGCACGTGAACGCGGAAGCGGTTGAAGAAGCTGATTCCGCTCTCTTCCGCATCGTGCCCGAACTGAGCAATCCGCCGGACGACGTTGTGGCGATCGCGCCGGAATTCTGGCATCCCAAACCGCTGCCGGCCGCGCACGCAGCCAAAGCAAAAAAGTAATTCACAGCCACGCCAGGCAGGCTTCGGGACGTAACACGCATCCCGAAGCCTGCCAATTTACTGGACCTCGGGACGGACATCGTTCGATTTTCGTTCGTAGTGTGTCTCGGAAAGCTTTTCGTACTTGCCATCCTTCAACAGTTCGATCAAAACCTGCATATGATTCTCATCGTTCTTCGTCAGCGTGTAGCGGTAATCGCGAAATCTCTTCGAGCCGTATACCGTGCCGAGGAAGACCCACTCGCCCGACGCTGAAGCAATGGCACGCGTTCGATCGATGCTCCCGTCGGTGTTGTAGGCGTGCAGGAAGAGTTTGTGCGTGTCCGGGTCAACTCCAAACACGGCGAAATCGCGATAGACAATTTTCCCGCTCGCGTCCCGGTAAATCTCCTGCGACATCACGAAACCGCCATCCAAGATTGGCGCAAACGTATACGTCTCGCTATATTTCGCAGGTGCCGCACCCGCATCGCTCACGGGTTGCCAGCTCCCCACGAAATACCGAAATTCCGCCATCCCATCTGCTGGTGTTTCAGCGGGGTCGGCAGCGGCTGCCGCAGGCGCAGCGCCCGACGACGATTCAGCGGCCGTCTTCTGCCCTCCGACGGTCCCCTGCGCGAGGAACAAAGTCCCAGCCAGCCACAGCGCACACATTTTCATAATTCACCCTTGCTCGATTCGCGTTTGCCTCGGTAACCACGGCGAGAGAGACGTCGCTCGCTGCCGCAATTCCCGGACCGCTGCACAAACCTGATAGGATACGAATGCCGGCTTGGACGGTAGCGAGCTAAGATCGTTAGCGGCGCTGCAAGGAAACGATGCCCGAAAGCAAACCGGAAAAAGTGTTTCGCGAACCGCGCTGGCCGGCTTTTGTTGCAATGTTGGCGACAGCCCTCGTTCAACACGCGCTACCCGAACGCCTTTCCCTAGGCCCGAGCTGGGGACTGCTGGCCATCGTGGTTGTGCTGCTGATTCCGATTCTGTTTTCGTACCATCGCGGCCATTTCAACGTGGCGCGGATACTCACGTTTGCAGCGACTGGAGCGATCACCCTCGCGATGATTGCTTCTCTGGGCCTTTTGATAGAGGGGCTGCCAAAACACCTCGACCCGCCGCAGACACTTCTGCGCTCGGCGATTTCGCTTTGGATCACGAATGTGCTCGTCTTTGCGCTCTGGTATTGGAAACTCGATGCAGGCGGGCCGACCGGGCGCGACACAGCACGCGGTGATTTCGACAGCGCGTTCCTTTTTCCGCAGATGCTGTTGCGCGACGAACCAGAGGATTACTGGTCGCCCCAGTTCGTCGATTATCTCTTTCTGGCCTTCAACACGAGCACTGCCTTCTCGCCCACGGACACAGCCGTCCTCTCGCGCTGGGGCAAAATCGGAATGATGCTGCAATCGACGATATCGTTGATGATCGTGGCGCTGATAGCCGCCCGCGCCGTAAATATTCTCTAGCCCGTCTGCAAGGACGCGCAGGCGGTTACGCCGTCGCGGTGCGGAAAGCCTGGCGAACTCCGGGGCGCGCGAGATACTCGATCATCCACGCGGCCGCTCCGATGACAAGCACGTGGCCAAGGACGACCGGCACGACCGGAACCCCGGCATTCCCGGCAAAAGCGAAAATACTGACGATCGTGCATCCAATCCCCACCGCGATGCTGGCGATCGACACGATCCGGGCCCATTCCTGCAATTCCAAAACGCCAACCGCGAGGCATCCGGCGACTCCCGCCAGTACAAGGAGAGAAAAGCCTCCCGCCACTCCCATACCGGCAATCGAAGCGGACACTGGATCGCCGACATCGCCGCCAGTCAACGCCATGATTGCCACAAAAAAGAAACCAAAGGATCCGAGCGCCAAAATTCCCGCGCCGATAAAAGTGAAGATTGCGATGACTGTGACACCGGTGGGGCGCTCTATTTCTGCGAGGTGCCTGATGGCGGCGGGTCGCGACTCTGATTCATTTAGTTGGCTGGATTGGATGCGCTGCCTGACTCGATCCCGCACAGCAGCGCCATAGGAGAGTAAGAACTTGGCCCAGCGCAGAAGCGTGGCATACAGCCGGCGTCCGGCGCTGCGGAGCAATCGCGGAGAATTTTCTGCGAACTGCTGGATTCGCGTTTTCAGTTCGCGCGCGATTGGATCGTTCGCACCGCGCGTCCAGACAGAGTGAGCCGTCCGGACGAGCCGAGTGGTGCCTGCGTCGACTGTCTGGCGAAAAGTGCTTCTTAATCCGGGTGGCTGTGCCGCCATTCCCAGTACTCCCTTTGTTGTTTGCGCTTCAATTTCTTGTAGGCACGATATTCCTCGTGCCGTTCTTCCAGGTAGTGCCGGCAGGCACGGTCTTCGCGCTCATCCCAATTGTGATAGTCCTTGTGGCCCGGGTCGTAGACTCTGACCTCAGCGTGTGCTTCCTGCGGCGTGCGAGCCAGTGCGACCGAGCTGCCTGCGGCCAGTGCAGCTGTGAGGACGAACGCTCCCGCGTACTGATTTAGAGGGCTCATCTATAAGACCTCCGAAGCGCGATTCCTTCAAGCGCAAAGTTCGAAATCGCAGCAGTCACCCGGTTCCCATGGTGAATCGAACGCATATGACTGTGGAATACAGTCCTCGCTGTAGATAAGCGTACGCACCGACTGAGGCTCTCGCACGCGACGACAAGCGACTGACTCGTCGTGGCAATGCAGGACTAAGACTTCGGCTCCGGATTTGGCTGGTCCTTCTGATCCTTCGGTTTCTTCTTGTTGTCGTCCTTTTGATTGTCACGCGATTGCTTGTTGTCTTGTGCCTGTTTCTGCTGCTGTTGTCGCTGCGGTTGAGCTTTTTGCTGGTCTTGTTGTTGTTGCTGTTGCGCTTTTTGCTGTTCTTGCTGCCGCTGCTGCTCCTGTCGCGCTTTCTCCTGTTGTTGCTGTTGCGCTTTTTGCTGATCTTGTTGCCGTTGCTGCTCCTGTCGCGCCTTCTCCTGTTGTTGCTGTTGTGCTTTTTGCTGTTCCTGCTGGGCTTTCTGTTGATCTTGTTTCCGTTGCTGCTCCTGTCGCGCTTTCTCCTGTTGTTGCTGTTGCGCTTTTTGCTGTTCCTGCTGGGCTTTCTGCTGTTCCTGCTGCTGTTGCTGTTCTGCTTTTCGTTGTTCTTGTTCCTGCTTTCGGTCCGCTTCTGCGTTTCTCGCAGGTGGTGCGGCAGGGCGCGAAGGATTGGGAGCCTGGTTCGGACGATTGGCGTCTGCTGGAGGCGCGGGGCGATTCGCTGGCGCCGGTTGTGCTGGGTGATCTGCCGGCTGACCCGTAGGACGATTCGGTTGAGTCGGCTCAGCCGCGTTGTTTGGCTTCGCCGGAGGATTAGGCGACTCGGCGGGTTTGTTACCGGTGTTTGGCGCTGCGGCCTGCGCGGGTGGCCGATTCTGTGGCCGGCCGGAGCGGTTCGCTTGAGCTGGCGGGACGGGTTTGGCGGCCGGAGCGATTTTCACCGGCGCTTCGCGCCGCGCGGTAGCTGGCTCGAGCTGTCGTGCCTGCGCCGCCGAGAGCGGTTTTCCGCCGTTGTTCTTGATAGCTTCCTGCCGCTTGTCAAACGACGGAGGCGGCGGAGGAGGCGCAACCTTGGCGACGACGGCGCGTTTTGCGAGAGTGGCCGGCGGCCTTGCCGATGCCGCTCCTGTTCCAAGCACTGCCTGCTTGACTGGCACATTGACGGGAGTGAATGCTCGCACTGGCGCTCTCTCGACTTCCCGCTGATCGACGCGCACGATGTTTCTGGCGACAGGCTGAGCGGATGTGAAGGCCTTTGGAGTCGTCGCGGTCACAGCTCCTCGCACGCCCTGGTTCACATACTTCACGTTCGTGACGGTCACGTTCTTGTTGACCACAGTCGTGTTGTAGTAGTTGTTGACGACGACGGTTGTCACCCTGGTGTTCGATACGTTGACCCTGTCCACGTAGTTGCGGCTCACTCTGTACGACGGCACGTATACCTCGCGGGGCCCCAGCGGAAACCAGCCCACGTTTACGCCGCCACCCACGCCAACGCCGACCGCGAAATGCGGCCCTCCGACCCATGCCACGAGCGCAGGCGCGTACACAGGCCGCACATACACAACTCCCTGCACGCGCGGGGGCGCAGGGACCCATCCCCACCTGCCTCGATAAGAAACCCATCGGCCATAGTGGAATGGAGCAAAGCCCCAAGGCTCGTCATCCACCCAGGTGTATCCCCAGGGCTCGATGTAGGCCCAATGACCGTAATGATAGGGAGCCCAGTCCGGCTCGGAGGTGCGCGGGAACCAAACGTTGCCGTAGTCTCCTGCCTGGCGCCAGTCGCCGTGATCGTCGAGATCCTCGTAACCCACGACGTCGGTCGAAACGTAGCGAGCGGACTCGGAGTTTTCCCATCGGCGGTCGCGTTCGGAAGCCCAGTTATCGAAGGAGTCTTGATTGTTGCCGTAGTCATCGGAATCCGCGTAAAGCTGATCGGTACCACTGAAGGTGTAGGAGTCGTTGCCGCCCAGGGTGTAAGCAGCGCCTTCGCCCGAGACTTCACCTCCGCCGCTGCGAATCTTGATGGCGGTTGAATCTCCGGCATCGTTGACGCCGATTCGGTAAAGCCCGGGCTGTTGAATGGAAAAAGCCAGGTTCGGCGTGTCGATTTCGTATGTCTCGTCCTGATCGAGACGCGTCACGCGCACGAGAATTGTCCCCGAGGCGAGTTGAATCTGGGTCACAGTGTCACTCAGATTCAAAAATGAGAAACCGGTGTTGTTGGAGAGGCGGATCAGCGATCCGTCCAGCTGCAGTTCGACGCGCCCGTCACGATCCGACCATAGCTGATCACCCGTTGTGATGGGGCGATTCACTACCGCCGTTACCCAATCGTCCGTTCCGGCGGGTTGAAATGAAACCGTGCCCTGCGCATAGGCCAGCCGCGCAACGCGCGACGGAGGATCGTCATCATCATCGGCCGCCGCTCGCGGCGCAAAACCGGCGAGTAAGATCGCCGCACAAAATAGGCTCAGAATTTTGAATGCACGATGTTTTCTCATTGTTCTCCCCGTTGGTCTTTCTCGGACTGTTGACTTCACGTGCCTGGTGGGTTCGGTGGTTGTCTGGGTCAATCTTAACTGATTTAGCCTCAGGCCGGAATACAGGGCTATCTGTAGATACCAGGGAGTTTGTTGCACGTCATTCGACAGAGCAAGGGCGCCCTCAAACCAGCCGCCCGCTTCTGATAAGATAAATTGATATGCCCATCGAGCGCGAACAACTGGAAGCAGACGTCCTGATCATCGGCGCGGGCCCGGGCGGCCTGGCGTGCGCGCTGCATCTGGCGAACCTGATCGAGAAACACACCGCCGCGAATAAACCCCCGGCGCTCTCAGCGGAAAATATCTACGTTCTTGAAAAAGCGCGCGAGCTGGGCGCCCACCAGCTTTCCGGCGCGATCATGGACCCGCGCGGGATGGCCGAACTCGTCCCCGATTTCGAAAAATCCGCTCCTCTCGATACGCCGGTTACAGGCGACGCCGCCTACTATTTCACGGAGTCAACGTCCTACAAGCTGCCGATTACACCGCCGCCTCTCGCGAACCACGGGAATTACGTCGTGTCGCTCAATAAAATCGTGAAATGGCTCGGCGGACTGGTCGAGAAAAAAGGCGTGAACGTCTTCACGCAATTTGCCGGCCGGGAATTGCTCTACGACAAGAACGGAATCGCCGGAGTGCTCACGGAAGACAAAGGCGTCGACAAGTTCGGGAAGCCGAAAGATAACTTCACGCCGGGATACGAACTCCGCGCGAAAGTGACAGTGCTCGCCGAGGGCCCGCGAGGCTCGCTGACAAAAGAATTGGTGAACCGGCTGAAGCTCGACGGACTGAACCCGCAGATCTACGGTATCGGAATCAAAGAGCTGTGGGACGTGCAGCCCGGACGAATCGATACCGGATACGTGGCGCACACGCTGGGCTGGCCGCTCGGGACGGACCTGTACGGCGGCGGCTGGGTTTATGGCATGCAGAACAATCGCGTGTCGCTGGGAATGGTCGTGGCCCTCGAATACCACGATCCGCTTTTCGATCCACATGCGGCATTTCAGAAATTCAAAACGCATCCGTTCGTGCGAAAGATTCTCGAGGGCGGCAAGCTCGTACGTTACGGCGCAAAAACGGTTCCCTACGGCGGATGGTATTCGATGCCGAAAAGCTTCATCGACGGCGGCCTGATTATCGGCGATTCCGCAAGCCTTCTGAATTCGCAGCGCCTGAAGGGGATCCACACCGCGATCAAGAGCGGCATGCTGGCCGCCGAAACAATTTACGAGGCGCTATGCGCCGGCGATACGACCGCGGCGAAGCTCGCGGACTATCAGCAAAAGCTCGAGGAGAGCTGGATCAAGAAAGAATTGTGGGAAGTACGAAATTTTCACCAGGCGTTTCACGGCGGTTTATATTCCGGTCTGGTGAAGGCGGGATTGCAATTCGTCAGCGGAGGCCGCGGGCTCGTGGATCCGATGCGCTCGGAAGCAGGGTACAAGGAATATCACAAGCTCAATCGGGAGCGGGTCCTGGTGGACCAGTCGACGCGATTTAAAGGCGACGGGAAAATCACATTCGATCGACTGACCGACGTCTACCATTCGGGGACGCGCCACGGAGAAGACCAGCCGTGCCACCTCATCGTGCTTGAGCCGAGCATCTGCGTCGACCGCTGCGTCCGCGAGTACGGCAACCCGTGCCAGTATTTCTGTCCTGCGGCTGTGTACGAGATGGCGATGGAAAAGGATCAGCCGAAACTGAAAATCAATTTTACGAATTGCGTTCATTGCAAGACGTGCGATATCGCCGACCCATACCAGATCATCAATTGGGTTCCACCTGAAGGAGGGGGCGGCCCGAATTACGAGGGCATGTAGAGCGGGCTCCGCCTCGTTGGACGATTACCGCGGCGGCGGCGAAATGCGAAAAATCATCTCCGATTCCACCGGCGCGCCGTGGCAATTCGCCGGCTGGTTCCGATATTGTCGCAGCCGTTCAAGCATCAGGTACGCGGCTTTGAAATCGGGACTCTCGAGCACACTCAAATCCAGCCAGCTGCCATCCTTTCCGATCACTCCGTACACAATCGCTCCGATAAGCGGCGCCGCGCCCGGCTGCGCCGATGGATCGGGAATCGCGGCGTTCTCGATGGCATCGCTGAGCCGTGGGGCCCGCATGTTCGCGCACCACTCGCGAGATGTCGCCCCTTGCGGCGGCGCGATCCAAGTCGATTCGGGCGGCGCGTCGAACACATTCGCGATTTCGACTCGCAGCATCAATTCTTTTCCGGAGAAAGCGCGAATCGTCCGGGGATACCAGCGGTTGTCCCACTCCGCCCAGTCGGTAAAGAAATATTGAAGATTTAATGTTGAGTCGAACTGCGCGAGAGGAAGCGCCGTCGCGGTGTCAAGGCAAAGCTGCTGCTGAACGCGCGTTCCGCCATTTGTCGCGCAGACCATATTTCGTCCGGCGATTTGCGAGATCTCGAAGCGTGTGAAAGAGTCGAAGTGGTAGACCACTCCGCGCGTAATCGCAATCGCGTTTCGCGTCCACCAATAACTATAGGAGGGATACGGAGCATTCCGCTTGGTTGAGAGTGTGCCGCCATTCGCAATCTCGATTTGCTTCAGATGGAGCAGTTCGGCATCCTCGCGCCACTTGTCAGGCGCCTCCCAAGTGAAGACGTAAGTCCCTCGCGCAGGCGGGATGCGGGGATCTCCGCTCGGGTCGTTAAAGAAGAGCGAAGCGCGGAAGCGGAAAGGTGCGCTGCCGATGGCGGTGAGATTCGTGAGGTCGTGCGCCCTGGCGACTAGCGCTTCGGTTTGGGACTCGTCGTCATACGGTGTGGCGGAGGACGCAGAGGCGGCGGGTGCAGCAAGGACCACGCGTGGCGGTGGGTGCGGAGACGTGAGGCGAGCGAAATTGCCGGGAAGAGAAGCTACTGCGAGGAGAGCCGCGAGTAGGAGTGCGCGTCGCATCAGGAATCGCGGAAATTACCACGGCTGCAGGGTGAATTACAGGGGCGGAATTCTGGAGCGAAAGCGGAAGCGTGCATCGTGGGAGGATTGGATCGGTGCACGTGGCGCGAGTCAGTTCTGGGTTTCGTCGCCGCCGCCGCCGAAGGCGCGTTTCAGCGCAGCCCAAAATCCGCCTTTCCTTTTTTGCGAGCCGCGCGCCGGCGCAGACGCCCGAGAGTTCTTGCTCGATTCACGGGCAGCGACCTGTTGAAGCTGCGGCGTCTCGACGTGGCCGGTGAACTGCCACTCGGGTTCCACGTGCGCGATGCGCACGAGAAGAATCATATCGGTCGAAGGCTCGCCGGGGGGAGCGGGTGCATCTACCGAAAACGTAAGCGGCGGCATGACGACCTTATAGATCGGAATCGAAACGGGGGGAGGCGGTGGGACTTCGTTATCCTGCGCCGGAGCGTTGGGATGAAGCTCGTTGGCGTGCGCCAACCGGCGAATCTGAATCGCGGGCGCAGGATCGTGGACTTCGGTGGCGGTAGCAGGCAGTGCAGGTAGCGGAGCTGGCGTATCGGGTTGCGTCACAGCGACAACGGGTGCCGGCGCGGCTTCGGGTTGAGCTTTCGCCGCAACAACCGGCTGCTTCGGCGTGGGGTCGGGGGCGGCAGGCGCAGGAGCGGGCTGCGGCTTCGAAGTCAAACCCATTTCAGGCGATGGCGGCAGCGGTGTTGGCGCAGCAGTGCGCGCTGTCAAGGTCGCGCATTGGCAACTGCCGGCAACTCCAGCAACTGGAAGGAGCTTGCCGGCGGCGAGAAAGAATTCGCCCGCTTGGGGCACGATGAGGCCTTCACCAGTGAACTGATGTTCGAGACGAAGCGCACCACTTGTGGCAATGACGCAGAGCGAGTCGGTCAGATCGAGGCCAACTGTAAAATCGCGCGGAGCACCGCCGATGTCGATGGGGGTGGCGACAATCGTTGGCGTGAAAATGCGAAGCTGTGCGGCGGCGGGGACTTGAACGCGCATTCGGCCGAAATTCAACGCCAGCGTAATCGCGGCGCTGGACTGGAGGAGCGTGAATTTAGCAGGGCCGCAGATGTTCACCTCTCCGCCTCCGAGAAGGGTCATGCGAGCCTGGCCGGAGTGGACCGTAATGATGCTGCCGTTTGTGACGAACATACTCGGCGCGGCGGTTGCCGTGCCGTTGGTGGCAGCAGCGCCGCCTTCGATCGAGACGTCGTTGCCTTCCACTCGTCCAATCGTGCCCGGAGGCGGCTGCGATTGCTGAGCGCGGAGCGGTGCGCGGGCCAGAGGCAGGCCCATGAGCAACAGGAAGAGCAGCGGGAAGAACCGGCGGACGCGCGTGTGAGCAGCCGCAGCGAGGCTGGCGAATTGGCGAGAGTCAGGCATTCGAGCGTGTTCCCGGTTCGCCTATACTATACAGCAGTGAATAAGGTGACGAAATCGGTGGCGGTCGAGAAGGCGCCCAATGCCAACGTCCCACGGGCGACGGCGATGCCCGAGCTATCGCGCTGGCGAAGAATGCAAATTCCCGTAATCGCGTGGGCGGCCTACTGGGCGGTTCGGCTGATCGGGCCAACGTTGCGGCTGGAGATTGTGGGCGTGCAGAATGCCGTGCAGATTCGCAATTCGGGCGAGCAGGCAATCGGCGCGTTCTGGCATCGCAGCATTTTTCCCGCAATCTGGATTTGGCGAAATCGCGGGATCGTGGTCCTGAACACGGTGAATTTCGACGGGCAGTGGACAAGGCGTGTGATCGAGCGGCTGGGATTCGGCACGGCACAGGGCAGTTCGTCGCGCGGGGCGATTGAGGGGCTGACGGTGATGGCGCGGCGGCTCGAGGAAGGGAAGCACGTGGCGTTCACGATCGACGGGCCACGCGGGCCGCGATATGTGGCAAAGCCCGGGCCTGTGATTCTGGCACGCCGGACGGGCAAGCCGATTTCAGTATTTCACGTGGGGCTGAAATGGGCGCATACGTTCAAGAAGTCGTGGGATCTGTTTCAGCTGCCATATCCATTTTCACGGGCGGTGATGTTTGTGGCGCCGCCGATACAGGTGGCGATGGATGCGGACAGCGGCACGATCAAAGCGAAGCAGGGAGAGATGCAGACGGCGCTCGAGCGAGTGCGCGACGCTGCGGAATCATGGTTCGGTCTGAGCGTGCGCGAACAGGATCGGCTGCGCGAAGAGTGGAGCACGAGCGGCCCAATCGGTCGAGAGAGTGAAAAAGCTCCGCCGCAAGCGGCCACGGCGGAGGAAGGGTGAGCGCGATCAGCGGCTGATTCTGGAATGGGCAGGCGTCGCGGACAAGCAGGACTCCAACAATGACGAGCCCAGGCCCGCCGAACAAGAATCCGCGAACTGGTCTTGGAGCGTCAAGGCCTTAGATGACTACTGCGTGAGGGTGTCGTGGCCCTCGCCAAGTTTGACCGGGACTGTGATTTTCTTTCCGTCGCGAATGAGCGAGAGCGTGACGGAGTCGCCGGGCCAGGCGCGGTTCAGGAGGAGACTAAGATCCATTTGACTGGCGAGCGGCTTGTCGTCCCAAGAGACAAGGACGTCGCCGCCGGTGCGGAGTTCCTGCAGACCGGCGAGCATCGAGCGATTACCGGCGCGAATACCAGCTTGCGCAGCGGGGCCTCCGGGCGTGACACGTTCAACGAGGATTCCCTGTTGCACAGATAGGTTCAGCGCTTCGGCGAGACCTGGCCAAAGAGCGCGGCCTTCGACGCCGAGAGTGGCGCGGCGGACGCGGCCAGTTTTTATAAGATCTTCGGCGACGCGGCGGGCGGTGTTGACGGGAATGGCGAAGCCAATACCCGCGGTGGTGCCGGTGGGCGCGTAGATCGCGCTATTGATGCCGATCACTTCGCCGTGAGAATTGAGCAGCGGACCTCCGGAATTCCCTCGATTGATTGCCGCGTCGGTTTGAATCGCTTCGTCGATAAACGTATTTTCGCCGGTTTGCACGGTGCGGCCGAGCGAACTGACGACACCGGTGGTGAGCGTGCTCTGAAATCCGAAGGGATTGCCGATGGCGAGGACTCGCTGGCCGACGAGGAGATTGCGCGAGTCGCCGAGCGGGAGAGTGGTGAGCTTGCGGGTGCCGGGATCGATTTTGATGAGAGCGAGATCGTTGCGCGTGTCGACGCCGATAAGCTTGGCTTTGAAGCGCGAGCGATCGCCAAGAGTGACTTCGATGGTTTGCGCGCCTTGAATCACATGGTAGTTCGTGAGGATGTGCCCGTCGGTGTCGATTACGAAGCCGGAGCCGGCGCCTTCGACAGGGACGGGATTAAAAAAGAAGTCGTACTCGACGGTGCGGGTGACGACGTTGGCGACGGCGGGCGAGGCTTGCTTGTAGATGCGGACGTTTTCCGATTCGAAAGCGTCGAGAGTATTGTCGGCGGCAGCAGCGGGGAGGCGGAGCGCGTCGACAGAGGCGGGATTGGATTTTCCGTAGCGGGAGCCGGCCCAGTAGGCGCCGAGGCCGATAATCAGGCCGATTGCGAGGAGGCGGAGCGCGCTTCGTTCATTATTACTGATGGTCATGATGGAACCCTCAGGCAACGGTGCTGCACGGGAATTACGGTTGAAATCATCTCATGTTCTGGAAGCTGGAAGCTAGATTGTGGAGGCCGGAAGAGGAATGGCGTTTGGAGTCCGCGACGAGGGACGGAGTGCGCGGCGGCTGGCCGGCCGGGTTCGATGGATGGGAGATCGAGAACTTCCAAGTCAACACCTGCCGGTCTGAAGCCCGGCGCTACAAAGCAAACAGCCGGAAGGTTGTATCCAGCTAGATCATTGGTCACGCTGAAGATTGATACGCGGAAGAGTGGCCGGGAGTTGCGTCAGGATGCTGACAATTCTTTGAGGCGCGCGACCACGTTTCTTACCTGGCGTTCGGTTTCTTCGATGGTTCCCGAACAATCGATTACTTCGTCGGCGAGCTTGCGTTTTTCTTCGGCGGGCATCTGCGCGGCGATGCGAAGTTCGGCTTGCTGGCGGGAAAGGCCGCGCTCGATCAGGCGTTCGAGTTGCTGTTGGGGGGTGCACCAGCAGACGATGAGGTTGTCGAGGAGCTTGTGGAAACCAGATTCGACGATAAGCGCGGCTTCGACGACGGCGAACTCGGGACCGCCGGGCTGGTCGAGCGCGGCAAACCATTTCAGGACGACATCCAGAATGCGCGGGTGGAGGATCTGGTTGAGGCGAGCGCGTTTTGCGGCGTCGGCGAAAACGATAGCACCGAGTTTCGAGCGATCGATTGCATCACCCGGGTCGAGAATTGAATCGCCGAATTCGCGGACGATTTCGTCGTAGGCAGATTGGCCGGGCTCGAGGAGTTCGTGGCCGAGGGGGTCCATTTCGAGGACCAAGCAATCGAGGTCGCGGAGCATAAATGCGACGGTGGATTTGCCGGAAGCGATTCCTCCGGTGAGACCGACCTTAAGCATAGGCGTGGGCGCGGGGAGGCATCAGTTGCGAGCCGTTGCGTGGATGCGCGAGCCGCGGCGGAGGCGGGCGGCTCGGACTGTATTGCTCATGAGCATGGCGATCGTGAGCGGGCCGACACCGCCGGGAACGGGCGTTAGCGCTCCGGCGACAGAGGCAACATCGGGGTGAACGTCGCCAACGACTGCAGAACCTTTCGCGCGGAATGAGGCGAGGCGGCCGGGAAAGTGCGCGAACAATTTTTCGGCTTGGGACGCATCCGTGATGCGATTGATGCCGACGTCGATGACGGTGGCGCCCGGACGAATGTAATCAGGCGTTACCATCGCGGTGCGTCCCATGGCGGCGACAACGATATCGGCGCGGCGAACGGTTTCCGGGAGATCGCGCGTTTTCGAATGGCAGATCGTGACGGTGGCGTTCGCGTGCATGAGAAGAAGCGCCAGGGGCTTGCCGACGATGTCGCTGCGGCCAAGGACGGCGGCGTTTGCGCCTTCGACTCTGATTTCGCTGCGGCGGAGAATTTCCATCACGCCGAGCGGGGTGCAGGCGACGAGATTTGGACGGCTGGCGACGAGCCGGCCGACATTAAGAGGATGGAAGCCGTCAACGTCTTTGGCAGGGTCGACAGCTTCGAGGATTTTCTTTGCGTCGATTTGCGCCGGAAGCGGAAGCTGGACGAGGATCCCGTCTATATCGTCGCGGCGATTCAGGTCTTCGATGATGGCGAGAAGTTCGGGGGTCGAGACCGTGGCAGGGGGAGTGACGTGGATGCTCGCGAGGCCGAGCTTTTCACAGGCGGCAATTTTGCTCGAGACGTAGATCTTGGAGGCGGGGTTTTCACCGACGAGAACAGCAGCGAGGCCAGGACGGATTCCCGCGACGCTAAGCGAGTCGATTTCGCCGGCGAGCTCAGTGTAGATTTGATCGCGAATGGCGTTGCCGTTGAGGATGCGAGCGGGCAATCGAGCTCCTGTGAACGATTCAGGGGTGCTGGATTGAGAATGATAGCACAGAGGATTCGGCGGAACTCGTTCAGCGATGGGAGATCTGGCGGGCTATTGTCGCGAGCGACTGCGGTTCGACAAGGGTGGTGCAATGTGGTGCATGATGGTGTAGACTGAAAATCATGGCAAAGACAGATAAGTCTGTTCGACAAAGCGTCTCCCTTCCGCATCGTATAGCCAAACACATCCACGCGATTGCGAAACAGCGAAAGACGAGCGCCAACCGGGTGCTCGTGGACCTAATTGAAGCGGGGCTGGAATCGAAGGAAAGCGAGAAGGAGCGTTTCTTCGCGCTTGCAAGCCGCCTGTCGGAATCGACAGACCCCGATGAGCGAGAGCGACTCAAAAGAGAACTGGCCCGCATGACGTTCGGTGAATAGTCCCGAAGATACAGTGGACGGATCTTCCGCCCGCTTTGCGGGATCATCTGTTCGAGCGTTTGGCAGACCGGCAAATCACAGCGGCCGACCTGTACAAACTTAAATTGTGGCGGGAATCGGAGCCGGATGCGCCGGAAGGGGAGTGGTATAAAGATTTCGGGTTATTCAAAGTTTGCGGGCAGGGCCAGTTTCCGAAGACATTTTTGATGAAAGGCCAAGCGGCGCGGGGGCAGGCACTGTAACGGCTGCGCGAGGGATTCGCATAACCACATATTCGGTTGGTGCGGACGAGCTGAGTTTCGAGGAGAGAGCAATCGATGTTTGGTGAGGGAAACGAGCGGAAGAGTTTGGAGCGGGCGATGCGGGAGGCGGGGCGGTTGCCGCCGGGGCAATCGGCGACGTTGAAGTGGCCAGTGCTGCATGAAGGGTCGGTGCCGCGATTCGATCCGAAAACTTGGGATTTCCGGGTGACTGGACTGGTGGAGCGGCCGCTGCGGCTGACGTGGGATGAGTTCACGAAGCTGCCGATGAAGGCAGTGACTGCGGACATGCACTGCGTAACGCGTTGGAGCCGTTTCGATGTGCGATGGGAGGGCGTGCCGTTTACTGAAGTGATGAAATTGATTGATGCGAAGCCGGAAGCGAAATATGTGATGGTGGTGGCGGAGCAGGGTTACACGTCGAACGTGCCGCTTGAGAATTTGATGCGCCCGACGACGCTGTTTGCGTTGAAGCACAATGGAGAGCCGCTGCCGGCGGAGCACGGGTATCCGGTGCGATTGGTGCTCCCGGAACTGTATGCGTGGAAGAGCGTGAAGTGGGTGCGGGGTTTGGAATTTATGGCGAAGGATGCGCCGGGATTTTGGGAACAGAACGGGTATCACATGTATGGGGATCCGTTTAGAGAACAGAGGTTCGATACAGATAGTTAAGAAAAAAGGGCGGGTCCAGATAATCCTTTCGGGGCCCGCCCCTCATATATCTAGTCCGCTTCAACGTCAAGCATCGCTACGAAACCTCAGTAGATGTCGTACTGCTCCCAGTGAAGTGTAGGGTCGGCCTGGATGATGATGCTTTTTTTCGTCCAGCGCTCGAGCTCTTCGATGAGCGAGGATTCGCGCGTCTTGAGAGCTTTTGCGATTTCCGGATGCAGGCGAAGAGTGAGGCTGCCGGAATCGACTTCGGGAGCCATCTTGCGCGCTTCGGCTTGGATTTCGTAGCAGAGCGTGGGGATGGATTTGACCATGCCGGAGCCGGTGCAGTACGGGCAGGGCTGGCAGAGGGTGCGTTCGAGAGCCTGCTTGGTGCGTTTGCGCGTGATGGCGACGAGGCCGAATTCGTTGAAGCGCAGGACTTTTGACGGAGCGCGATCGGCGCGAAGCGCGTCTTCGAGAGCGGCCATCACTTTTTCGCGATTGCGGCGCTCTTCCATGTCAATGAAGTCGATGATGATGATGCCGCCGAGGTCGCGGAGGCGCATCTGGCGAACGACTTCCTTGACGGCTTCGAGGTTGGTGCGGACGATGGTGTCTTCGAGGCGATTCGAACCTTTGCCGACGAACTTGCCAGTGTTGACGTCGATGGCGACGAGCGCTTCAGTGTGGTTGATGACGATGTAGCCGCCGGATTTCAGCCAGACTTTGGGGCGCAAACCCTTGTCGATTTCCTGCTGGATGCCGAACTCTTCGAAAACCGGCGTCTCTTTCGTATAGAGCTTCACGCGGTTGACGAGCGCAGGCTGGAAGCGGGACATAAACTCGACGACCTTCGCGAATTCTTCTTCGGAATCAACCCAGATGGCGCCGAAATCGGGAGTCATGTAATCGCGGAGAATGCGTTCGACGAGATTCAGGTCGCGATGAAGCAGGGATGGGGCTTTGCGCTGTTCGGAGCGGGACTTGATTTCCTGCCACGTGCGCATCAGGAACTCGACGTCGGTTTTTACTTCCTCGGCCGTGGCGCTGGCAGCGGCGGTGCGGACAATGAAGCCGCCGCCACCCTGGCCCTTGGCTTCATTGACGAGATGGCGCAAACGAGCGCGGTCTTCTGCGGAAGCAATTTTGCGCGATACGCCGGTGTGGTCGAGCGTGGGCATGTAGACGAGATAGCGTCCGGGAAGAGCGACGTGACTCGTGATGCGCGCGCCCTTTTTACCGAGCGGTTCCTTCGCGATTTGAACGATGATTTCCTGTCCCTGCTTCAGAAGATCAGCGATGAGCTGCGTGCGGCGCGGAGGCGTGCGATGGCCATGGCCTCCGGAACCGTGTTGAGGACGGCGTCCGCGGTCCGGGCGTCCACCCCGATCGGGACGGCCACCGCGATCACGTCCGCCACGGCGTGACGGGTGCTGCATGCGCGAGCGGTAGTCATTTTGCACGCGTGCGTTCCAGGGCTGCCGATCCTGCGACGGAGGATTCTCGAGCGAAGGCGGTGCGCCAGTCTCTGCGAGCATGGCGTCTTCCGCCGGGGCGGCATCGGAATGTTCCTGTTCGCCCGCGGAAGCGGCGAGAGCTTCTGCTTCCACGTGCGCATGCGCGTCTTCGTGAGCTTGGTCGGCTTCGTCCTCGGCGTCGGATTCCGCGTCGGCTTCCTCGAGGTCGTGATCATCTTCTTCATGTAGTTCTTGACGGGCTTCGGCATCAAGAGACACGTCTTCGGATTCGAGGTCGCCCAGCGCGTGGGGTTCCGCCGCAGCGAAGGCCCGATCTTCTTCTGCTTCCAGAGCTGCAGCCTCGCTTTGAGCTTCGGCGACATGCTCGGTGAGCGCGGCCGTTTCGTCCTCGCTCAGGTCGGGGCTGAGTTCGGAGAGAGACGTGTCGTCGTGACCGGCAGCGGGAGCCGATTCCGCCTGGCGTTCGAAATGAGAGATTTCCGTTTCGGCGTCGTGGCGGCCGGCAAAAGATTCGTGCGCTTCGTAAGGGGCGCGCCCGGCGGAATGTGCAGGTTCAGGAGCAGCGATGTCGGATTGAGAATGTTCCTCTACGCGAGGCTCGCGGTGCTGCCACTTTGCGACGGATTCTCCAGGCAGAGGCTCGAGGCCGGTGGACGACACCCTGTACGGCGCCGCCGGATATTCCGACCGCACCGGCTCGGGAGGAGGCGCGGGCGAAAGCGATTCGCGCGTAGGTTCCGGCGGAAAGCTCGCAGGAGTGAGTGGCGGCGCAGATTCCGGAGGCGCAACGGACGATGCGGACGACGGCGCCTTGTACTTCGCGAGAGACTCGCCGGGGAGAATTATTGGGACGTAGCCTTCCGGCGGCGCGGATTCCGGCACGGAATCGTCATGCGGCCTGTGTGAGGCGTATTTCGATTGCGGCAACTCGCGGCTATAGCGCCGATCG
>JBARFX010000024.1:0-123129 GCA_049797655.1 Candidatus Acidiferrales bacterium | reverse complement strand
AGCAGCGGCGGCGCAGCTCCTGCGCCGAAGGGATAAGCGATGGCGACGGCGATGCAAGCTCCCGGTCAAATCGAAGGCGTCGCGAAAGCGCGCTACATCCGCGTGTCTCCGCAGAAGGCGCGACTGGTGATTGATTTAATTCGCGGACAGCGTGCGGAAGATGCGCTTCAGACCCTGCGTTTCACGAAAAAGCGCGTCGCGAAAGAAGTGGAAAAGACGCTTCGCAGCGCGATCGCAAACGCCGAACGCAAAGCGGAAGATTCCGGCGAGTCGCTCGACGTGGATGCGCTGTTCGTTACGCGTTGCTACGTCAACGAAGGGCCGCGATGGAAACGGCTGCGTCCCGCGCCGATGGGCCGGGGCTTCCGTTATCAGAAGCGGACGAGCCACATCATCGTCGAAGTGGCCGAACATCACCGCGCTGCGGCCGATCGCGCAGCAGCGGCAGCGGCCGAAGCCGAGGCATCGAAGGGCGTGAAGGGCGCCGTGCGGAAAGCCCGCAAGGCGATCGAGAAACGCACCAAGCAACAACCGAAGAAAAGGAAGTAGGAGGCTCGTTTGGGGCAGAAAACACATCCGTACGGTTTTCGGCTGGGCTACAACAAGGGCTGGAAGTCGCGCTGGTTCGCGAAGAAGGACTACGCCGACCTGCTGCACGAAGACGTCCAGCTCCGCAAAACGCTCAAAGAGAAACTCAAGTCCGCCGGCATCGACTCGATTGACGTCGAGCGCGCCGCCAACAAGCTTGTCGTGCGAATTTACACTGCGCGTCCCGGCATCATCATCGGACGCAAGGGCTCGGAAATCGACAAGCTCAAGAACGAAGTGCAGAAGCGGACGAAGCGCGAAGTGCATATCGACATTCAGGAAGTCCACCGGCCGGAATTGAACGCGACGCTTGTGGCCGAATCAATTGCGCTGCAACTTGAAAAGCGCGTCGCTTTCCGGCGTGCGATGCGGAAAGCGGTTGATTCCGCGCTTCGTTTCGGCTGCAAAGGCATCAAAGTACGCGTCGCGGGCCGGCTGAACGGCGCCGAAATCGCGCGCAAGGAATGGTACCTCCAGGGCCGGTTGCCGCTGCAGACGTTGCGCGCGGACATCGACTTCGGAACGGCGGAAGCGCAAACGACCTACGGGTTGATTGGCGTGAAATGCTGGATTTACCAGGGCGAGAAGATCCCGGAACGCGGGAAGCCCGGAACGACAACCGCAACGGTGTAGGGAAACAGGACAGGGGAACAGGCGACCGATCATGTTGATGCCGAAGAAAGTGAAGTACCGCAAACAACAGCGCGGCCGGCGCAGCGGTAAGGCGTGGCGAGGTGGCGCGCTCGCGTTTGGCGAGTACGGGCTCAAAGCGCTTGAACCGGCGTGGATTACCGACCGGCAGATTGAAGCGGCGCGCGTGGCGATTACGCGTTTCATCAAGCGCGGCGGAAAATTGTGGATCCGTATTTTTCCGGACAAGCCGTTCACGAAAAAGCCGGCTGAAACTCGAATGGGTAAGGGCAAAGGTCCACCGGAGCACTGGGTGGCGGTCGTAAAACCGGGCCGCGTGATGTTCGAGATGTCGGGCGTTGATTTGGCCGCGGCAACCGAAGCGATGCAACTCGCCGCCCATAAATTGCCGATCCGTACGAAATTCGTGAGCCGGGCGGAGGAACTCTAATGGCGCGGCGCATGGAGAAATACCGCGATATGAATTCGAACGAGCTCGAAGTGCGGCAGCGCGAGCTCGCGGAGCAGATTTTCCGCCTTCGCTTCCAGCTTTCCACCGGACAGGCGGAAGGCTTGAAAAAGTTGCGTGAAGCGAAACGGGACTTCGCGCGAATCAAGACGCTGCAGCGCGAGAACGAATTGAGGAAGGCGTAATGGCAAACGAAGCGGCAGTTCAGCAAGAAACGCGGGCAGCTCGCGGGGCGCGCCAGGAATTGGTCGGCGTGGTGACGAGTGCGAAGATGCAGAAAACGATCGTCGTGAAAGTCACGCGCACCACGCAGCACCCGCTCTACCAGCGAGTGATTCGTTTCAACAAGAAATATTACGCGCACGATGAGGCGGGCGATGCGCGCGTCGGTGACGTCGTAAGAATCGTTTCTACCCGGCCGCTTTCAAAGCTGAAGCGCTGGCGGCTCAAGGAAGTGGTTTCGCGCTCGACGCGCGTAGCCTGAGCCACAAGCCGCGGCTGGTTGATCTCGATAGGGGAGCACGAACATGGTTCAGATGAGGACGTGGCTGACGGTGGCCGATAATTCAGGAGCTCGCCAGATCACGTGCATCCTTCCAATCGGAGGAGATGCGGGATTGACGGCATCGCTTGGCGACGTGATTACCGCCGCCGTAAAAGAAGCGACGCCCGACAGCCAGGTGAAAAAAGGCAAAGTCGTCCGCGCCGTTGTGGTCCGCACGCGAAAAGAACAGCGGCGCAAGGACGGCACCTACATCCGGTTTGACGACAATGCCGCGGTGCTGATTAACGATGCGAACGAGCCGATTGGGACCCGCGTGTTCGGCCCGGTCGCCAGAGAGCTGCGAGACAAGAAGTTCACCAAGATCATCTCGCTGGCTCCGGAAGTGTGGTAGCGATGAGAGAGAAAATCGAGAAGCCGGTACCGATCGTCATTCGCCATGGCGATATGGTTCGAATCATGTCGGGCCGCTCGAAGGGCAAGACCGGCAAGGTGCTGTCAGTCGACAAGATCAAGAATCGAGTGACGGTCGAGCACGCCAACATCATCAAGAGACACACGCGGCCGAATCCGTCGAAAAATATCAAAGGCGGCATCCTCGAAAAGGAAGGCGCGCTTCATATTTCCAACGTGATGCTCGTTTGTCCCGGATGCAACAAGCACACTCGAGTGGGACACACGGCGTTGCCGGACGGCACGAAAGTGCGCGTCTGCCGGCGCTGCAACACGACGTTTGAGAGCTAGGAATCGGTGAGAAAGAACGTAAGGATTGAAAGGTAACTGAACAATGATTAGCCGTCTGCACGAAAAATATCGGAAAGAGGCCATCCCGGCGCTGTCCAAGCGCTTCGGCTTCACCAACACGATGGCCGTGCCGCACGTGAAGAAAGTGACCGTGAATATCGGTCTCGGCGAAGCGAGCGCCAACGTCAAGCTGCTCGACACGGCCGCCTCCGAACTGGGCCAGATTACAGGCCAGAAAGCCGTCATCACGCGCGCCAAGAAGTCGATTGCGAATTTCAAGATCCGCAAGGGCATGCCAATCGGCTGCATGGTCACACTGCGCGGCGAGCGGATGTACGAATTTCTCGACCGGCTTTCGGCTATCGTTCTGCCGCGCGTTCGCGACTTCAAAGGTCTGCCGCCGAATTCGTTCGATGGCCGCGGAAATTACACCCTGGGCTTGAAAGACCAGCTCGTGTTTCCGGAAATCGATTACACGCGCGTAGACAAAATCAAGGGCATGAACATCACGATTACGACCACGGCCCGCAACGACGAAGAAGGGCGCGAGCTGCTGAAGCTGCTCGGCGTTCCTTTCCGGGCGTAACGGCTAAGGAGAACCAGAAGCATGGCGCGCACCAGTCAAATAGCGAAGACGCTGAAAAAGCTGAAGTTCAAAGTCCGCGAACGCAACCGTTGCCGCATCTGCGGCCGCGCGCGCGGAACTCTCAGAAAGTTTCAAATGTGCCGTATCTGTTTCCGAGGTCTCGCGCTCAAGGGTGAAATCCCGGGCGTTGTGAAGGCCAGCTGGTGAGGAAAGACGAATGACGACTGATCCCGTAGCAGACATGTTGACCCGGATTCGCAACGCCTCGCGCGCGAAGCATCCTCGCGTCGACTTGCCATCTTCGAAACTGAAGGTGGAAATCGCGCGCATCTTGAAGGACGAAGGCTATCTCTCGAATTTCAAGGTTGTGGAAGAAAAGGGCAAAAAGACGCTGCGCGTGTTCTTGCGCTACACGCCCGACCGCCGCTGCGTGATCACCGATTTGCAGCGCGTCTCGCGGCCCGGTTCGCGCCGTTACGTCGGTAAATTCGGCATTCGTCCTGTCGTTGGCGGCATGGGGATTTCAATCGTCTCCACTCCCCGCGGGTTGATGACCGGCCGCACCGCCCGCAAAGAAGGCGTCGGTGGCGAACTGTTGTGCGAAGTTTGGTAGATAAGAGAACTCAGGTAGCCCGAGCAAGTACGAATCGAAGTTAGCGAAGTTGACGAGGACCGAACAGAGCCATGTCGCGAATTGGAAATAAAGTGATCCCGGTGCCCTCCGGCGTAAAGATTCAAGTGAAAGAGGGCGCTGTCGAAGTGCAGGGCCCCAAGGGCAAGATGAACGTGCGCATTCCGGCAGGAATCCGCTTCGAGCAAAAGGACGGCACGCTCGTCGCGAAGCGCGACGCCGAAGAACACCGCGCATTGCACGGGCTCGCGCGCGCTCTAGTCGCCAACGCCGTCACCGGCGTCACGACCGGATTTAAGAAAGACCTCGACATCGTCGGCGTCGGTTATCGCGCGGAAGTGAAAGGCAAGAACGTCGTTTTGGCGCTGGGCTATTCGCACCCGATCGAATTCCCGATTCCCGAGGGCATTCAGATCGCGATCGAGAAGCAGACCCATATGTCGGTGAGCGGAGCGGACAAGAATCAAGTGGGCCAGGTGGCTGCAAACCTTCGCGCGCTGCGCCCACCTGATCCATACAAGCAGAAAGGCGTTCGAATCACCGGTGAGCGCTTGAAGAAGAAGGCCGGAAAGGCCGGCGCGAAGACTACGGCGTAGTCAGCACCAGTTTGGTAACAGCCCGGAAGGAGAAAACGAGTGGCAGCACCAGTTCGAAGATTATCTCGCGAAGCGCATCGCCGGCGAATTCACGTTCGCACGCGCCGCACTCTCGCAGGCACGTCCGAGCGCCCGCGCCTTTGCGTGCATCGCTCGACCAAGCACATTCGTGCGCAGGTGATCGACGACCAGACGGCGCGCACCATCTGCTCGGCGAGCTCGCTCGACAAGGAAGTCAAAAAGCACATCAAGGGCGGTGGCAACATTGCGGCGTCCAAAGTCGTCGGCAAAATCGTTGCCGAACGCGCACGTGAAAAGGGAGTTGAGAAGGTGGTTTTCGACCGCGGAGGCTATCAATATCACGGCCGCGTGCAGGCGCTTGCCGAAGCGGCCCGGGAGGCGGGCCTGAAGTTCTAAAACCTATGTCGAAACAAGAGCTCAAAGACACGCTTTCCATCCGCCGGCTGATTAACACCAATACGGCGAACCTGAAAGACCAGGTGGTTTCGATCAACCGCGTCACGAAAGTCGTGAAAGGCGGAAAGAACCTCACCTTTTCGGCGCTCGTAGTTGTTGGCGACCAGGGCGGCCACGCCGGCTTCGGCATGGGCAAGGCGCGCGAAGTTCCCATGGCGATTCGCAAAGCCATCGAACAAGCCAAGAAGAATATGGTGAAGCTCAACTTGAAGGGCACCACGATTCCGCACCAGGTGCTCGGCCGATATGGTTCGGGCCAGGTGCTGCTAAAGCCCGCGCCGGAAGGAACCGGCGTGATTGCCGGCGGCCCGGTGCGTGCCGTGATGGAGGTTGCGGGAATCACGAACGTGCTGACGAAATCGCTTGGCACTTCGAACCCTCACAACGTGATCAAAGCGACGTTCGACGCGCTTTTGCATTTGAAAGACGCAGCGAAAGTAAAGGAATCCCTCGGCAAGGGAGCGGAAGAAGCGGCTGCATCCTAGCCGCTCCGCGTGCGAAAAATGGCGACGACAAAGAAAAAATCGGGAACGCTGAAAATCAAGTGGGTGGTCAGCTTTATCGGCTGCCCTCGCGGCATGCGCCAGACGATTCGCGGCTTGGGCTTTCGCCGCATGAACCAGGTGGTGGAACACGCGGACACGCCCTCCATTCGCGGCATGATCGCGCGGGTTCATCATCTCGTGAAGGTTGAGGAATAGGCATGGCTGAGAAACCGACACTATCCAATCTGAAGCCGCCGCGCGGCTCGCGGCACCGCAAGGTCCGCGTCGGGCGCGGCATGGGTTCAAAAATGGGCAAGACGGCGGGCGCGGGCAACAAGGGCCAGCAGTCCCGTCGCGGCTATTCGCGCCGTCCGGGATTTGAGGGCGGCCAGATGCCGCTGCATCGCCGTTTGCCGAAGCGCGGTTTCAACGCCCCGTTCTCGAAGACCTTTGCCGTTGTCAATGTCGAGACGCTGAATTCTTTCGCGGCGGGCGAGACTGTGACCCCCGAAGCTTTGCTCGGTTTTGGCATCGTTCGCGCCACGCGGGACAGAGTGAAAATCCTCGGCGACGGCGAACTGAAAGTTGCACTCACGGTGCACGCGCATGCATTCAGCAAGTCGGCGCAGGAAAAGATTGAACGCGCCGGAGGCAAGGTAGAAATCCTGAAATGAAGAAGCTAGTCGAGGCATTTCGGAATATCTTCAGCACGCCGGACCTGCGCAATCGCGTCCTGTTTACGCTGGCGTTGCTGGGGGTGTATCGCCTCGGCGCTTTCATTCCTACTCCCGGAATCAATACCGATTTGTTGCAGCAGCTTTTCGAGCAGGGCCGTGGTTCCGTCCTCGGCTTGATGGATTTGTTCAGCGGCGGCAATTTCCGCCGGCTCACGATTTTCGCGCTCGGCATCATGCCGTACATCACGGCTTCGATCATTCTGCAGTTGATGGTCGTCGTGTGGCCTTACCTCGAGCGCTTGCAGAAGGAAGGCGAGCTCGGCCGGCGCAAGATCACGCAATACACGCGGTACCTGACGATCATGCTGAGCGCGTTCCAGTCCTTCACGATCGCCGAAACATTGACGCGCCAGAACTTGTCCGGCCAGGCTCTCGTGTATCACCCGGGGCCGCGCTTCATATTGATGACGATGCTGACGCTGACGACCGGCTCCGCTTTCATCATGTGGCTCGGTGAACAGATTAGTGACCGCGGCATCGGCAACGGTATGTCGCTCATCATTTTTGCCGGAATCGTCGTCGGGCTCCCGCGCGCCGTCGCCGACTTGTGGGACAAGGCGAAGACCCAGCAGTGGGGCTCGTTCACTCCGATCGCGCTTCTCGCGATGTTTGCACTGATGGCGGCCGTGATCGCCTTCATCGTTTTCATGGAAGGCGGACAGCGCCGCATTCCCGTCCAGTACGCGAAGCGTGTGATGGGCCGAAAAGTAATGGGCGGGCAGATGACGTACCTTCCGCTGCGGGTGAATTCCGGCGGCGTGATTCCGCCGATTTTCGCAAGCTCGTTGCTCACGTTTCCGCAAACGCTGGCGCTTTTGTTCGCGGCCAAGTCTCCATTCTTCGGCAAGATTGCGAACACCATTCGCTGGGGTGAACCGCTCTATACCGTCATCTACGTAACGCTGATTATCTTTTTCGCGTTCTTTTATGTGGGAATTATTTTCAATCCCACCGAGCTTGCGGACAACATGCGCAAGTACGGCGGGTTCATTCCCGGCATTCGGCCGGGCCGGAACACGTCCGAGCACATTAACCGGATTCTTACGCGGCTCACGTTTGTCGGCGGCGTCTACCTCGCGATTGTTTGTTTGTTGCCCGAGTGGATGATTTCCGGCATTCACCTGCAGCACTTGTGGCTCGTGGGCGATTGGTTCGACCAGCACATGTGGCGCTTCGTGCTCGATGGATTGAACGTGCAGTTTTATTTCGGCGGCACTTCGCTGCTGATTGTGGTCGGCGTGGCAATGGACACCGTGCAGCAACTCGAAGCGCAGCTCGTGATGCGCAATTACGATGGGTTTGTGCGGAAGGGCCGGGTTCGAGGTCGTCGCAGTTAATGCCGTCAGGGCGGCGGTGCAGATGTCGCTGAATCGGGCATTAATCTTTCTCGGGCCGCCGGGAGCCGGCAAAGGCACGCAGTCGAAGCGTGCCGCCCAGCGATATGGCGTGCCGCATCTTTCGACCGGCGACATGTTGCGCGAAGCCGTTAGCCGCGGCACGGAACTGGGCCGCATGGCCCAGCCCATCATGGAGCGCGGCGAACTGGTTCCGGACGATATCGTCCTGGGAATGGTCGAGGAGCGGTTGTCCCGGCCGGATGCGGCGGGCGGATTCATCTTCGACGGCTTTCCGAGAACGATTCCGCAGGCGGAGCAGTTGGACGCGATTTTGAAGCGCCGCGGGTTTCCGAAGCCGGTCGTTGTCGAGTTTCGCGTGAGCCCGGACATTTTGTTGCGCCGCGTGGCAGGGCGATGGACCTGCACGGTGGGCGGCGAAACGTACAACGTGTTCGAGCGTCCGCCGAAAGTTGCCGGCGTTTGCGACAACGATGGCGGCAAGCTTGTGCAGCGGACGGATGACCAGCCGGAAGTGGTGAAGGAAAGGCTGGCTGCCTACGAGCGGCAGACCAAGCCGCTGGCGGATTACTACCGCAAGAATGGCGTGCTTGAAGTGGTTGACGGCACGGCCAACGTGGAGGATGTAAGCCGCGCGCTTGCGGAGATTTTCAAGCGTGCGGAAGGGCGAGATGGTCATCTGTAAATCGCCGGCAGAGCTCGAGAAAATGCATCGAGCTGGATTGATCGTTTGGGGCGCGCTCGAAAAGATGCGCGCGATGGTCAAGCCGGGAATTTCGACCAAGGATCTCGACGAGTTTGCCGAGGCGTACTCGGAAGAGCATCACGCGCGGCCGGCATTCAAGGGCTACCGGGGCTATCCGGGCTCGGTGTGCACTTCGATCAATCAGGAAGTGGTGCACGGGATCCCTTCGGCGAGTCGCAAGTTGCGCGAAGGCGACATCCTCTCGATGGATTTCGGCGTCGAGTTGAACGGCTACTTCGGCGACGCGGCCCTCACGGTTCCGGTGGGCAAGATTTCGCCGGAACGCGAGAAGCTCTTGCGAGTCACGCGTGAGTCGCTCGAGCGCGCCATCGAAAACGTTCGGGCCGGCAACCGCTTGGGCGATGTTTCCGCGGCGGTGCAGCAGTGGGTGGAAAAGAACGGTTTCTCGATCGTTCGCGAGTTCGTTGGGCACGGCATCGGTACGCGGATGCATGAAGAGCCGCAGATTCCGAACTACGGCACACCGGGCCAGGGGCCGCGATTGCAAGAGGGAATGGTCCTCGCGATCGAGCCGATGGTGAATCGCGGAGGCCCAGGCGTAAAGATTCTGGCCGACGACTGGACAGCGGTTACGACGGACGGCAGCGATTCGGCGCACTTCGAGCATACCGTCGCCGTCACCGCGAATGGGCCGTGGATTCTGACGCGCCCGAGAGATGCTGCCGGACCCGTTTGGTAGCGTTCGGGAATTGAGTTGGACTGAAGATAGGAGCGCATGGCTAGAGGGCCGATCAAAGAGAAGAAGCCGGGCGAGAGCGGGAAAGAGGACGCCATTGAAGTGATGGCGACCGTGATTGAGCCGCTTCCGAACGCCATGTTTCGGGTGGAGCTCGAGAACAAGCATCAGGTGCTGGCCCACATTTCGGGAAAGATGCGGAAAAATTTCATCCGCATTCTTCCGGGTGACCGCGTCGCCGTAGAGCTTTCGCCCTACGACCTCACGCGGGGCCGGATCGTGTATCGCTACAAGTAGTTGCCACAAGCAGTTGGGACAAAGAGGACGGAGTCGAAAATGAAGGTACGAGCATCGGTAAAGAAAATTTGCATGAAGTGCAAGGTTGTCCATCGGCGCGGCGTGGTGCGCGTGATTTGTTCCAACGCCAAGCACCGCCAGCGCCAGGGTTAAAGAACAAAGGGCAAGGCACCACGGAGGAACGGCATGGCACGTATCGCAGGTGTGGATCTTCCGCCGAACAAGCGCCTCTGGATCGGCCTCACGGCCATCTACGGGATCGGGCAGGTTCGCGCGAAGTCGCTCGCTGAAAAAGCGAAAGTCGATTACACCAAGAAGATCAAAGATTTGACGGAAGACGAAGTCACTCGTCTCCGCGCGGCGATCGAGTCCGAGGGACGGATCGAAGGCGACCTCCGCAAAGAGATGCAGATGAATATCCGCCGCCTGATTGAAATCCAGGCGTACCGCGGCCTGCGCCATCGCCGCAATCTGCCGGTGCGGGGCCAGCGAACGCATACCAATGCGCGCACTCGCAAGGGCCCGCGCAAGGGCGCAGTAGCAGCCAAGAAGAAAGTGGCGGCTCGCAAGTAACTTGCAGGTTTTGGGCACTGCTTGATGTAGCTCAGGGTTTTCGAAGGACGAGAGGATCAAATTGGCCAAAGAACCGAAAGACGCAGCCGCCGGAGCAGCAGTTCCCGGTGGAGCGCCGGCGAAAACGTCGAAGCGCAAAAAAGAATTTCGCAAGAAGCGCGAAAAGCGCGTCGTGCCGCACGGGGTCGTTTGCATCCAGGCGACCTTCAACAACACGATGATCACGCTTACCGATCCGGATGGTCGCACCGTCAGTTGGGCCACCGCCGGCTCGGTCGGCTTTAAGGGTTCGCGCAAGGGCACGCCGTACGCCGCGCAGCAAGCCGCGATGACCGCCGCTGGCGTGGCGCGCGACCAGTACGGTATGAAATCGGTGGAAGTGCGCGTGAAGGGCCCGGGAGCCGGCCGCGAATCGGCTGTCCGCGCTCTGGCCACATCCGGCCTGCACATCAACGCGATCAAGGACGTGACGCCGGTGCCGCACAATGGCTGTCGTCCGCCAAAGCGCCGCCGCGTCTAGCGCAACAAGTGTCCGTAGGGCGCGGCATGCCGTGCCCGGGTTTGCTGTACAACTTCGTAGGTCGTAGAAGCAGAAGCAAAGGAGAGAAGGACTTGGCAAGACATCGTGAAGGAGTTTGCCGGTTGTGCCGAAGGGAAGGGATGAAACTCTTCCTCAAAGGTCTCCGGTGTTTTACTGAAAAGTGCGCCATCGAGAAGCGCAATTTCGTTCCCGGCCAGCACGGCCAGGCGCGGCGCCCGAAGATGGTCGGCTACGGCGTGCAGTTGCGCGAGAAGCAGAAGGTAAAGCGCACCTACGGCTTGCTTGAACGCCAGTTCCGCAACTACTTCGAAAAAGCGGAGCGCTCGAAAGGTCCCACGGGCTCGAACCTCATGGTGATGCTCGAGCGCCGTCTCGACAATGCCGTCTACCGCATGGGACTCGCTGGCTCGCGCGCGCAAGCGCGCCAGCTCGTGCTTCACGGCCACGTTCGCGTGAAGGGGCAGAAGGTGAACATCCCAAGCTACCTCGTGCAGGTTGGTGACGACATTGCCCTGAAAGACAAGATGCGCGAAAACGCCATGGTCCTCGAAGCGCGCAATCTCGCGCAGAGCCAGGGCGTCGCACCGTGGCTCGACATCGATCGCGAGAACTTCAAAGCGCGCGTCGTCGCTCTGCCGCGCCGCGAAGACGTGCAAACGCCGCCGATGAACGAACAGCTCATCGTCGAGCTCTATTCGAAGTAAGCGCACTGAATTTAGATCAATCGTTGAGTCGAACAGTTTGTCGGTCCGCCGTTGGCGGGCCAGGAGGACGCAAAGATGTGGAAGGGCTTCCAGAAACCAAAGAGGTTGGCAGCAGAACCGGAAACACTCACGGACAAGTACGGGAAATTCTCCGCGCAGCCGTTTGAACGCGGCTGGGGAACCACGGTCGGAAACTCGCTGCGGCGCGCCTTGTTGAGCTCCATCGAAGGCGCGGCGATCACCGCCGTGAAGATCGAAGGCGTGTTGCACGAATTCTCGCCCATCCCCGGCGTAGTCGAGGACGCGACCGATATCATCCTGAACCTCAAGCAGGTGCCGCTCAAGCTGAACACGGACCAGCCGAAGACGATCACGCTCACCGTCGATGTTCCCGGTCCCGTCACGTCCGCCAAAATCGAAGAGGACGCCGATATCGCGGTTCTCGACAAGAACATCTACATCGCTACCGTCAGCGAAGGCGGCAAGCTCGAACTCGAACTGCGCGTAAAGAACGGCCGCGGCTACGTCGCCGCCGACCGCAACTTCGACGAAGACTTGCCGATTGGCTACATCCCGATCGACTCCGTCCACTCGCCCGTGCGTAAAGTAAATTACGCCGTCGAAGCGGCGCGCCTCGGACAAATGACGGACTACGAAAAGCTCACCCTCGAAGTCTGGACGAACGCCGCGATCACGCCGCAGGATTCCATCGGCCTCGCTGCGAAGCTCATGAAAGATCACATGAGCATCTTCATTAACTTCGAAGAGACGCCCGATCTGCCCGAAGAGATCGTCGAGAGCTACAACGACCCGCGCCTCGAATTCCTCGATCGCTCGGTCGAAGAGCTCGAGCTTTCCGTGCGCTCCTACAATTGCCTGAAGAACGCCAACATCCAGAACCTGCGCGAGTTGGTGCAGAAGACCGAGTCCGAAATGCTCAAAACCAAGAACTTCGGCCGCAAATCACTGAACGAAATAAAAGATATACTAGTGAAGATGGGCCTCAGCCTTGGAATGAAATTCGACGAGCACGGCCGCATCATCTGGCCGCCGCTCCCGAGCCAGACGGCGCCTCCGCCTTCCGAAGGAGACGCCTCGGCGCTCTAAGCCGCGGTCGCAACCATGAGACATCTTGTTTCGGGCTCAAAACTAGGAAAGCAACCGGCGCATCGCCGTGCTGTCTTGCGCAATCTCGTCACGAATCTGATCGAAAAAGAACGCATCCACACCACCCTGCTACGCGCCAAGACGGCTCGCCCGATTGCCGAGAAAATGATTACCCTCGGCAAACGCGATTCGCTCCACGCGCGCAGGCAGGCTGCGTCCTTCTTGATGACCCCGGACGCCACCAAGAAGCTCTTCTCCGACCTCGCTCCTCGTTTCGCGGATCGTCCCGGCGGCTACACTCGCATCATCCGCGCCGGCTGGCGTATCGGCGACGGCGCCGAACTCGCAATCCTTGAGTTCATCGGCTCCGAGCTCAAGAAGAAAGACAAAAAGTCGCGAAGGGAACGAGCCGAAGCGGCACCCGAGGAAAACGAGAAGGAAAAGGAAGCGGCGGTTTCCAAGAAGTAGCTTTTCTCAACCCAAAATCGAAAGGCCCGCGTCGAGCGCCCGTATCAAGCGATCGACGCGGGCCTTTTTTATTTCTCCGAAACCGCTCGCCTCTATTTAATTCCCAGCCACCCGTTGTAGATCGCCTTCTGCTCCGCGGTCGGATGCTCCATCGGTTTCAGCGTGTATGTCGGATGCGGATTCGAGCCGACAGTCACCGGTATCTCCTTCAATTCGCCGAGCCGTACAACCGTCACACGGATCACATCGCCGGGCTTGTGTTCCTTCACGGTTTCCGCAAATTCGGCCAGGCCCACAGCGCGGCTGTCCACCGCCAGGATCACGTCGTCGCGATCGAGCCCCGCAAGTTCGGCCGGACTGCCCGGAATCACGTTCTTGATGCTGAACCGCCCATGCTCGCCCTTCGCGGTCTCGACGCCGATCCACGGCTTCGCCGGATCCACTTTCGCCGTGACCGCAATTCCCGCGTACGCGAAATACTTCTCATAAGGAATCGCCTGTTTTCCGCTGATGTAATCGCGGAATATTTCGCTCACGTCTTCCCCGGCCACCTCGGACGCAGCCCGGACCGCGTCGCCGGGCTCAAACCCGGGTTTCGGCAGCGCATAACGTGAATAAAGCAGCCGCATCCAATCATCGAGCGATTTCTGATTCTTCGTTTTCTCGCGAATCGCGAAATCGAGAATGTGGCCCATCACCTGCCCGCCGTCGTAATACGAATACCAGGTGTTCGCGAGATTGTTTTTCTGTTGCACCACCCCGGCGTTCGGAAACCATGTGTCCCAGCTCGTATCCTCGATGCTCCGCTCGCTCCGGCCGGGTTCCGCGTCGAACTTCGCGATCAGCTTTCCGATCCCGTCCAGGTACTGCTGCGGCGTAACCAGTCCCGCTCGCACCAGCGCCAGCGCCCCGTAGTAGCTGGTCAGCCCTTCGGAGATCCACAGCGACGGCGTGTGCACCATCTCCGTGTAATCGAAAGGGCCCAGCGGCCGCGGACGCAATCGCTTCACGTTCCACGCGTGAAAAAACTCGTGCGACGTCACGAACAGCTTCAGATCGTACTGCGTGCCAAAATCTTCGGCCGAGCTTTTGTCGTCCCAGTCCTTATTGAAATCAATTTGCGTCGAATTCAGGTGCTCAAGCCCGCCGCCTGTTTCGGGCCAGATGTGAAACAGAAAGTAGTAGTCTTTGAACGGCGCTCCCTGTCCGCTCGTGCCGGCCACCGGCGCAAATATCGGCACGATTTTCTCGACGAATTTCTGCGTATCCGCCGTAAATTTCGCAAAATCGGCGCTACCTACCACGTCGTGCACGATTACGTGATAGGTCGTGCCCAGCACCTCAAAATCCTTCTCCGCGAAATCGGAAATCTCCAGCGGCGCATCGGCAAACCAGTTGTAGTCGGCTGCCCGGAACGTGTGATCGGACGTGTGTTCCATCCCAGTCGCCACTTTCCAACCCGCCGGTACGGCAATCGACAATTCGATTGGCCGCTCCTTGCCCCCTACCAGGTACATCCACACCGAAGGCCCGCCGATGAACGCGTGCCGGTCGTCATACTGCGCCTGATTGTTTCGAAGCGTGTCGCCAAACACCTGGTACTGAATCGTCGCAGAGTTCGCGCCGGAAAGCTCCACGTGCCACGTCTGGCTGTCCGTCTTGCGCCACGCGAGTTGTTTTCCGTCCGTCCCCGTTGCGCGAAACCGCTGCACGTTCACCGCGTAATTTTGAATGTAATACGAACCGGGCGCCCAATCGGGCATCGCGAAATCCGCCGTCGGTCCTTCGAGGCCCGTCGCGCGAATCGTCACGTCCATCAAATGCGTGTTGGGGCGTTCGAAGCCAAGTTCGTACAGCAACGGCGCCGCTGCAGCAGCGCTCGACGCGTGCGACACCACGGCTACCACAAGGATTAACGAGAATTTCACCACGCGACGCAGCATCCTTTCGTCCTCCGGTGCAAGAATAGAATCTCAATCTGTGTGTTTGGCCCTTGGCTCGGTCCGTGCTGCAAGGTTGTCTCTGCGGCTTCTCCGTACTCCGCCCCACAGGAAGAGCAACGCGGCAATGGCCTGCGCCGCTATACCCCCCGACGTATCCAGCAATACGTCCGTCACCGCTGCGCCTCGCCCCGGCACGAACGACTGGTGATACTCATCGAGCGTCGCATATCCCGCGACGATCAGTATCACGAGCAGTGCCCAGCGAAGCCCGAACTCCCGGTGCCCGGCCCGGAACCCTCTCAGCACTAATAAGCTGAAAACGAAATACTCGGTGAAGTGTCCACACTTGCGTATGACGTGGTGAATCGAAGAAAGTTTCTCCGCTGACGCATGCGGCAGCAGCCAGTGCAGAAACGGGACGATGAACCGCGAGGTGTGCTCGGTTGTGAAAGCCCCTGTCGAAAAAGACGAAATCAGCACGGCCCACACGAGCGCCGGCCACCATACTTTGAGCCAGCGCATGTGACCCGCCCGCGCCAGATACATCGGCGCGGAAATCCCTCCTTCGTCGAGCCGTTTATTCGAGCCGGTAGTTCGGAGCTTCTCTCGTGATGATTACGTCGTGTACGTGGCTTTCGCGCAGGCCTGCCTGTGAAATCCGTATGAAGCGGCTCTTTTCCTGCAGCTCTTTCAGATTTTCCGCGCCGCAGTACCCCATTCCGCTCCGCAATCCGCCCACCAACTGGTCAACGAGCGCGGAGAGCGGACCCTTGTAGGGAACCTGACCCTCGATTCCTTCCGGCACCGATTTTCCGCGGTCCGCGAGTTCCTGCGAATACCGGTCCGCCGAACCTGCTTCCATTGCGCCCAGCGATCCCATTCCGCGGTACGACTTGAATGTGCGGCCCTGGTAGAGAATCGTCTCGCCCGGTGATTCCTCGGTCCCCGCAAAAAGTCCGCCGATCATCACCACCGACGCGCCCGCCGCAATCGCTTTCGTGATATCGCCGGAAAACTTGATTCCGCCATCCGCAATGATTGGCACTCCGGAATTTTTCGCTGCTCGCGCGCATTCGAGAATCGCAGTAATCTGCGGCACGCCCGCGCCCGTTACCACGCGCGTCGTGCAGATCGAGCCCGGGCCGATCCCCACTTTCAACCCGTCAATTCCGAGCGAGATCAAATCGCGCGCACCGTCGGCGGTCGCGACGTTTCCCGCCAGCAGTTGGATCTCGGGGAACTTGCTCTTCACCGCACGAATTGCCTCCATCACGCGCGTCGTGTGCCCGTGCGCCGTGTCGATCGCCAGCACGTCCACTTTCTCCCTTGCAAGTTCCTCAGCCCGCTCGAGATAGTCGCCGGTCGCACCGATTGCGGCACCCACTCGCAAGCGCCCCTGCTCGTCCTTCGTCGCGCTCGGAAACTCGATTTTCTTTTGAATGTCTTTTACGGTGATCAGTCCCTTCAGGTTGAACTCGTTGTCGACGACGAGAAGTTTTTCAATCCGGTGCGGCTGCAAAATCTTTTCGGCTTCCTCGAGCGTCGTTCCTACCGGCACCGTGACGAGATTATCCTTCGTCATCACCGCGCTCACCGGCTGGTCGAGGTTGCGCTCGAAGCGCAGGTCGCGGTTCGTCAAAATTCCCACGAGGCGCGTCCCGCGGGTCACCGGCAAGCCCGAAACCCGGTACTTCGTCATGATTTCCAGCGCCTGCCGCACCGACATTTCCGGCGCGATCGTCACCGGATCCACGATCATTCCGCTTTCCGACCGCTTCACCTTGTCCACTTCTTCCGCCTGCCGCTCGATGCTCATGTTGCGATGGATGAACCCGATCCCGCCCTGCCGCGAAATCGCAATCGCCAGCCGCGAGTCGGTCACCGTGTCCATCGCCGCCGCCACAATCGGGACGTTCAGCGGAATTTTGCGCGCCACGCATGTGCGCGTATCCGCTTGCGTCGGCAGCACTGAAGACTTGCCCGGCAGCAGCAGCACATCGTCGAACGTCAACCCATCCGGGATGGCGCCTTCAATCATCATTTCTCCTATGAGTGTTGCGAATCCGCATCACGCCGGAAATGCGTCCATAAACAACTCAGCCCAGCCGGATTCGCTGGGCTCGACCACGATTCACTTGTCGCGAAATAACCCTCATGTTTAAAAAAGCCATTCTAGGCGTATCGCGACTTGAAATCAAGAAGCGTGCATCGCATCGTGGGTTGCGCGATCCGCTCAGACTGCCTAACATGGACGCGATGAAGGAATTCGTTCCATCCGCGCTTTTTCGCAATCCGCACGCGATGACGATCGCCGCAGCATTCTGGCACAGGAAATTCCCGCAACTGCCCCTCAGCGCCCCAAGGTTCTTCGATGTCGAGCCCGGCACGCAAGTGCGCGCCGAATGTCACATGAAGGACAATCCGCGCGCGCACGGAACGATCGTCTTATTGCACGGGCTGGAAGGTTCGTCCGACTCCCGCTACATGCTGGGCGTCGCCGAAAAAGCCTGGGTCGCGGGCTTCAACGTCGTTCGGTTGAATCAGCGCAACTGCGGCGGCACCGAAAGCCTCACGCGCACGCTCTACCACTCCGGCCTGAGCTGCGACGTACGTTCCGTGATATTCGAACTAATCGAGCGCGATGGCTTGCCTGAAATCTTCGCCGCGGGATTTTCGATGGGCGGAAATCTCGTGTTGAAAATGGCGGGAGAGTTGGCAGCCGCTGCACCGCCGCAGATTCGCGCGTTCGCCGCCGTGGCCCCGGCCCTCGATCTGGCGGCTTGCGCAGACGCGCTCGGCGAGCCGCGAAATTTCATCTATGAGCGCCATTTCGTCACAGGCCTCAAGCGCCGCATGCGCCTCAAAACAAAGCTGTTCCCACAAGTCTTCCCCATCGATGGCATGCGGAATATTCGCAGTGTCCGTGACTTCGATGAACTCATCACCGCCCGCTTCTGCAATTTCGCCGGCGCCGACGACTACTACGCCCGCTCCAGCGCCGGACGCGTCATAAGCCAAATCCGCAAGCCCACTCTAATCCTCACCGCTCAAGATGATCCCTTCGTTCCCTTCGCATCGTTTCTGCAACCGGCGATCCGCGACAATCCCTGCATCACCCTTATCGCTCCAAAGTGTGGCGGCCACTGCGCCTTCATCTCGCAACAACGTGGCGACGACCGCTTCTGGGCCGAAGCCCGCGTTGTTGAATTCTGCGCCCAGCATTCAAACCTTCGTCCCGCTCCGCCACCAATCCCTTGAGTTTGCTCCACTCGAATAAAATTAGGCGCACGACCCCCTTGCGAACTATTTCTCACTTTGCTCCCGTCATGTCTGAAATGTTAACGATCGCCAGAACTCGCAGTAGAGCGAGACTCAAACGAGAGGCCGCGGAGTTTCCGCGCTTGCTCTCGCCACCGTTGCTTCCGTTGCGGCTAGTCGAAACAGTTTAACGGTCAGAAAATCAATCAACTCATACACAATGCACCGCTTACAGCATTTCTAATCGGAACGAAACAGAGCACTCTTCGAATTTTGCAATCCTCACTGGACCCTCGCGGCGATCAGCGCACCATCCATTCCGTCTCACCTTCCCCACATCCTTGACGCTGGCCACCGTCACGGCTAGAATCATCGCGCTAGAGACGCGTGACTGCTATTCGACAATCGAGGGGCCGCCGCACCAGTCCGGAAGGCAACTCCCGTCCCTCTTTCACCTTCTTAGTGCTCATCCGGGGATCAAACGATACAGTCGACTGGCATGCGCCCAGCTACGCTCGGTGCAACAGAGGAAATACGAATGAATCGCAATAAATATCGCAATGCCGCCGTCCGCCTCTCTTCCGCGGGCATCCCGCAGCGAAGTGGCGAACCTCGGTGCCGCGTCGGCCGCTCTATCGCATTCGCGTTGCTGTTCAGCCTTGCACTCAGCATGGCAGCCGTCGCTCCCGCCCGCGCGCAAAAAGTGAGCGAGAAGAATCTCCCCAAGGCCTATCGCGAGTGGCTCACTCGCGATGTCGTCTATCTAATCACGAAAGAAGAACACGACACATTTCTCCGCCTCACCACCGATGACGCTCGAGAAAAATTCATGCAGCACTTTTGGGACCTTCGCAATCCCAACCCCGGTTCGCCCGATAACACGTTCAAGGACGACGTTTATCAGCGCATCGCTTATGCGGATGCTCATTTCGGCACCGGCTCGGGCGGCGAGGGTTGGCGCACGGCTCGCGGTCAGACTTACATCACCCTGGGCCCTCCTCAGCAAAAGCAAACTCACTACGGGGCTGGCAATTTGCGCCCGATCGAAATCTGGTTCTATTCCAATACCAACTATTCGGCGCTGCCTCCGTTCTTTTACGTCATGTTTTATCAGCGTGACAATATCGGCGACTATCGCTTTTACAGCCCTTTCTTCGACGGGCCCACGGAACTCGTAACCGGGGTTGAGGCGGTCAACAACCCAATCGCCGCGCTGAAGATGATCCAGGATTCCGTCGGGCCCGAAGTCGCACGAATCGCGCAGACTTTGCTGCCCGATGAACCCGTAGACCAGTACGGCCGAATTAGTTTCCAGTCAGACATCATGATCTCTCAGCTCAAGAGTTTGGCGAATCAACCGGCAACCAAGGCTGATCTAGAGCGCCGACGCCGCATGCTCGAGAATGTCTCTGCGCGCATGGTCGTCGAGGGGCGTGACCTCAACATCACGACCTTGCCGGTGCGGGATTCTCATGGCCTCACTCGCTTGGACTATGCAATCCGCATGCACAGTGCCAACGATCTGACGCTGGTCCAGGACAACAGTGGTCGCTACACGTATGCGATCGAAGTCAGGGTCCGCGTTTTTGCGCCAGACAACAAGCTCATCTTCACTCAGCTCAAACCGCTCACGGAGACATTCGACAAGCAGCGTCTCAACCAAATTAAAGACCGGGTGTTCGGGTACGAAGGCACCCTCCCTTTGCCGCCGGGCAAGTATCGCCTCGACTTTCTACTCACCGACTGGCAGAAAAAAGTCGGACTGCACGCAGAGCGTGAGGTGACGGTTCCGGCTGTGGATCCTAAGGGATTCGTGATTCCCGGAATCTTGGCGTTCTCGACGGCTGAAACAATCGATCCGGCGGTCTCTGATTTCACCCCGTTTTCTCTTGCCGGAGTCAAGTTCCAGCCGATGCCGAGTTCGCCGGCACTGGTGAATCCAGGCCGCAATTTGCAGGTGGTCTATCAGATTTGGTCCGCGCCCAAGGATCCAGCCACGCTCGCCGGCCAGAAACTTGAGATTCACTACGCCTTCGGTCAGCCCGCCAATTCCGGAACTTCCACAGCGCTAAACGACGAGATCGGTATGGATCAGTTTGATCGTACTGGTTCGCTGGTTAACGGGAAGAAGTTCCCGCTCAATCCGCAGTGGATAGGTACGTATCTTCTTACCATCGCGGTCGCGCGTAGCGGCAGCTCGCAAGGCGCTTCCGTCTCGACGAACTTCAAGGCTGTAGGAGGCGAGCTCATTCAGAATCCCTGGGATGTTACTGACTCGACAATATTGAAAGACTCCGATCAAGGCGTTTTGGACCAGCAAAGGGGGTTGTGCTTATGGTCCCAGGGCGCGCTGGAGGAGGCTCGAGTCTTTTTTCGACGATCGCTCGAGCGAGACCACGCAAACGAGGTTGCCCGCTCACATCTTGTCGACGCCTACTATTCCCAGAAAGCCTACGCTGCCATAGTCAGCTTGTTCAACGATGCGGGAACGACTGATGACACCGATACGGTCACACTTGTTCGCATCGCTGAAAGCTTGCAGCAGTCTGGTGACGCGAAGCGGGCCGTTTCGCTGCTAGAGGGAGCCCTGCGGGCGAGGCCGGAAGATGGCGCGCTCTATCTTGCGCTCGCCGATTGCTATGAACGGGCGGGGAATTCACAGAAGGCGGCCGAGTTGTCGAAGAAAGGTAAAACCTATCTCGGAGCCCCTCCGGCGGCCGCGTCCACCCCGTAATCGGCCCGCGAAAATTGGGATGCCTGCGTAACTCAATATATTGTTTTTCGTATATTTTGATTCCAAAATGAATAGCAATTGCGCGTCCTGATCCCTCTGGCATACAACCTTCCCTGTATTTCATAGAAAAAGCAGGCATTACGGTACTTGTTTGACCCTAGTACTTTGGCCCTCCTGGTGCATATAGGTGGGCAGGCAATGGGGTGGGCGTTGTGTACCGCCCTCCTTGGATTTCAAGTTGTAGCGGTAGCTGCCCGGGGTGTGGTGCTCGTTGATTTCTTCTGACAACAAAATCTTTATGTGGAAGGGCCCTCAATTCTCGAATGAGGGCGAAAGGAGTGTGGGTGTGATCCGAAAAACTCTGCTTAGCTTGCTTGTACTGGGCCTTTGCGTGGCATTTGCACTGCCCGCAATGGCTCAGGACGTCAGTTCTTTCCGAGGCAATCTCAGCGGCCTCGTTTACGACTCTTCCCAGAGCTTGGTTCCCGGCGCAACAATAACGATTACGGGGCCAACGGGAAGTCAAACCCAGAGTTCCAGTGGGCAGGGCTCGTTCCTTTTTACGACCCTGATTCCTGGCTTCTACTCGGTACGAGTTGAGAAGCCCGGCTTCAAAGTTTCGCAGGTAGGAAACGTCGAAGTCCTGATTAACAAGACCACCAGCGTACAAGTTACCCTTGAACCTGGTGCGGTTACCCAAGTCGTCGAAGTGGCTTCCGCGAGCCTGACTGTGGACACTTCGGCAGCTTCCGTGAACTCCGACTTGGCCGACACTTTTTATGAGAACGTTCCGGTACAGCGAAACGTTGCGAGCTTGTTTTATCTTGCTCCTGGCGTCGTTTCCGGAATTGCTACTGGTAACTCGAACCCCGCAATTTCAGGGTCGAGCGGACTCGAGAACCTATACGTCGCGGACGGCGTCTCAATCAATGATCCGGCTTTCGGCGGATTGGGTGTCTGGTCGCGTGCCTATAGCTCGCTCGGTTCCGGCATTAACCTGTCCTTCGTCAAGGAAGTTCAGGTAAAGACCGGCGGTTTTGAGCCGCAGTATGGTCATGCCAGTGGCGGCATCGTCCAGATCGTAACGAAGTCGGGCGGGTCTGCGTTCCACGGTGCATTGGCAGGCTATTTCAACACCCGTAGCATGCAAGACACGTTCCTGAACGCAGACGATCCTAATTTTCACGTCCAAAACCTCGTCGGCCGGCACATCGCAGACGCTCGTTACGAAGCGGATGGCGAGATGGGCGGCTACGTGCCTCTTTTTGGTCTGAAGGACAAGCTCTTCTTTTTCGGCACGTTTAATCCAACATGGAGTCAAGCCAATTGGTCCCCAGCTGCTGGCGTAGGGCTGAATGACTTTTACCCGGGAGGCGTTCAATACCGGACGTTCTCGGAAGACTACGCAGGAAAGCTGACTTTCAAGATTAACAACTCGAATACGGTCGAATCGTCCGTCTTCGGCGATCCGAACAGCACCAACGAAGCTCCTCCATTTACTCTACTCAACGCTTCGAACACGACCGTGAACTCCAAGTGGAATTACGGCACCCGCAACTGGGCTACCCGGTATGATGGGACCATCTCCCCCACCTGGACGATCAGCGGCGCATTTACGTGGTCATGGAACCACTTCAACGAAAGTCCTGCGCAGAACCTTACGCAGATCTTTGACCAGAGCCAGATTGGCGACAATCAACAGGGAGCATTCGTGCCAATCGGTTTTGGTTTCCTAGAGCCCTACAACTCTGAGACGAAAGGCATTGACCTCTCGACCTCCAAGACGTTCCACTTCGCAGGACAGCATACGTTCATGGTCGGATACAACTGGCAGTATCCGATCTACAACGACATCACGGTTGAGACCGGGCCGAGATTTACGCTCCCCGAGCTCAACGCGAACGGCACGGACCCAGGCTACGATACGAACACTTCGGCTCCGGGCGGTGTCGTGGGACGTACGACGGACGCAGCGTTGTCGCTCGTTACGGCGGGACCAGGCGGAGCCCTCGGATCACGAGGTCAGGATTGTTCGCTTTGTCCATTCCTGACGTTCAACGATCTGTCAGGCAATCCCGTCACTGAAAGAGTGGTCTTGCAGCAGACGAGAGGTCGGTTCGACGGCGGTACTACCGCGAGCAGTGGGAAGTACCACGCCGCCTACGCGAATGACTCTTGGGCCATCGGTACCCACGTCACGCTGAATCTTGGCCTACGCTGGGAAGAGCAGCGGCTCCAGGGTAACGTCGCCGAGCATGTCTTCAACGACATGTGGTCTCCGCGCATCGGCATCGTCGTGGATCCGAAAGGCGACCGCAAGTCTAAGATCTACGCCAACTTCGGGCGTTATGCCTTCGTCCTGCCGCTCGATGCGGCAGTCCGGGAGCTGAGCTCGGAACTGGACGACTTCAACGTATTCTGGCAGCCAGCGTCTACGAATGTTGGGTGCCCGGGCGGGTTGGCGCCTTGTGTAATCACCGATGCGAACGGAAATCCGGACTATCCTAACCTCTTTGTTCCGGACTCCGCTCACTTGCTAAACAAGGTGAACCTCAAGGCCAGCGATCCGGCTTCGTGCATCAACAACCTGGCGGACACGTTCTGCGGCGGCGTAAACCGTGGCGTGACGATTAACGTTAGCGGTGGCGAGCCTTTCCAACAGGGAACTCGCATGGAGTACACGGACGAGTTTGTCGTCGGAGCTGAACACCAGTTCCGCGGCGGCATCGTCGCCAGTGTGCGCTACATCGATCGCCGTATGAAGCGCGTGATCGAAGATGAAGGTGGAATTTCGGTGGAGCAGTTCAATGCCCTGGCTAATAACGGCGGGTCGCTGAACTACTTCATTGGTAACCCGAATGCAAAGTCGGACATCTTCGTCAATCCCAATGAGGTCGTGTTTCAAGGCGATGTGATTCCCTCGGCTTGCATTGACAGCAACGGCAATGCGACGCCGTACGTTGCGTTGGACAACCAAATACCGACGGGCCAACCGACAGGTCCAAACATTCTGCGAACTGTCGGAAGTGCGTGCTTCCCGGCGGTTAACACGAACACCTGGACGACGTCGAGTGGTGCTCTGCTTCCGGATTGCACCAGCCTCGCACAATCGAAGATTCCAGGTTCGTGCGCGGCCTTCGGCGGTGAGTTCTACGCTGACGGCAAGCCGGACACGTACAAAGACCCCAAGCGTGAATACGAAGCCGTTGAATTCGAAGTGAACAAGTCCTTCAGCCACAACTGGGCAATGGTTGCCAATTGGCGCATCGCTCAGCTTCGCGGCAATTACGAAGGTGCGTTCCGCAACGACAACGGCCAGGCCGACCCCGGAATCAGCTCGCTGTTCGATTTGACCGAAGGAGCGTTGGGTCTCATCGGGCAACAGCAGGGAATTGGCTCGCTGAACACGGACCGCAGGCATGTGATCAACGTCAACACCTATTACATCCTCGACCACGGGTTCATGAAGGGCTTGGTATTGGGGCCCGGCGTTACTGTTGCAACGGGCGTGCCGCTCACGACGCTTGCTGCTCAGGAAGCCTATCAGAACCAGGGCGAGGTGCCTTTGTTCGGACGCGGAGATCTTGGCCGCGCACCGCTCACCGGCTCGGTGAACATGCATCTGGAATATCCGTGGAAGATAAACGATCGGTTCACGCTGAAGCTTGGATTTGACGCGTTCAACATCGCTGATGGACGCCGTGAGACCCTAGTGAATCAGTTTGTGGACCAGGGATTCGGGCTTGAGAATTCGGATTTCGGAAAGCCCCAGTCTCGCTTCTTCCAACCTCCGTTTAGCTCGCGAGGCGTGATCCGTCTCGAGTTCTAAGAACAGCCTCTAAACCGGGAGGGCGCTTCGGCGCCCTCCCTTTTTTTTTGTTCGAGCGGGCAGGCTTCGGACGTGTCGGGTGAGTTGCAAACTTTCCTTGAACTCAATCCCAGCGCTCAGTCCAAACAAGCCGACCGCATTCGGCGCTTCAGCCGTGGCCCACAAGCTCGTGGTGGCGATTACCCATCAGCATTAGGAATGGCAGAGAGCGAGACGAAGTGGTCGTAGTGAGGGAGTAGCGTTCGGCTGGCAGCGTGAAGGCTACGCGATCGGAGTTTCGAGCGACGGGGCAAATCCTGGCGTCAAGAGCTTTGCTTCACCGGACTCGGCGATGGCCATCACATCTTCGCAGCGCAGCCCGTATTCTCCGGCCACGTAGATTCCTGGCTCGTCAGAGAACGTCATCCCCGGCTTCAAGATCGTCCGGTTGCCACGCACCAGATACGGCGATTCGTGCCCATCCATGCCGATTCCGTGCCCCAGCCGGTGCGTGAAATACTTGTAACCAGGACCGAAACCAGCATCTACGATCACTTTGCGCGCCGCGTCGTCCACCGAGCCACATTCGTGGCCAGCCACAGCGGCGGCAAGCGCCGCATCCTGCGCTTTCCGGACGATTTCAAATGCTCGTTGCAGCTTGTCAGACGGCTTGCCGAGCACGCTGGTCCGCGTCACGTCCGACTCATAGCCCTCGACCCTGGTCCCGCCGTCAATCAAGACCCCAAACCCTTCTCGGAGCACCTGTTCCTCGCGTGTCCCGTGCGGCAGGGAAGCAGCGGGCCCGAACAACACGATCGCGTAGCCCTCGAGCCCCATCTTCTCGTACGCTCGCGAAATCATCTCCGACACGTGTCGCTGCGTCATCCCTTCTCGCAGCGACGCAAACGCCGCCTTGTAGGCATCGCACGTCACTCCACACGCGAGCCGCATCAATTCCAATTCATGCTCGCTCTTTCGGGCGCGGCATCCCACTGTCACCGGATTGCCGCTCGCGTATTCAAGCGATGGCGCCGCCTGCCGGAGCCCGTCGAAAAACGCATACTTGGTGGTCTCCTCGACGCCCACACGTCCTGTTCGAATGCCGCGCTCCGCCATCCACTTCGCTACGAGTGCGTAGGGGCTTTCATCTTCCTGCCAGACGCGCACCTCGATCGGCCATCGAAGTTGCTCCCGCAGTCGCCCTTCTTCGAACCCAGGGCAGACCATCAGCGGTTCGCCCTCGCGTGGAATCAGTAGCGCAACGATGCGCTCGCTCAGGCCCCAGGGAGTTCCCACGTAGTAGGCAAGCGTCGTGCCCGGCGTCACGTAGAGCGCGTCGAACCGCGGTTTCGCCTCTGTCATCAGTTTTTGAGCATGTGCGATGCGCCCCTGCAGCTCGTCCACGCGAATCGGCTTCACGCGGTCGCCCAGCGGCTTCAGATTGTCGAACGCCGGCGGCAGCGCGGTTCGCGGCGCCTGAGAATTCCGATCCAGTTGCGTTCCAGCGGATCCATGCGCCCACAAGACTTCCGCTGCCATGCCTCCGCCCACAATCGAAGCAGTCTTGAAGAGGTCGCGCCGCGATACCTTCATTCGATTCTCCCCTGGTCAGAAATCAAGTCTGAGTGTTGCCCGGCTAGTGAAAATGCGATAGCAGAACCACATCCGTGGCAGGCAGTCCGCGCGAGTAAACAATCTGCTTCCCGTCCGCTGACAGAGCGTACGCCCAAACAAATCCCGACGCAAAATTCATGATCTGTTTCGGAGCGGCGGTCGCAGACCCAGCCGCGCCAACCGATTGCACCCACAGGCTCGATGTCGAATTCTTGTTCACGATGAACAGCACCGAGCGCCCGTCCTTTGTCCACGCCAGGCTACTGCCGCCCTCGCCGCCGAAGGACGTTTCCGCAGGTACGTCGTACACATTACGAATTTCTCCGCTGTCGATCGAAACGATCGCGAGCTTGGCGGGTTTGCTCAAGTCCGGATGATACGCCACGGCGATCAATTGGTTGTCGGGCGAGATCGCCGGAAACTGAAACGACTCTTTCCCCACCCTAACCGGCGTTCCACCATCGATTCCGGTTTTCATCAGGCTCGCGGTGTCGCCCGACACGTTCACATAAACAACCGTCTTTCCATCCGCCGAGCAATTCGGCCAGGCATCTGCCGGACCGCTCGTGAGCTGTTTCACGTCTCCTGCGTTTGCGTCGCCGCGCCAGAGCGAAATGCCGTGCTGTGGCCGGTTCAGGCTGAAAACGATGTGTTGCCCGTCGCCGCAGGCCGACGGAAACAGCGGATTTCCGACGTTGACCGGGAGATCACGGGCATTTGAGCCGTCCGCTGAAACGGTTGCGAACTTCGTGGCGCCCGAGGCGTAAAAACTGTAGAGAATCTGGTTCTCCGCCGGCCAGGTAACGCCGAACACTCCGTCTGCGCGGCTGATACCCGAAGTAATTTGTTTCGGCGGCGAAAACGACGACGTGCTGCCCAGCCCCGCAGTCCACAGGTCGCCCGTGAACGTCAATTGCACCGTTGCGAGCGTGGTTCCATCCGACGTGATGCTGGCCCCCGTATAAAAATTCAAATCGTTCGTGATTCGTCGCGCGTCGCCGCCGGGATAACTCACCAGCCAAAGCTGCGAATTCAGCGAGGGCTTGCTTACGGGCGATCCGAAAATCACGGCTGTCCCGTCCGGCATCCACGTAATCCTTCGCGGGTAGCCCCAGTCCTGCGAGCCAACCCGCGTTTCTGCGCCCGTAGCCGCGTCCACGGTTTCCAAGGCGAAGACCTGAAATCCTGAGCCTGTCGTCTTGGCAATAGCGATCTGCTGCCCATCCGGCGACCACGCGGGCCCCTCATTTGAAAATGCGTTCGGCTGGTGCAACACCGCCAGCGCATGTTCCCCCGTCCCATCGGCGTTTGCGGTCAGCAAGGTCGATGTGGCGGCGGCGCTGGACTGCCGCACATACACCACCCGCTTGCCATCCGGTGAAAAACTCACGGGACTATCCACGTCGACGATCAGTTCGCGGGGCGTCCCACCCAGCGAAGCCACTTGATACAGCTTCGAAAACCCGGTCCCAGGCTCGCCCTTCACCAAATAGAGATAATTCCCGTCCGGCGAAAAAGTCAGCCCCTTAAAATAACCGGTTGAGGGAACCACCACCTGCGCCGTGCTTCCGGTACCCAACTGCCGGACCCAAATGCTCGGGGGGCCTTGCTCCTCAGAAACGTACGCAAGCCATTTCCCGTCCGGCGATATCGCCGCTCCGAACGTTTTGCCGGATGACGACATCGGCGTGATCGTCATCTGCGCGAACTCCGAAACGGCCTTCCGCCCGCTCCGGTCGTGCAGGAACATTGCCACCGCTGCTGCGAGTGCCACCACGATGGCCGCCCTTCGCAGCCACACGCCCCACGATGCCTTGGATCCGGCAGGAGCAGTCGTCGCAGCCGTGGACTCCGGCTGTGCCGCCGTCACCGAAGCAGAGCCCGATCCTGGGGCACCTGACGAGGCTGAGCCTGGTCCCGCGCCCGGAGCTGCCGGCCAAGTGCGCGACGTTCCGCTCATCCCCCGCGACGAGTCCGTATCGCGCTTCAGCCGCTTCAAATCCCCGCGCAGCTCCGCGGCCGTCTGGTACCGCAAATCACGGTCTTTCTCGATCGCTTTTCCGATAATTTCTTCCAGCTTCAGAGGTAGATTTGGATTGACCATTGACGGCGCCGCAGGAGACCGGTTCAAAATCGCGTCGAAAATCACGGCAGAAGTATTTCCATTGAATGCCGCGCGGCCCGTCGCCATTTCATAGAGCACCGCGCCGAGGCTGAAGAGGTCCGTCCGCGCGTCCAACTCTTCCCCGCGCGCTTGCTCTGGAGACATGTAGGCAACGGTGCCGAGCGCCGAGCCCGGGCTCGTTAGCATCAGATTGTCGGTTGTCGGCTGGGTCGTCGTGTTACCTGCGCCCACCGCCTCCGCGATTCGACGCGACGCCGCCTGCTTCGCCAATCCGAAATCGAGGATCTTCGTGTGGCCTCGCGTCGTCACGAAAATATTTGCAGGCTTGATGTCGCGATGAACGATCCCGCGCGAATGGGCCGCATCCAGCGCGTCGGCAATCTGCGCTCCGAACTCGAGAAGGGAATCGGTCGCCATCGGCTGTCCCGCGATCCGTTCGCGCAACGTCTGCCCGTCGAGCACCTCCATCACAAGGAACGGACGTCCGTTGAACTCGCCCACGTCGTAAATCGTGCAAATGCCTGGATGGTTCAACGACGAAGCCGCGCGAGCCTCCCGCTGGAATCGTTCGAGCGCCGCCGGATCTCGCGCCAGTTCCTCCGACAAGAACTTCAGCGCCACCTGCCGCCCCAGCCGCGTGTCCTCGGCGCGATACACCTGGCCCATGCCGCCGCTTCCAAGCGATTCGAGGATCCGGTAGTGCGATATGGTTTGGCCGATCATGCGATTTGTCAGCGTGCAATCGTAAACAAGTCACACTGCGCGCGCAAGCCACGAGAACGGCGTGCTGGTGCTAATTGGCTTTCAGGCTATTCGCCAGTGAGCGCTCGCAAGAAAACAGTGTTAGAACAAGGCCATGCGTGTTGTAGGCGAACTTGGCGATGACGGTCTGCCGCGCGCGATTCCGGCGGAAGAACTTAAGAAGATGCTGGAAACCAGTTGGGCATTCTGTTCATGGAATGCCTCAAATTCGACCGCCAGCGAGCTGTTGACCCGCTGGCCGTTTTTGTATTCGGGACCTCTGACGGGCACAAACAAAAAGCTCACACGGTAGACATTCCGAACGCTGCTCGGATGACGCCGCTACCAAAGCACACCGGCGCTGCGCAATCGCAAAACGCAAGAGAAAATCAGGAAACGGTGGCACTTGGTTTCCCGTTTCTTACATTTCTCGCCGCTCTTCTTATTGCTGGCCCTCAGCCGAGGACGACGGCCGCGGCATCACCGTCACGGTTACCGGCTGATCGAGCTGGAAGTCGAGCCGGGTCTCCGCCGGAATCTTCACCTGCTTGCCTTTCGTCACTCCCTGATAAATTGCTCCGCCCGCCGCGCCCACTCCCGCGCCAATTCCAGCGCCTCTACCGCCTCCGGCCAATGCACCAATGATCGCTCCCAGTGCCGCACCGCCGCCCACTTTCTTAGCCGTGCTCTTGCCCTGCGAGCTGCCAGTCACTGAATAGGTGCTGCTCACCAGTGGATACGACCGGCCCTGAAATTCCATTTTCACGAGTTCGAGATGCAATTCGCTCTTTCCACGCATTCGACCTGCCGAACTCGCCCTGGCAAGTCGAACATAGATGTCCGCTCCACGCGGCACCACAACCTCGTTATCCACAACCATCGGCGATTCGAGCGACGCGTGAAAAATCTCGCCCGCGTTATTCACCGCTGAATCCACTCCATCGATCATCCGCACCGTCAGTGTCGAGCTGGCCGGTACCGCCACCTGTTTTGGCTGCGGCCGCAGAGGTAGCGGCGGCGCCGCTTGCTGTGGAGGAGGAGCGGAAGCAGGCTCTGGCTGCACCTGGGGTGCCGGTGGCGGCTCTGGCTCGGGCGGGGCGACAGGCGTGCTATCGGCCACCGCAGCATTATCGGCGGGCTGCGGCGAACCCTTCGCGCGCGGCTTGGGTGGTTTCGCGGCAGAGCGCGCTGGTAAAGCGACCGTCGAAGCAACCGTTACGGGTGCCACGGGAGGCGCTGTCGAAGCCGATGTTTCGCCCGTCGCAACCGTCATCTGATCGTTCACCTTCGTCACGCCCGCGGTTTCATTCGCGATCTTGTACGCTTCATACCTCGCCGCATCATTCGGCACGGTGCCCGCCAGCGTTACCTGTCCGCCCTTCGACGTCACGTCCAGGTTCGCTGTATTCAGTTGCGAGTTCGAAGAAATCTGCGCCTTGATTCGCGCCGCCAGTCCCGCATCGTCCGCCTTCTTCGCACACCCTGCCGCGAGCACCACGCCAAGCGCCAATATAAAGACCGCCGATTTACGCCCCATTCTTAATCCCCGCGTCCCTTTCCGCTCTGCACGCGAACAAAAAGCGCAACCAGTTTCCGCCCTAACGCTTCGCGCATCAGTCTACTACGATGCTTCCGCGACTATAAGTGCTGTCTGGCCGCGGAGCTCGCGGAGGAGCCTAATTCGCTCCGGCCTTGCCGGCCCCGACCACAGCCACGATTCCTTCGCTGACCTCGGAATCTTGCGCAACTTTTCCGTACCACCCGTGTTCCACCTGCTAGCAGTCGAATTGGGTGTTGGACCTGACTATTACGCAATTTTTCGTTTGAAAGGAGACTCGCAATGCGAATTTCGAACGCTACGGGTGTGTTCGCTTCCTTACTCGCAATTTTTGCACTGTCAAGCTGTGGTGGCGGCGCCTCCACCGGCGCACCGCCGCCGCAGCAGCAAATGGGCAGCATGTTCACCATCGGCACAGACAGCCCCACGCTTCCAAGCGTCGTTTCGGTCCAAGTCCAGATCACAAGCATCACGCTTACTGACGGCACCACGACCGTAAATCTTCTCAATGGTCCGCAGACAGTCGATTTCGCGAAGCTAAACGGATTGCGCAGCCTTCTTGATCTCGAAGATGTTCCAGCCGGCACCTACAACTCGGCCAACATCACAGTTGGCAGCGTTATGATTCAATATCTCGACACGACCCAATCGCCGCCCGCACTCACCACAATCAATGCGACGGTTTCGCCGATGACAGTCACCGAAGCCCTCAAGACTCCGCTTGTCTTGAATGACAGCGATCTCGTCGGCTTCTTCATGGACCTCGATCTGAAGCAATCCATTCAAACCGATTCGAACGGCAACGTCACCGGTAACTTCACGCCAACCTTCGACGTGAAAGGACTCTCCGTTGACGACGCCGACGCTCAGATCGATTGCTTCTACGCCGGCGTCGTCAGCGTCAATCCCGCCGGCAATCAGTTCGTAATTCAGGGTCCGCGCGGCCGGCAGTATACTGTCGACGTCGACGGTTCTACGAACTTTGACTCCAGCGAAATGCCCGGCAGCTTCGACACGAACACCATCGTCGAAGTGTCCGGTACGTTGAACCGTGTCACCCGCGATATCGTCGCCAGCGAAGTCGAAGTCGTCTCCAAAGATCACTTCTTCCTCGAAGGTCTCGATACATTTGTTCAGTCGTCCAGCGGCCACGCCACCGGAATCAACCTCTACGCGCGGGCCGAGCTTCCCGATCTCGACGGGTTTCCTCTCGGCCAGCTAGATACGATTCCGCTCACAGGAAACGAGAAGTACATGATCGCGGATCTTCATGTCCCGCTCCTGTCGCTTCTCTTCGGGCCCTCGAGCCAACTTCCGGGCCAGCGCGTTCTATTCGGCGGCAAACTGGACAAGACGACCACGCCGCCCTCCGTCGTCGTCCATCGCGTGGTTCTCGAGCGTCAGGGCCAGCGCGGCCAGTGGGTGGTCGGAAGCACGAACATTCAGAATGGCAACAGCGGCACGTTCAGTCTGAACGATAATTTTCTCGCCGGCGTTCTGCTGCCTCAGCCTCTCACCGTGATGTCCACCAACTTCACGCGCTACATCAATCTCAGCGGTCTTTCCGCTCTCTCCGGCAGCCAGCCGATTCACTTGCGCGTCGTCGGATTCATCCTCATCAATCCCTCGGCGAACAATACTCCGGTTATGGTCGCCCGCACGATCGAAGCGCTGAACAATTAGCGGCAGTGCTCCGGTAGTTTGCTGCCAAATACAAGACCGCCGCTGTCCCGTTCCACCCCGGACCGGGACTGCGGCGGTTTCATTTTCCAATTGAACCGCGCAAACTCTGCGCTAGAATCCCCCCCCATGCGGAACCCTCGTACCTTCTCGGACTTCTGGCCCTACTACGTCCTGGCCCACCGCCAGCCCGCGACGCGCATTTTCCACTCGTTCGGAACGCTCATCGGTTGGGCGCTCCTTCTCGCGGCGATCATTCTCCACCGGCCCTGGTTCATTCTCGCAGCCTTCGTTGTCCCCTACGCGCTCGCATGGTTCTCGCATTTCTTTGTCGAGCACAATCGCCCGGCCACCTTTGGCCACCCGCTTTGGTCATGGCTCGCCGATCAGAAAATGGTCGCGATGGTCCTGGCAGGGAAGATGGGTCAGGAAGTTAAACGCTGTGCTGCTATCGAATCTACCGCGGTATCAAACTGAAGGAATCTAGTAAGTCTTAAGAAGAAACTACTCCATTTTTTTTGCCAGCACTTTTTTCCCGTGCACCTGAATCTCGATCGCCAGCGGAGGACGCACCGCCGCCCCCTGCGCAATTTCTCCGCGAACCAATCCCGCCGGACCGCTTCCGTAGCGGGTCAGGTCAAACACCGCACGGTTACACGGATCCGCAACCATCGGATGCGCTCCGCGATAACTGTACTCGGCCTGCAGTTTCTTCATGTCCGTCACGAATTCCATCTCGCACGTTCCATATGGCTCGATCAGCGAGAACCCCCAGTACACTTCGCCCGGCAGGTGTACGACCATCGCCGGCACTTCCCGCGAAGTCAGTGGATCGCGGAAAATAAATTTCTTCGCCGCCCACGGTCTGCTCAGTTCGTCCGTCGTCGCGATCTCGCCAGGGCCCACCACTAGCTTCTCCGGAGCCTTCACTGGTTCACTCGCGGCAGCGGCTGCAACTACCTCTGTGACGTCGCTTGCATTGCTCTTTGCCTTTGCCGACGTGCCGCGCATCCACCACACTGCAAGCAGACAGACCGCCACCACGCTCGTGGCAGAAAGAATCACCCACAATGGCGGCATCTGCGTCGTTGAGAATCTTGATGGTGGGGAAGCCTGCTCTATGGTGGAAGCCTCAGCGGGCTTTTTCGCGTCGTCCCGAGGTATCACCCCCGGTATGTTCGGCTGGTCGGGTTTGAACGGATTGTTGTTCATTCCATCTCCAACTGCTGCATCTTCAGAAGGGAATATCAAGGTTGAATCGAGTGGGGGTGAATTGCAAGACGCGAACGCGACCGCCTATTAACGCTTACGCAAGGCCGCTATCTCAAGAAGCGCAAGTCGCCGAATGCGGTGGCGCCTCGGCGTTAAGCGTGCCGCTCCAAACGCACCGAATGATGCGCCACATACTCGTGCAGGTTCGCAAGGATCAGCAACAATTCCAGCATCCGGTCGCGTTGCTCCGGATTCGGATCCGCTGCTCCTTCCTCAAGATTTTTCACCGTCGCGAGTGCGTCGGACAGCAGCCATTCCAGGCTGCTCGCTTTGACGAATTGCCCCTCGCGGCAGCTCTCCATCGCGTGATCGGTCCGAACGAAAGCCTCATCTAGAAAATGGTCGAGGCAAAGCTGCTCGCCCGCAAGACTTTTCGGGATCGGATTCGCACACCCAGCCCGTTGGCAATTTCCACCGGAGACAGCGGCTGTCATCTTCCACCCCGTGGCCCCGCAGGTTTCCCGCAAGGCATGTGCGAGAGAGACTAGCATATTTTCCTATGCGGGTATTGACGCGTGCGCGGAAGTAGCAACAGCGCCGCCGCAGTTCTCCCCCCGGCGATACGATCGCTCATTTTCAGCGGAAACGATCGGGACCGGCGAAGAGTTTCAGCATCCACACCGGGCGCCGCAATACCTGCCCGCAACACTACGCGCTACAAAATATGAATCGTCCCCGAGCTCGTGCTCAACTCCACTCGCACGCCGCCGCCTCGCACTTTTCCGTGCAACTCGCGCGGGCTCATGCTCCCCAGCACAGCAATCTCGTGTTTCGTCTCAATATTTCCAGAACTCGACTGCGCATACAAATCGAACGCAGCCTCCGCAGGAAATTCCACGGTGACGCCTCCAGATCCCGTCCGCAATTTCCAGTCGCCCGCTGGCGTTCCTTTTGCGTTGATCTCCCCGCTTCCAGTTGTCACGTGTACCGCGCCGTTCGCGCCTCGAATCTCCACATCGCCCGAACCCGTCGATACCTCCACGTCGCCGGCCGCTGTCTGCTCGAGCTTCACTTCGCCGCTTCCGCTCGACGCGTTCAGCCCGCCTGCAATTCCAATCGCGCGAATCGAACCGCTGCCTGTCCGGGCACTCGCACTTCCCTTGATCGAATTCAATTCCACGTCGCCCGACCCGGTTCGCAAATGAACTTCTGCACCGATGTTTGAAATCTTCAGCTCACCCGATCCGCTGGTCGCCTCGATCGGTCCCGCGATGCCGTCCACAGTTTCGTCTCCCGATCCTGACTCCGAGTGCAGCTTTGTTTGCGCCGGTACGGTCACTTCATAGCTGATCGAAATGTTGCGCTCCCGCTCGTGATCGTCCGTTCGACCGATCCGGATCGTGTTCCCGTTCTGCTCGATCGGTGGGTTCGTCTCGATTTCATGAATTCGTGCGCTGGCGTCGCCGCTCAACCAGGAATGATTCGCGCGAATCGTCCCGTGGACTACCACTTTACTCGAGTCTCCTGGCCTCACGATGATATCGCCCGACCCGGTCTGAATCGTCAGGTCCACAGCGCCCGTGACGCTCAGCGTCCGGTCAAAATGTCCCTCCTGCTCCGCAAAAGCAGGCATAGCCGCCACTGCAGCCGCCATCATCAGAATCAACAACGCAGCTAGAACGCGCACACGGCTCCTCATATTCGCTCCTGTAGTTCGAAGTTACCCCAGCCTGCAAAAGGATACGCAATCCAATCGAGGAAAGTTCACAGCGGATAGGTTTTTCGAGGGAAGGGACGCGCCTAGGCTTCTGTGCCGTGGCACTTCTTATATTTCTTACCCGATCCGCAAGGACACGGATCGTTCCGCCCAACTTTCGCCGCCGCTCGCACCGGTTTCGGCGGCTCAGCCTGCGCGGCTCCCGTTTGAAACTGCATCTGAGCCTGTTGTCTTCGCTGTCGCCGCTCCATCTCCGCAGGCGAAAACGTCGCAAGCCCGCGGGGCACAGGTGATTGCTCCTGCGACGGCGCTCCCGGGACAGCTGCCGGCGCCTCAGCAGGGCGCACCAAAAACAAAAACCGCACCGATTCCTTGTCAATCCGATCCATCAAATCGTCGAAGAGTACGAACGCCTCTTTCTTGAATTCGACCAGCGGATCCTTCTGTCCGTAGCCTCGCAGCCCGATTCCTTCTTTCAGGTGGTCCAGGCTGAGCAGGTGATCCTTCCACTGCGCATCGACGATGTCGAGCAGGATGCGCCGCTCGAGCCATCGCATCACGTCCGCGCCAAAAAGCTTTTCCTTTTCCTCGTACCGCGCGTTTACCTTCTCAATCAACGCATCCGCGAGCGCATCGTGATTCAATGTCGCAAAATCGACGCCCGCCGCTTTCGGCTCGAACCCAAACTGATTTAGCGCCTCGTTCGAAAATTGCGTCACGTTCCATTGATCGGGATGCTGATCGCTCGGACAATACGTATCGACGAGCTCGAACGCGATCTCTTCCGCTTTCTCGAGCACCAGTTCCTTCTGATCCGCACCCTCGAGAATCGCGCGGCGGGACGAATAAATCGTCTCGCGCTGCTTGTTCATTACATCGTCATACTCGAGCAGATGTTTCCGCGCTTCGAAGTTTTGCGCTTCCACGGCCTTCTGCGCGTTCTCGATCCGCTTGCTGATAAGCCGCGATTCGATCGGAATCCCTTCCGTCATTCCCAGGCGGTACATCAGCGCCTTCACGCGCTCACCCCCGAAAATTCGCAGTAGATCATCTTCAAGCGAAAGGAAGAATCGCGACGACCCCGGATCGCCCTGCCTCCCCGCGCGCCCTCGCAACTGGTTGTCGATGCGCCGCGCCTCATGCCGTTCCGTGCCCAGAATGTGCAAGCCGCCCATCGCTACCACGTCGTCGTGCTCCGCGCGGCACTGCTCCGCGAATTGATCGTAGATAGGCTTCCACTGTTCGAGCGGCACTTGATAAATCTTGCCTTCCTGCTGAAACAAAACCATTGCCGAGCTCGCCGCTCCACTCGCTCCGTTGCCTCCGGCGCCGGCTCCGCTGCCTGTGCTTGCACTTGCCCCCGCGGTTGCTGCGTCTGCCTGCGCCGCCGTTTCCGTCCCCGCCGCCGCGCCAATCACGGCTCCCGCTGGCATGTACGGCATCGCGAGCTTGTTTTTCAACGCATACTCTCGCGTCATCGCTTCCGGATTGCCGCCCAGCAGAATGTCCGTGCCGCGGCCGGCCATGTTCGTCGAGACGGTCACCGCACCCTTGCGCCCCGCCTGCGCGATAATTTTTGCTTCGCGCTCGTGCTGCTTCGCGTTCAGCACCTGGTGCGGAATCCCCGCCTTCTTCAAGTGCTCGGCAATCTTCTCCGACTTCTCGATCGAAATGCTTCCCACCAGCACCGGCTGCCCGCTCTCGTAATACTGCCGGATGCCTCCCGCCTTCGTGTTGTCTTCCTGCAAAATTCCGTTCACCGCCGCTTCGAATTTTTCCGCTTCCGTCCTGTACACCACGTCTGGAAATTCCTTGCGAATCAGCGTCTTGTTCGTCGGGATCGCCACCACCTCGAGCTTATAAATCTTGTCGAACTCAGGCGCTTCGGTTTCCGCCGTTCCGGTCATGCCCGCGAGTTTCTTGTACATGCGGAAATAATTCTGGAACGTGATCGTCGCAAGCGTCTGATTCTCGCGCTCGATCTTTACGTTCTCTTTCGCTTCCACTGCTTGATGCAATCCATCCGACCAACGCCGCCCGGGCATTTGCCGCCCTGTAAATTCGTCCACGATAATCACTTCGCCGTCTTTCACCACGTAATCCACGTCGCGCTGGAAAAGCGTGTGCGCCCGCAGCCCCTGATAAACGTGATGAATAATGTCCATATGCGCGGGATCGTACAGGTTGCCGAGTCCCAGCAGCCGCTCCGCCTTCGACACGCCTTCTTCCGTCAGCGTCGCCGTCCGGTGCTTCTCATCCAGCGTGTAATCAATATCGAGAATTAACTTCGGAATCATTTTGTCGATACGGTAGTACTTGTCCGTGGACTCTTCCGCCGGACCGGAAATAATCAGCGGCGTCCGCGCCTCGTCAATCAAAATCGAGTCCACTTCGTCGACGACCGCGAAATGGTGTCCGCGCTGCACGCAATCCTTCAAATCGTATTTCATGTTGTCGCGCAGATAGTCGAACCCGAACTCGTTGTTTGTCCCGTACGTGACGTCCGCGCCGTACGCCGCGCGCCGCTGTCCGTCTTCCAGGTCGTGGACGATTACGCCCACCGTCATCCCCAGCATCTTGAAAATCGGCCCCATCCACTCCGCGTCGCGCCGCGCCAGGTAATCATTGACGGTCACGATGTGAACGCCCCGGCCCGTCAGCGCGTTGAGATACGCCGGAAGTGTCGCCACCAGCGTCTTTCCTTCGCCGGTTTTCATTTCGGAGATTTTGCCTTGATGCAACACGATGCCGCCGATCAACTGTACGTCAAAGTGCCGCATCCCCAGCGTTCGTCGTCCCGCCTCCCGCGCCACCGCAAACGCCGGCACAATCGCCGGCTCGAGCGCTTCCCGCAGCTTCTGCTTGATGTCCGGGTCGCTGTCTTCCACGCCCTCAAGCCGCGCCTGCACCTCCGCCTTTAGCTTTGGCGTGTACGCCGCCAGCTCCGCATCCGACAGATTTTTCATCGCCGGCTCGAGCGCATTGATCTCGTTCACCAGCGGCTGAATCAGCTTGATGTCGCGCTCGTGCTTCGTCCCGATAAATCGCGCAACAACGCTATCTACGATTCTCTCGACGTCCATATGTCCTTAGTAAGATGCCGCGATGGCGTGCGGTGCATTTGACTATCATTCGGGCGCGGCATGCCGTGCCCTCGCGACCAACGCGCACGGCCGCAGGATTCCACCAAATCTCAGCTTACTATTCTATCCGCTCGCACGATTTCAAGCAAAGCGCCACTCCGGCCTTGGTATCCACGACGAATCGGCTTCAATCCGTCGTGGGCTTTGCCTTTCGGTGGCACAGGCACTCTTGCTGGTGCTCCTTTCACGCCCACCTTGCCGCCCCCGCGCCGCCAGTCTATGATTGTCCCTCGCACCAGCACTCCTATCCCGAAAGGATCTTCATGCCACCCGGACCCGGAATCGGCCCAGCGCAACCGCCGATGGACAAGAAAGCTCCCATACCAGGCATCAAGAATCTCATCGCTGTAGCCAGCGGCAAGGGCGGCGTTGGCAAGACCACCGTCGCCGTAAATCTAGCTCTGGCGCTGAAGGCCCTCGGCTCAAAAGTCGGCCTCCTCGACGCCGACGTCTACGGCCCCAACGTTCCCGTCATGCTCGGCACCGTCGAGCAGCCGCGCGCCCTCGACGAGCGCACCATCATTCCCGTCGAAGCCTATGGCATCAAAATGATCTCGATGGGCCTTCTAAACCCCGGCGACAAGCCTCTCATCTGGCGCGGCCCCATGCTCCACAGCGTCATCCAGCAATTTCTTCGCAGTGTTCAATGGGGCGAGCTCGACTACCTCATTGTCGATCTGCCGCCCGGCACCGGTGACGTCCAGCTCACCCTGATTCAAAGCGTCGCCATCACCGGTACCGTGGTCGTCACCACGCCCTCCATCGTCTCCCTCGCCGACGTTCGCAAAGCCGTCGAAATGTTCCGCCAGGTCCACGTCGAAATTCTCGGCGTCGTCGAAAATATGAGCTACTTCAATTGTCCCCATTGCGACGGCCGCATAGACGTCTTCGGCCACGGCGAAGGCCGCCGCATGGCTCAGCTTTTCGGCGTCCCATTCCTCGGCGAAATTGAAATCGACCCGCAAATCCGCATCGGCGGCGACTCCGGCAAGCCCGTAGCCTCGATGGGCGAAGACGCTCCAGGCGGCAAGAGCATCTACGCCATGGCCCGCAACGTAATCGCAAGAGTGGACACGGTAAACGCAAGCGCCACATCGCCAGTCGTCCAGATTTTGTAGCGCGGATGTTGCCGTTGTAGCGCCGGCATCCTGCCGGCTCTCTTGAAGTTGTAGCGGCCGCCTTCAGGCGGGCGCCTTTGATTTGGGCCGCGCATTTCGTACCGCCGGCATCTTGCCGGCTCGTTTGAATTTCGCGTCCGTTGCCAACCCGCAACCCAACCTGTTAAATTCCTCGATGCCGTCCAACCGATCACTGAATCTCACATGACCCCCAAAACCTTCCGCCGCATCGCCCTCTCACTCCCCGAAGCCACCGAAGGCTCGCACTTCAGCAACGCCGACTTCCGCATCGCCGGAAAAATCTTCGCTACCCTCGCACTCGAACATCAAGGCTTCGGCGTCTTGCTCCTTACTCCCGACCAACAAGCCGGCATGGTCCTGGACGCCCCGGAAATATTCTCTCCGGTCCCGGGCGGCTGGGGCGAAAAGGGCGCGACCCGCGTGAGCCTCGCAAAAGTCCCTGCCGACATCGCCGAAGCCGCCCTACGTACAGCGTGGCGCAGAAAAGCCCCCAAACACCTACTCTTGTAGCGCCACCCTTCAGGATGGCAGCCTTTGCTTGCCGGTCGGCTCTTTTTCTCGATCTCTATTGAAACTTCAAACGCCTCCCTGAATCACCCACTGCAGTATTCCTACGCCGCTAGCCACGACGAACTTCACTCATCTCGGCCAAGGGCCTCTGCATTCGGGTGGCACAGGCACTCTTGCCTGTGCGCCGCTCTTGACGCCGCGCACACGGCCGCACTCGATCTCGCGGGCCAGCGACTAACATCACGCGCAATTCTTGTCACTCCCGCAAGCGTGTGCTAATTTCCTCCGCGTAAACTCAAGGAGCCAATCTTGCTTCGCACCTACCGCGGCCGCGCCCCGCAGATCGCGCCCACCGCCTACATCGATCCTCAATCCGTCATCATCGGCGATGTCCACATCGCCGCCGACTCAAGCGTCTGGCCCGGCGTCGTCATCCGCGGCGACGTCAACTACATCCGCATTGGCTCCCGCACGAATATTCAGGACGGCTCCGTCCTCCACGTCATGCGTGACACCCATCCCGTGATCCTCGGCGACAACGTCACGATCGGCCACCGCGTCGTCCTCCACGGCTGCACCATCGAATCCCGCTGCCTCATCGGCATGGGTGCGATCATCTTGAACGGCGCAAAAATCGGAACAGGCTCCATCGTCGCCGCCGGCACCCTCGTCCCTGAAGGCACAGACGTTCCGCCCGGCAGTCTCTTCATGGGGCACCCCGGCAAATTCCGCCGCGCCCTCACCGAAGCCGACCAGGACTCCATCGACGCCTACGCCCAGCGCTACGTCGAATACAAAGAAACCTACAAGCAGGAAAATCCGTGAGACCTCATTCGCCCAGCGTTCGCAATTTCTCTATACCAGTTGAATCTTCCAAAAACTCCCAGCGCTGCAGGACAACCGGAACATTTCCATTCTTCCAAAGGGAATCGTCAAACGTCCGCAGCCGAAACGCATCGCCCTGCTTCAGTTTCGAATCGGCGAGAAATCGCACGATATCCGTCTTTCCCAGTTGGTATGCCGATATCACTCCGGGGCATGTCGCAAACATCGTCGCCCCGCCCATGGCCATCTCATGACCCAATGGGAGGTGCTTCTCAAGGTATGCCGCAGCCTGCTCGATATTGAATTCGCCGAGCGCCATCTTCACGTCTATTTCGATACCAATCGCTCGCAACAACATGAATTGGTACACGATCTCGCGGGTCCTGGGACTGTCGTCGAAAAAGCCAAACTGCAACATCATCTCCTCGCAATAAAATCCCAATCCTTCATTCGGGCCTGAATCGTAGAAGTGGCGCCGGATCGGGTCTTCATTTGCCCACGAGAGCGCCAGTTGGAAGTAGTGCCCCGGCACTCCTTCATGTAGAAGAATTGGCCGCGTGTCTTTTGCAGTCGCCGCCCAGAATAAATCCAAATTTGCCGACGGTGAATCTACGTACCGAGTGGCGTTGTCGCGAAGCCGCGTTGCCGACGTGAAATCATCCGTCTCGCCAAATCCACTCAACGCCCTCACGTACTCGGGCAAAGGCCGAAACGTGTAGTGCCGCGCCCATGAAGGCACCGTCAAAATCTCGTGCTGGCGCAAGAATTCTCGAACGGCAATTTCATCTTTCGCCACCCGCTCCACCAACGCGGCCGTATCCGGCGCTCGAGTTAGCGCTGGCGCATCCTTATCTCTCTCGTGTTCGTACGCCAGAAATGCCACGCTTCTTGCGGTTTCCAGCCGCCCGATCGCAAGCATTTCTTCCGGCGTATACGGAACCAACGCCACTTTGTGCAAGAAAAAGTTGTACGCCTCCCGGCCGATCGCAATGCTCTGGGGGCAGTTCGGCAAAAGTTCACCCAGCCAGCGCCGGAATTGCTCAAGCGACTGCGCCGCTCGGTCTGCCGAATCGTTGACCTCTGCCGGCTTTAGCGTCGTCACCGGTTTAATGCTGGCGGCCATCGTCCGGAGTTGCGCTCGAATGTCGGAAAGCGAATCAATCGCAGCCTTTGCGAAAGGCGCTGGGGGGTTCTTCAAGTTCGCCTCGGCAGACGCGACAATCGAAGGAATGTTTTCGAGCCGTCCCAGAATTTCCCGGCTTCTCGCCTCATCGAATGGGCCGGGCACAGCGATAAATTCAAGCAGGGGCGTAACCGTCTGCTCGACATAAAAAGTCGGATCGCGCTTCCATCGTGGATTCACGTCGAGTTCCCATCGCGCCCGCGCCAGCGCCGACCCGATGAGTCGGTAGTCCACCTGCTCGTGCACCGGCCTCGTCGCCACCTCAAGCTTTTCCCATCGCGCCTCAAATTTCTTCAAGTCCTCCCGCCTCTTCGCGATGGACGCGGCAGACCAATCGCGTGTCCCTCCGGCGCGCTCAATGCGTGGCACATCATCGCCGGTAAAAGGCGCGTATTGCGTACGCCACGCCCATATATCCCCGCCTAATTTATCGATGGAATCGGCAACGACCGGAGATTCTGCGGCCAGCCTCCGGCCCCACTGGCAAGACAGCAACAAGACAACGATCACGAATCCGACGATCCGCCAATTCACGCGCATTTTGATAGCTCCGCGAAGAGAATGAGTTCCATCCGGTCCCTCATATCACACTCCTGAGTTCAATTCGAAGGCCGTCCGCGTGCCCAAGCGTCCTCGCCTTCGGTACAGACCGGGCACATTCCTGAGACTCTTGCCTCTGTTGCTTCGAGGGGATCGGGATCGTGCGCTATAGCGCTGACGAGCCCTCCGCAACCGATCAGCGCCGTAGGCGCGGCAGAAGCTAGCCCAGCGCGGAAGCGCTGGGTAGCCAATCGACGCGAAGCGCCTACCTTTCGCGGCGCCGTTCCCGCGAGCCTTCGCTCGACCGCACCGCACCCAGCCCCCAACCACGTTTGCGCTCACTCTCCATCGCCCACTGCTGTAAAATACTTCGATGTTCATCGCGCAAAATTCTCAGCCAACGACACGATGACGGAACGACGCCAATTCCGCGCCATCAAAGGCACCCGCGACATCCTCCCGCCGGACTCCGCCCGCTGGAACCAGTTCGAGCGCACCGCCCGCGAAGTCTTCGAATCCTACAATTTCGGCGAAATTCGCCTTCCCATCTTTGAGGAAACGCAACTTTTCGCTCGCTCAATCGGTGTCGAAACTGACGTTGTCTCGAAGGAGATGTACAGTTTTGAGGATCGACCGCTCAGGTCCTTTCTCGATCTCAGACGCGGTGTAGTGAGATATAACGTCGAGTTTAAGCAAGGAGATCCTGCAGCAGCACAGGGCTTTCTTCACGATCTTCAAGTTTTCTTGGACGAATACGATGCTGCGCGCCGAGCCGGTGCTCTTCCCGAGCAGCCCGACAACGACGAGTTGTTGCAACTAGTGCGAACCTATCAGACAAAAGCTCGTCGACACCTGTCAGGCGAAGAGACGTTGACGCCGGAAGCGTTCTTGCAGTGTCTTACTACGATTGCCTATCGCGTTGAAGACCTCCAACTGGCGGAACTCGTCACGCTCCGCCCCGAAGCCACCGCCTCCGTCGCCCGCGCCTACATCGAACACAACATGCAAGCCCTCCCCGGCAACCAAAAGCTCTACTACATCGGCCCCATGTTCCGCCGCGAGCGCCCTCAAAAAGGACGCTACCGCCAGTTCTACCAGATCGGCGCCGAAGTCCTCGGCCAATCCGATGCCCCTGCGATCGACGCCGAAGTTCTCGAAATGCTTCTCGTCTTTTTCAATCGCGCCGGCCTCACGCGCACCACGCTCTTCATAAATTCCATCGGCGACAAAAACTGCCGCCCGCAATACGTCGAGCTTCTCCGCAGCGAACTCCTGAAAGTGAAGGCGAGCCTGAAAGACGATTCCCAGCGCCGCATCGAAACCAACCCGTTGCGGGTCCTCGATTCCAAAATTCCCGACGAGCAGCCCATCATCGAAAAACTTCCGCGCATCTCCGACCATCTCTGCGACGACTGCCGCGCCCACTTCGCCAAGCTCAAAGACGAACTCAACCTCCGCGGCATCGATTACAAAGAAAACTGGCGCCTCGTCCGCGGCCTCGACTACTACACTCGCACCACCTTTGAAGTCACCGCGGAAGGTCTGGGCTCGCAGAACGCGGTCTGCGGTGGCGGGCGCTACGACGGCCTCGTCGAACTCCTCGGCGGCCCGTCGACCAAAGGCATCGGCTTCGCCATCGGCACCGACCGCTCGATCCTCTCGATCGAAGAAAGCGGCACCGCGCGCAAACTCGCCGGCCTCAGCGTTTACGTTGCCTGGATGGGGATCGCTGCGTATCCAACCGCCGTCCGCATCACCCGGAAACTGCGCGACGCAGGCCTTGCCGTCGAGCTGCCGCCCGAAGAGATGAAATTCAAGAAATCGCTCGGCCTCGCGGATAAACTCGGCGCGCGCTATGCTCTGATTCTCGGCGAGGACGAAGTCGCTTCCCGCACCTACACCCTGAAGCGCCTCGCCGATGCCGACCAGAAAAAGCTCTCGGAACCAGAATTGCTCGAGTATCTCGAGTCGGAAAAAAGAGGATGAAAACGCGATTTCTAATCTACGGTACCGCGATTAGAATTCATCGTAAGTCATTGAAAACAAAGGCCGAGACCCATTTCTAATCTACGGTAAAAGGGCCCTGGCCCGATCGCGCTAGTATCAGAAAAAGGACGGCAAAATTGCTCGAAGCTCTCGGAAATTTGAAACGCACAAATTATTGCGGCACCCTCCGCTCCTCTGACGCCGACAAGGACGTTGTGCTCATGGGCTGGGTCCATCGCCGCCGCGATCTCGGCCAATTGATTTTCATTGACCTCCGCGACCGCGCCGGCATCGCGCAGATCGTCTTCAACAACGAGCTGCATCCGGAAGCGCACGCGAAAGCCGAGGAACTTCGTTCAGAATTCGTGGTAGCGGTCGAAGGCCGCGTGATTCGCCGCCAGAAGTCGAATCCCGAGCTGCCGAGCGGGGAAGTGGAAGTGATGGCCACGCGCCTGCACATTCTGAACAACGCGAAAACTCCGCCATTCCAAATCGAAGACGAAGTCACGGCCAGCGAAGAGACGCGCCTCCGCTATCGCTACCTCGATCTGCGCCGCCCGCGCCCGCACGCGAACCTCGAGCTGCGCCACCGCGTGATTCTCGAAATGCGCAAGACCATGGACGAGCTCGGCTTCTTCGAGATCGAAACGCCGATGCTGACGCGCTCCACTCCCGAAGGCGCGCGCGACTATCTCGTTCCCAGCCGCATCCATCACGGCCAGTTTTACGCGCTGCCGCAATCGCCGCAGATCTTCAAACAGATTCTGATGATCTCTGGAATGGACCGCTACTTCCAGATCGTCAAATGTTTCCGCGACGAGGATCTTCGCGCCGACCGCCAGCCCGAGTTCACGCAGATTGACGTCGAAATGTCATTCCCGCGCCAGGAAGATGTCTTCGACGTCATCGAACGAGTGATGGAGCGCGCCTGTGCCGTCGCCAGCGTCGAGGCCAAGGGCCCGTTCCGCCATCTCGATTACAAGGAAGCCATGCGCCGCTTCGGTTCCGATAAGCCCGACCTCCGCTTCAGCATGGAACTTCAGAACGTCACCGAATATTTCGAATCCGGTCGCGCCACAATGCACATCGACGGCAACGTGCAAGCGGTCGTCGCGCCCGGTGCGGCCGCATGGTCGCGCAAGCAGCTCGACGAGCTTGGTGAATTTGCCAAGTCCGTCGGCGCTCGCGGCGTTTACGTTGTGAAAGTCACGGCCGAAGGCATCAGCTCGCCGCTCGAGAAGACGCTCGGCGCCGAAACGCTGAAAAACCTGGCCGAAAAGCTCGGCGCAAAGCCGGGCGACCTAATCGTTGCCGCAGCCGCGAAAGACCAGGTCCCGCACACCGACACTTCGCTCAACGTCGCTGGTCAAATTCGCCTCTACCTCGGCGACAGGCTCAATCTGATCGACCGTGGCAAATGGGAATTCGCCTGGATCACTGGTTTCGCTCTTTTTGAATGGAGCGAGCGGGAAAAGCAGTGGGTGAGTGCGCAGCACCCGTTCACCGGAATCGTCGAAGAGGATCTCGACAAACTCGAAACCGCGCCCTGGGAATGCCGCTCGAAGGGCTACGACCTCGTCCTCAACGGCGTCGAACTCGGCTCCGGTAGCATCCGAATTCACCGCCAGGACGTTCAAGCCCGCATGTTCAAAGCGCTCGGCCTCACCGACGAACAAGCCCGCCAACGCTTCGGCTTCTTTCTCGACGCGCTCACCTACGGCACGCCGCCCCACGGCGGCATCGCCCTCGGCGTCGACCGCATTGTAATGCTCCTTGCCGGCGAAAAATCGATCCGCGAGGTAATCGCGTTTCCGAAAACCACGGCGGCGCAGGACCTGATGGCTGATTCACCTTCAACAGTCGGCGCTGACCAGCTCGACGATCTCGGCATCGCTATCAAGAAAGCAAAAGGAGCCGGCGAAACGTCGTGACCCCGCTGCTCATCTTAATTGCGATTGCTGCAACGGCCGGCGTCTTTCTATTGACGCGGATCATGCACAAGCTCCAGTTGCGAGCTCAGTTCATGATCCTGCTCGGCCTGGGGCTATCGATTGGGTTCATCTTTCTAGTGATGGTGCAGATGGCTTCGTTTCCGATGTGGCTCGGTATTTCGCTGGTCATGGTAGTTTTCATCGCCAGCCTCTTCGGCACTCGCATCTTCTTGCGCAGCTTGGCGCAGGAGGAAAGAGAAGAGGAAGATCGTGTTCGCCGCGAGGATTCCGACAAGTTATTTGACGCCGGAGTGCCCAGCATGAATCCATCTCCTCGGGGCGGCAACCAGCGATGAGCCGCATTCGAATACTTGCCGAGAATGTCGCGAATAAGATCGCGGCGGGTGAAGTCGTCGAGCGGCCTGCTTCGGTGGTGAAGGAACTGCTCGAGAATTCGCTTGACGCGGGCGCGCGTTCGATTCGCATCGATGTGGAATCGGGCGGGAAGCGCATGATCCGCGTGATCGACGATGGCAGTGGGATGAATCATGACGACGCGCTGCTGGCATTCGAGCGCCACGCCACCTCGAAATTGCGCACCGCGGACGATCTGCTTTCGATTGCGACGCTTGGATTTCGCGGCGAGGCGCTCCCGACGATTGCCGCGATTTCCCGGCTGCTGCTTGAAACGCGCACGCCGGAAGAAGGGGAGGGAACCCGGATCGAATTCGCCGGGGGCAAACTCCTGAGCGTGAAGCCCGCCGGTGTGCCGAGCGGAACGTCCATCAGCGTCGCGGACATTTTCTACTGCGTTCCGGCGCGCCGCAAATTCCTGAAATCAGAGACGACCGAACTCGGCCACATCGCTTCGCTCGTCACGCACTACGCGCTGGCGCACCCTGAAACACAATTCCTGCTGAAGACGCCGACACAGGAAATCATGAATTGCTCGCCCGTCGAGAAGCTCTCCGACCGCGTCTACCAGATCTTCGGCCGCCAGGCGCTCGATGAGCTGATGGAGATTCCAGCGAACGAATCGCCCGTGCGGAGCGCGATCACCGAACCGGCCATCGAAGCGGACGAGCAGGCTGCAACATTGCGAATCACCGGATTCACTTCGCGCCCCGAGGTGCAGCGCACGAATCGCAACGGAACTTACATTTTCGTGAATCGCCGGCTCGTCCGCGACCGGCTTTTGCTGCATGCGATCAGCGAGGCGTACCGCAACATCGTTCCACCGGGCGTTTTCCCCGTGGTGCTGCTATTCCTCGATTTGCCGTATCAGGAAGTGGATGTGAACGTGCACCCGGCGAAAATCGAGGTGCGCTTCCGGCATCCGCAATTCGTTCACGATTTCACGCGCGACGCGATTCGTCACGCGCTATCGCTCGCCCGGCCGATTCCCGGATTTCCCGCCGCGCGCGCTGCGGCGGCGCCGATTCCTCTGGGCGGTTCTTTTGGAGGGGGCAGTGGCGGTTCAAATGAAAGCGCAATGAATGCCGCCGGCGCCTCTGCCGCAGCAGGAGCTTTTGCTGGACCGCCGCGCGCCGAGATTCCCATTGGCTTCACGCCGGGCGCCGCGAGTGTCCAGGAACTCGAACTCACGGGCGCGCCCGACCGCCCTCTTCCTCAGCGCTTTCAATTTGGCCCAAGCGGCGGCGCCGAGTTTCCGTTTGCGGCGCAGCAAGCCGGCGGAGTCCTCGCGGATCAAGCCTCGCACGCGGTCACGGAATCCGGCGGCGCGCTGCCCAGTCCTGAAGCGATTGCCGAATTGAAGCCGCTTGGGCAAGTAAATAGCAGCTTCATTGTGGCAGTGAATGGCGAAGGACTCTGGATCATCGACCAGCATGTGGCACACGAGCGTGTGCTCTTCGAGCAGCATCTGCGCGCGCGCCGGGAAGGGGAACTCGGCGGCCAGCGCCTGCTGGTTCCGCTCGTCGTCGAGCTGAACCCGCGCCAGCTCGTCACCTTCGAGCAGATCGGCGAAGAATTACGGGCCAACGGCTTCGAAGCCGAACTGATGGGCGCGCGAGAAGTGGCGATCCAGGCGGCTCCTGCGGGAATCGCGAGCAGCGATGCCGAGAAGTTGCTATTCGAAATCCTCGATGGCGTCGCTCGCGAAAACCAGGCCATTTCAATCGATTCGCTGCAGTCGAAGATCGCCGCTTCCACCTCGTGCCACGCGGCCATCAAAGTGAACACGCCGCTCGACGGCAAGAAAATGGAATGGCTGCTCGGCGAGCTTGCGAAGACCGAATATCCGATGAGCTGCCCGCACGGGCGTCCGGTCGTGTTGCGCTATTCGCTGCGAGAAATCGAGCGCGCCTTCAAGCGAATCTGAATCCTGTTTCCACCGATCAAATGAAAAACCTGATCATCGCGATTGACGGACCCGTAGGCTCAGGAAAAAGTTCGCTCGCGCGGCGCGTAGCGGAGCTGATGGGCTACGTTTACATCGATACAGGCGCGATGTACCGCGCTCTGGCGCTGAAGGCGGTACGCGGCGGGCTATCGTTCGACCGCGAAGATAATCTTGAGGCTCTCGCGCGCGGCACGCGCATCGACTTGCGCGCGCACGACGGGACGCAGCAGGTGTTCCTTGATGGTGAGGACGTGACGACGGCGATCCGCACGCCCGAGGTTTCGCAGGCGGCGTCGAAGATTGCCGTCGTTTCGGGAGTGCGGCATGTGCTCGTAGCGGAGCAGCGGCGGGCGGGGCAGCAGGGCGGCGTGGTGATGGAAGGGCGCGACATCGGCAGCGTGGTGTTCCCCGATGCAGACCTGAAAATATTTCTTACGGCGTCTCCGGAGATTCGCGCCGAGCGCCGGTTCCACGAGCATCAGCAGAAGGGTGATTCGATCGACCGCGCACGCACGCTCGAAGAGATTCACGAGCGCGACCGGCGCGATCGCGAGAGACCCACGTCGCCGCTGGTTCGCGCACCGGATGCCGTGGTGGTGGACAGCACGGCGATGGAATCTGAAGAAGTGGCCCGGCTCGTGGTGATGCTGGCGAAGAGCCGAACCGCCGGCCAGCCCGGCAAAGCCTAGTCGAAGGCACTGGGGAATTGCTACTGGCCGGACAGGACGCCCCTCGCCCATTCCACTGACTGCACGTACAATTCAGGAATCACATTTTCCGGGATTCGCAGGTGCCGGGCATCGGCGATGAGCGCGTCCCAGCAGCCCATTTCGTACTTCACTGCCAGATCGAAAATCTCGCGGAGCTTGTTCTTGCCGCCAAGAAGCGCATCGCGGATGTCCTCGCCGATCGCGATCTCGTGAAGAACGTCTTGCATTTTCATGTCGAGGATTGCATCCACCGCGGAAAGCAATCCGAGCAGGAAAAGATCGTTTGCCGAAGACGCGAGGCCGGCGAGCGGCGCAAGCGCCTGGCAGAAGTGGGCGCGGATCAGCGGCAGCATAATCAGTTCCGCGGGCTTCTGATCGCCCATGCACGCGATTGCGACGAGCGAAACCCATCGACGGGCGCCTCGTTCGCCCAGCAGCGATAGCGCGTGTGGAATCGAATGGACCGGAGCAATCAGCGGAAACGCTGGAGAATTAAGATACCGCAGCAAACGATAACTCAACGACGCTTCGGCTTTGATCCTCTCGCTCACTTCGAAAACGTTCATCTCCTGTCGATTCACGGCCTGGAGAACCAGCAGATAGTTCAGTTTGTTCGACGGGATGTCGTGGCGCGTGAGCATTTCCGGCCGGCTGAAAAAATATCCCTGGAAATAGGAGTATCCCCAGCCGAGCGTGCGCTGGAAGACCTCGTAGGATTCCACTTTCTCTGCAATGAGCTTGACGTTTTTCGTAGAGAATGCTTTTGCCAGGCGCTCCTGCTCGGGTTGGGGCGTCGCGAGCACGTCGACCTTGATGAATGCAGCGAGCTTGGTAAGAGGAAGCCATGCGGGAGACGTCCGAAAATCATCGAGCGCGAGGAGGTAGCCGACATCCTTCAGGCGGTGGCACGCGCTAACGATTTCGTGGTCCGGTTCAATCGATTCGAGAACTTCGAGTACGATGCGATCTTTCGGCAAGGTCAATGCGAAATCGCGAAGAATGAAATCTCGCGTGCAATTAATAAAAGCACGGCGGCCTTGGGTCAACCGGTCGAGGCCGAAGAGAAACAAATTGTCGGCGGAGGAGGCGGCAGCGGCGTCCGGATGCGAGCCATCGAAAAAGTTTCCCGGGCCTGAGCGGAAGAGCAACTCGTAACCGAACACCGCCCGCTTAGAATTAAAGATAGGTTGGCGAGCCAGGAATTTCTCCACAGACACGTTCTCCTTCCCAGTTGGGAGGCCGTCAACATTCTCGGAAGGGGGAGAAACGCCGAAGCTGCCAGTGCTGGTTCTTACGCTGGACTCGACATCGAAGAGAGGAACTCCGCGTTGGCTTTGGTCTTCGAGAGGCGGCCAAGCAGCAGTTCCATCGCTTCCACGGTTGAGAGAGGGCTGAGAACCTTTCGGAGCACCCAGATGCGATTCAGCTCGTCCGGCGGAAGCAGCAGTTCGTCCTTACGGGTGCCGGAGCGGTTGATATCAATTGTCGGGAAGACGCGCTTATCGACGAGCCGCCGGTCGAGATTGATTTCCATGTTGCCGGTGCCTTTGAACTCTTCGAAAATGACGTCGTCCATGCGGCTGCCGGTATCGATCAGCGCGGTTGCGATGATGGTAAGCGATCCGCCTTCCTCCACATTTCGAGCGGCGGCGAAGAATCGGCGCGGGCGCTGCAGCGCGTTTGCGTCGATACCGCCGGAGAGGACTTTGCCCGAGGGGGGCGTGACGGCGTTGTAGGCGCGGCCGAGACGCGTAAGCGAATCGAGCAGGATGACGACGTCGCGCTTGTGCTCGACGAGGCGCTTTGCCTTTTCAAGCACCATTTCCGCCACTTGAATGTGGCGCTGGGGCGGCTCATCGAACGTCGAGCTGATGACTTCGCCTTTCACGGTGCGTTGCATATCCGTGACTTCTTCCGGGCGCTCGTCGATCAGCAACACAATCAGCGCGACCTCGGGATGATTGGTGGTGACGGAGTTCGCGATGGATTGCAGCATCATTGTTTTGCCAGTCCGTGGAGGCGCGACGATCAATCCGCGCTGGCCTTTGCCGATGGGGCAAAGCATGTCGAGGACGCGTCCGGTGAGATTTTCCTTCGTCGTTTCCAGGCGAATGCGCTCCTGCGGGTAGAGCGGCGTCAGGTTGTCGAAGAAGATTTTGTTCCGCGCTACTTCCGGATCTTCAAAATTGACCGCTTCCACTTTGATCAGCGCGAAATAGCGTTCGCCGTCTTTAGGCGGGCGAACCTGGCCGGAGACGGTGTCGCCGGTGCGAAGGTCGAATTTGCGGATCTGCGACGGCGAGACGTAGATATCGTCGGGGCCGGGGAGATAGTTGTATTCCGGCGCGCGGAGGAAGCCGAAGCCATCGGGCAGGCATTCCAGAACGCCTTCCGAGAATATGAGGCCGTTCTTTTCGGTCTGGGCGCGGAGGATCTGGAAGATCAGCTCCTGCTTGCGCATGCCGGAGGAGCCGGGGATGTTGAGCTCCTTGGCAATCTTCGCCAGATCGGTGATGTTCTTGTCTTTCAGTTCTGCAAGGCTAATGCTCATCGCGTTTCTTTCCTTCTCAAGCCTGTAAACAGGCGCGATTGTAATTGTGATGTGAATGGACTGCGGGCGGGCACAGATTCGAACCTGCCACTCTGTCCAGGTAGCGTTCAGACAATCTAAATCCTTCGGTTACGGGCCAACCCAGCTCAGCGGATTATGGGAGAACCGAAGGGATTCAATTGGTCAATTCATTGTCCTGCGATACATCCGTGCCAAACTTGGAATCAACACCGGCAACAGGCGGGTGAATCGGCAGCGGGTGTTCCAGCGCGATCTGCAGGACCTCATCCATCCACTCTACAAAATGGATGGACATCTGCGCTTGAATCTCCGGCGGAATATCCGCCAGATCTTTTTCGTTATCTTTCGGGAGAATCACGGTGTGCAGGCCGAGGCGATGCGCGGCGAGCAGCTTTTCCTTCACACCACCGATGGGCAGCACTTTACCACGAAGCGTGATTTCGCCGGTCATGGCGATATCACAACGAACCGGAATTTGCGTCAAAGCGCTGACAATCGAAGTACAGAGCGTGATACCGGCCGAAGGACCGTCCTTGGGAATCGCGCCCTCGGGTACGTGCACGTGAATATCGATGTGGCGATAGAAGTCTTTCGGCAGCCCGAAAAGATGGCTGCGCGAGCGAACATAGCTCATACCGGCTTGCGCTGATTCCTGCATCACGTCGCCGAGTTTTCCGGTGAGCGTGAGCCGGCCCTTTCCCTGCATCAGCGTTGCTTCGGTGGAAAGCACCTCGCCGCCCACTTCCGTCCACGCAAGACCCGTGGTGAGGCCGATTTCATTCTTCTTCTCGGCGAAGAAATCGCGATGCTTGATGATGCCGAGGTAGTCGTTCACGTTCGCCGGAGTCACTTCGAGCGTGAAATTCTTGTCAGCGACGACTTTGCGCGCCACCTTGCGGCAAACATTCGCGACTTCACGATTGAGGTTCCGGACGCCGGCTTCGTGCGTGTAGTGGCGGATGACGTGCGTCATCGCCTCGTCGGTAATCTTCAGATTCTCTTTCGTCAGGCCGGTGGCTTCGAGCTGCTTGGGGACGAGGAATCGCTGGGCAATCTGGTGCTTTTCCTGTTCGGTGTAGCCGGGAATGCGCAAGACTTCCATTCGATCTTGAAGCGGCTGCGGAATCGTGTGCAGCACGTTGGCGGTGCAAACGAACATCACCTTTGAAAGGTCGTACTCGACGTCGAGGTAATGGTCGGTGAACGAGTGGTTGAGCTCAGGGTCGAGCACTTCCATCAGCGCGGCCGACGGGTCGCCGCGGAAGTCCATCGACATCTTGTCCACTTCGTCCAGAACGAAAACAGGATTGACCGTGCCGGCCTTGCGCATCATCTGAATAATCTGGCCGGGAAGCGCGCCGATGTAGGTGCGACGGTGGCCTCGAATTTCAGCTTCGTCACGCACGCCGCCCAGCGACACGCGGACGAACTTGCGTCCCGTAGCGCGGCCGATGGACATTGCGAGAGAAGTCTTGCCGACTCCCGGAGGCCCAAGGAAGCAGAGAATCGAGCCTTTCGGATTTTTTACGAGCTGGCGAACCGCGAGATATTCCAGGATGCGGTCTTTGATCTTTTCCAGGCCGTAGTGATCCTCGGAGAGAATCACTTCCGCGCGATTGATGTCGCGAATTTCCTTGGAACGCTTCTTCCAGGGTACAGCCAGCAGCCAATCGAGATAGTTGCGCGAGACGGTGGACTCGGCGGACATCGGCGGCATCATTTCAAGCCGCTTCAGTTCCTGCATGGCCTTTTCCTGCGGTCCTTCGGGCATGCCGGAAGTTTCGATCTTCTTTTTCAGCTGCTCGATCTCGTTTGCTTCGCCGCGGCCCAGTTCTTTCTGGATCGCCTTGAGCTTCTCGTTGAGGTAATACGCTTTCTGGGCGCGCTCCATCTGGCGTTTCACGCGGGTATTAATCGAGCGGTCGACGTTGAGTTTCTCGATTTCCACTTCGAGAACATCGCCAATGCGGTTCAAGCGTTCGAGCGGCTCGAAAAGTTCGAGAAGCTCCTGCTTCTCTTCGACCGGAATTTGAAGGTTGGCGGCGATTGCGTCGGAAAGCTTGCCGGCGTCTTCGACGCGCACGGCGGCAATCATCGTGTCGTAGTTCAGGCTCTGCGAGAGCTTCACGTACTGCTCGAATAGGTTCGTGACGCGGCTCGACGCCTGCTGCAGCTCGGGCGACGGCTCCGCTTTTACCGGAACGACCCGAATCGTGGCGCGGAAGAAGCCTTCTTCGCTCGCGACTTGAACGATCTTGGCGCGTTCGGTACCTTCGACGAGAACCTTGATATTGCCATCAGGGAGCTTCACGCTCTGCACGATATTGGCGAGTGTTCCCACCTGGTAGATTTCTTCGGGCTTGGGATCGTCGATTGAGGCGTCATGCTGCGTGACGAGGAAGATCTTCTTATCGCCGGCCAGCGCATCTTCGAGGGCGCGCACGGAAGCTTCGCGGCCGACGATGAACGGATGCATCATCTCCGGGAAGATAACCATGTCCCGCACCGGCATCATCGGAACGCGCCTTACGTCGCCTTTTTCTCGGTTGAACATTAATTCGCCTGATCCCACTCGTTAGCCCGCTTTTTCCAGCAGGCTCCAATTGATTTCGCGTCCCTTTACCATGTCGGCGGTCACAACGAAGTCGCGAAGCTTCCGTTGCGCCGGCAGGTGGTACATCATTTCAAGCATTAAATCTTCAAGGATCATGCGTAAACCGCGCGCGCCCACTTTTCTTTGCAGTGCCAGGTCTGCAACGGTTTCAAGCGCATCGTCGGTAAATCGCAGCCGCACGTTTTCAAACTCGAAGAGCCGCTGGTACTGTTTCACCAGTGCGTTTTTCGGCTCGGTGAGAATTCGTACGAGCGCGGACTTATCGAGATCGCTCAGCACCCCAACCACCGGCAAGCGGCCTACAAATTCGGGAATCAGGCCGTAGCGAATCAGGTCCGTCGGCTGCACCTGCTCGAGAACTTCGATGTTGCGTCTCGTCGCTGTCGAAGGCTGTGTATCGGCATGAAAGCCGAGCGACTTCTGGCCCACGCGCCGCTCGATCGTCTTCTCGAGTCCCACGAAAGCGCCACCACAGATGAACAGGATGTTAGTCGTGTCCACCGGCGTAAATTCCTGGTGGGGATGTTTCCGGCCGCCCTGTGGCGGCACATTCGCAACGGTACCTTCCAAAATCTTTAGAAGCGCCTGTTGGACGCCTTCGCCCGATACGTCTCGGGTAATCGAAGGGTTTTCGTCCTTCTTCGAAATCTTGTCTATCTCGTCTATATATATGATGCCCTGCTGGGCCTTTTGGACGTCGCCATCGGCGGCTTGCAGCAGCTTTAAAATGATGTTTTCCACGTCTTCGCCGACGTAACCTGCCTCGGTGAGCGTGGTCGCATCAACAATCGCAAAGGGCACTTCCAGCATTCGTGAAAGCGTCTGCGCCAGAAGAGTTTTGCCCGTACCCGTCGGGCCGATCAGCATGATGTTCGACTTCGTAAGCTCGACGTCGCCAGGCTGGCGATTCAGGAAGATCCGCTTGTAGTGGTTGTACACCGCGACGGCGAGCTTCTTCTTGGTCTTGTCCTGGCCGATTACGTAACCATCGAGAAAGGCCTTGATCTCCGGCGGGCGGGGAAGCCGGCGATTCGCCGGGCTGGCTTGCTCGCGCTTTTCATCCTCGAGAATCTGCTGGCAAACGCCCACGCACTCGTTGCAAATGTACGAGCGCGGATATTCCGAGGGAGAGCTGATGAGCTTCTCCACTTGCTCCTGCGTTTTATGGCAGAAGGAACAGCGTAACGGCTCTTCTGGTGTGAACCGTTTCACCGGATTTGCTCCCTCCCAAGGAGAACCAACACACCCACTGAATCTCTTAAATCCATTCTAAGACGGAAAAGCAACTGTGGGAGCGCAATCATCGCTCTCACTACTAACCGTTTGGAACGCCGCAGACATCATCGAGGCCTGCCGAAACATGACTAGCGATGCTTCGTGATGATTTCATCGACGATGCCATACGCCTTCGCCTGCTCCGCGGTCATGATGAAATCCCGTTCCACGTCTTTTTCGATCTTTTCAAGCGGCTGGCCCGTATGGAACGCGAGAAGCTTGTTGAGCGAATCGCGGGTTCGGAGAATTTCCCGGGCGTGTATATCAATGTCCGTGGCCTGACCAGAAAGGCCGGACATCCAGGGTTGGTGGATCAGAACTCTTGAATTAGGCAGGGCATAGCGCTTCTTGGGCGTGCCCGAAACCAGAAGCAGCGCGGCGATGGACGCCGACTGCCCGATGCAATAGGTGACGACGTCGGGGCGCACGAACTGCATCGTGTCGTAAATCGCCATTCCCGCTGAAATCGACCCGCCCGGTGAATTGATGTACACCGAGATATCCTTTTCGGGGTCTTCGGATTCGAGGAATAGCAGCTGGGCGGTGACTAGGTTGGCGACGTGGTCGTCGATAGGCGTGCCGATAAAAATAATGTGGTCCTTCAGCAGCCGGGAATAGATGTCGTAAGCTCGTTCGCCCCGGTTGGTCTGCTCAACGACCATCGGAACGAGCGTTGTGGCACGCGGACTCGCGTCGTCAGTATGTCTCATTTGGAGTATGTTTGCGCGCTGAGGAACCCGAACCAGCTTTACTTTTCACTCTTGGCCGTCGTCTCGATTCGGGAACTGCTGTAGAGCCACTCGATCGTTTTGTCGCTTCGCAACTTCGATTTCATCCTATCGAGCGCTCCCTGCTTTGTCAAGCGAGCCCGAATCGCGGTTGCTGATTCGCCACTGCGTTCCGCAAGCGTTGCAATCTCTTTCTCGACGTCTTCATCCGTCGTATCGATTTTTTCAGCTGTTGCTATTCGGTCGAGCAAGAGCTCGGCCTTTACATCGTCCACGGCGCGGTCACGCTGGCGCCGCCGGAGCGATACCCAATCCACATTGACTGCGCGCGGATCGACGCCCTGCGCCGCAAGCGACCGCACCACCCGCTCCAGCCGGACATCCATCTGTCCCTCGACGAGCGCTTCCGGCACGGGAAAATCGTGGCGCTTTACTAGCGTTTCGAGAATCTTCTCTCGTGCCTGCGCTTGTTGTTGCTGCTCTCTTGCCGCGTCGAGATTTTCCTGGATTTTCTTCCGCAGCTCGGCGAGTGTGGCCACACCGCCGCCTTCACCCACCGCGTCTTTCGCGAACTCGTCGTTCAGCTCGGGAAGCTTCTTTTCCTTGATGCCCTGCACGTCCACCGTATAGTCGTACGTCTTTCCCGCAAGCTTCTGGTCGGGATAATCGGCGGGATACTCGGAGCGAAACTGCTTGCTTTCGCCGGGAGATGCCCCGCGCAGATTTTCGTTGAAGCTTTCCAGGGTTTCCTCGGCGCCGAGATGGCAAAGTATGTTGTCGGCCTGAACAGGGTCGCCGCCGCCCTCCGGCGTGCCAATCAGTTTGATCAGCACGTAATCGCCGTCTTTGGCTGCCCGTCCTTCGATCGGAACGTACGTCGCCGCGCGCTCGCGAAGCTCTTCGATTGTCTTGTCGATCTGTGCGTCACCGGTTTCGACCGCATCCACTTGCACTTCCACACCCTTGTATTCGCCGAGATCGAATTCCGGCAGCACTTCAAAGACGGCGCGAAAGCGCAGCGGCTCGCCTTCCTTGAATTCCACCTTATCGACTTCCGGGCGAGTCACCGGGATGAGCTTCTTCTCGTCGAGCGCCTTCTCGAGATATTCGGGGACGAGCGACTGCACCACTTCGCCCTGAATATCCTCGGCGAAGCGCCGGCGGATTAATGTGACAGGAGCCTTGCCCGGTCGGAATCCAGGAACGCGCGCCACTCGCGCGAGATCCCGCGCGACTTTCTCGGTTGCTTTTTGAACATTGTCGGCTGGAATTTCCAGCTCGAGCTCACGCTTGCAGTTTGTCTCAGCCATTTAGGGTTTTTGGGAGTATTTCGCGATCAAATTGAGGTATCGAACAGATTGACCCTGTCGAACCTGTTTCCAATCTGCCTTTCGCCTGTTCAGTATCAGAGGAAGAAAAGGGCAGGACTGTTCGGCCAGACGGAACCGCTACAGAGCTACCAGTATAGGGAATCCGGTTGCGCCCGTCAACTATCGGCCGCTGCAAATCCTTCGTGTGCAAACAGAAATCAAATTGCCGGCCGTGTCTCTGCGTCGAGTTTTCCCGGCTGTACGATGGTGCGGAAGAAGGGACTCGAACCCCTACGGCCTTTCGGCCACCAGCTCCTAAGGCTGGCGCGTCTGCCAATTCCGCCACTTCCGCATCGGACGGTGCTGCGATTATACAGGCGAGCGCCTCGGAATCACTACTGTGCCGATCGGCACGCGGTTCGGCAGCCTGATCGATGATCGAAGCCTCGAAGTCGGTCAAGGCGATGAATGCGAACAGCCGCAGACGCGCTCGTTTCCGCTTGCCGCTGGCTGTTTATTTTGTTAGCTTCGCGCCATTGAACTTGCTTGGGGCGTTCCTAGGAGGCACTCCATGCCACACTGCACGAAATGCGGGGCTGCAATGGCGGACAATGCGGGATTTTGCCCGGCTTGCGGCGCGCCGCAAGGTGCGTCGGTTGCTGTTGCGGCGACCTCGGATTCTGGGCTGGCGGAAAACGTAGCGGGGATGCTTTGCTATCTCGTCGGCTGGATCACCGGGCTGATTTTCCTTCTGATTGATAAGCGCCCGTTCGTGCGATTCCATGCGGCGCAATCGATTGCGTTCAACATAAGCATTGCAGCGGTGTGGATTGTTTTCTGGATTCTCACGGCGACCATTACCGCCATCACCGTCGCGATGCATTTCCCCATCGGATTCCTGGGATTCCTGCTGGCGCCGGTTATCGGCCTGGCGTTTCTCGTCGCTTGGATTTTCCTCATGTTCAAAGCCTATTCGGGCGAGAAGTTCAAGCTTCCCATCATCGGAAATATTGTTGAGGGCATGGTGAAGTAGTTCGACCTCACCAGATCGAACGAGCCCCCGCCCCGCTCGACACGAGCCCGAGCCTCGAATCGTTACCTCTTGACAACCGCTAACGGAGCGTCCATCTTTATTGACTTTCCTTACACGGAAAGTTCGCGCTGGATGCGAGCGGCGGGAGAGGGAATTGAAGGTTCGGGTCTGCTTCCACGACAAGTGTTTCGATGGCGCTTCCTCTGCCGCTATTTTTACGCGCTTTTACCGCGAGCGCATCCATCCGGGCGCCGAATTTCTTTACCGCGGCATGACTCACAAAGCCTCCCACCCCTTTGAAGGCGGTGTGTTTGACGGCGACGAAAACGCCGTCGTCGATTTCAAGTACTCTACCTCTCCGCAGCTCACCTGGTGGTTCGACCACCATCAAAGCGCGTTTCTGAAACCTGAGGACGCCGAGCATTTCCGCCAGGATCGCTCGGGGAAAAAGTTCTACGACCCCACCTATAAGTCGTGCACGAAATTTCTCGCCACAATTGCGTCCGAGAAGTTCGGATTCGATGCAAAGCCGCTCGCCGACCTAATCAAGTGGGGAGACATCATCGACGGCGCGCAATTCGCCTCGCCCGAAGAAGCCGTGGGCTTGGCCGAACCCGCGATGCAGTTGGCGCTCGTGATCGAAGCCGCCCCGGAACCCGACCTCGTGCCGCAACTGATTCCTGACCTCGCCGCGCTTTCTCTCAGCGAAATGATCGACCTGCCCATCGTCAAAAAACATTTGGGCCCGCTGCTCGAACGCCATCGCCGTTCGATCGACATCCTGCGGGAGCGGGCCGATCAGCGCGGCGGCGTGATTTACTTCGACGTGAGCGACCTGGACCTCGAGGGCTACAATAAATTTATTCCTTATCTCCTGTTCCCCAACGCGATTTATTCCGTCGGCGTTAGCGCGTCTCCCACCCGCGCGAAGGTTTCGGTCGGCACGAATCCCTGGAAAGAGCCCGATCCGGACGTGAATCTTGCGACGCTGAGTGAAAAATACGGCGGCGGAGGACACGCGCGCGTTGCCGCGATCTCGTTCGGCCCCGGCGATCTGGTCCGGGCGCGCCAGGTAGCGAAGGAAATCGCCGCCAATTTGCGGCGTTGATCGCGTTTCCGCTCCAAACGGCTGCATCGCAACGCGATTCACTCGTGATACAATTTTTCACTCGTGGGCCGGTAGCTCAATGGTAGAGCAGCTGACTCTTAATCAGCGGGTTGCAGGTTCAAGTCCTGCCCGGCTCACCACGCTAGTCCATCCTCCGCTAAACCATTTACGACTATGTAGGGCGGCTTGTCGGAAGTACGACGCAATACACTTTCGTGACTGGGACCTAGAAGAATTGAAGGGTTTCTAGGTTTTGCGGTTGGCCTACCGTTTGCGGTATTGGCAAAGTGTGGGGCTCTACTCCGGCACTTCCTCCGGCAAACCATCGGGCGGGCACTCCCCGCATTCTCCTAATCAGCCAGCGAAAATAAAAACGAACCGGCTATCAGTGAACTAATTGATCCCCGAGCTTGATTGCGAGTTCAGGCGCCAGCGATTCATCGAGTGACCTTAAGAGCGTAGCGAGGCCGAGCGGTAGGGTTCTCCAACGCAGACAGACCCAATGCACGGCAAACCTCCTCGCCGCGCACTGGGTGATTTTGCCGGAATCGCTTGTTCTCACTGGACGATGACCGTGCCTTTCATCCACGGATGGGGCGTACACGAATAGTGAATCGTCCCTTTCTTGGTAAAGGTCGTGCTGTAGAAATCTCCTGGTTCCATCGTCGGCGAATTGAACTCGCCGTTATCGCCGTGGATCCTGTGCGGCATGTTCACGTCGGTGTTGTACCAGATGACGGTGGTGCCGGCTTTGACGGTCAGTACCTTGGGGCTGAAGTCCTTTACAGAGGTTTGCCCCCTGGGCAGGATTCCCGAGCCAAGCAGTATCTTCACGCGGGCGCTCAACGAGTTTGCCGTCGAGCGGGCGGCGCCCGGCTTCGGCGAGGCAGCCGCCGCGCGTGCAGGCGCAACGGAGTGAGCCATGGGCGTCGGGTGGGTGCTGCTCATCGTTCCTGCCGGAGCTTTCGCTGGAACTTCAGCTGCCGGGGCCGCAGTCGGCGCCGCCGATTCAGATGGCGTGGATGGAACGCTCGCGAGGTGAGAATCAGCCGTCATTTCCATTTTGTTGCGGTCGGTCATCGGCTCGAAAATCTCGGCCTGCTGAGCGCCGTCCACCACAAGGCTGCCGACTGCACCGTGGTGCAACCGGAAGATGGAATGATCCACGAGAAGGAAAGTGCCGGGGACGCGCGGCGTGAATTCGACGACGGTCGAGCCGCCAGCGGGAACAAGAGTGGTTTGCAACCCTTGCGCGGGCGGTGAGATGAGGTCGCCCTCGCGGTAGACGCGATCGAAAATCTCGCCGATCAGATGAAACGAGGAGATCAGATTGGGTCCGGCGTTGCCCACGTAGATCCGCACCAGCTGGTTTTCCTCTGCATGCGGAGCCTTAGTCTTTAATAGCGAGCCCACCGAGCCGTTGAACACCACATATTGAGGGTCCATTTTCTCCGCGCGGTCCATCGCCAAGCTCTTGTGCCCGGGCTTATCGTCATTCGTATAGACCTCGCTCTGGACCACGTAGAGTTCCTTGTCCGCGTGCGGCATTCCATCGGCGGGCTCGACTAGCACGAAGCCGTACATTCCGTTTGCGATGTGGGTCGGAATATCTGGCGTCGCGCAATGGAACATGTAGAAGCCCGGAATCATTGCTCGCGCTTCAAGTACCGCCTCCTGGCCTGGAGGGACGCTCAACGCTCCCGCTCCGCCGCCAGGGCCCATGACGAAATGGAAGTCAATGTTGTGCGTGTGCATACTCTTTAGATCATTCGTCAGGTGGACCTCCACCAGATCGCCTTCGCGGACGCGCAGCATCGGTCCGGGAACGCGACCGTCAAATCCCCAAAAGTCGTCGTAGATAACACCCGGCGCAACTTCAGCGGGACTCTCCTGAATCGACCAGTGAACGACGACGCGGCGCTGCTCTTTTCGAGTGATCGCCGGCGGAACTTCCGGCGCGAACGACCACTCGGCCGGTTCGGTTTTCAACTCGGCCTTCGGCGTGAGGACCACTTCCGCGCGATGGAAGGGGACGGCGGCTGCTTGTATCTTGGCGTCGCGTTCCGACAACCATTGGCTGCCTGCCACCGCGAGCACAAGTAGAATTGCTATGTATATGGGATTTGAGAATTTCTCAGTCATTGCTTTCCTCCTTCAACATGGCTGCAGTGTAGGTGGATGCGGCCGACCGGGCAGTGACTTTAGTCACTTGGGCATGGTTCGAAGTCAGAAGTCAGAGGACGCTCCGGCCTCGGTTAGGCTAGAGTGTACGGAAAGGAAACAACGTGATGCCTGAAAGTATCGAATCGGTATTACGGAAGACCCCTATCTTCGCGAGCCTGACGGAAAAGGAAATGTCGGCGCTGGCGGTACGCGTGGCGAAGCGGCGGTTCCAGCGCGGCGAACTTCTTTTTGGCGAAGGCGACGCCTGCGCGGGCCTTTTCCTGGTGGCTTCCGGCAAGATTCGAATCTTCAAGCTTTCCCCTTCCGGCCGCGAGCAGGTGCTTGCCATCGAAGGTCCAGGCAGTTCGTTCGCGGAATTGCCCGTTTTTGACGGGGGGAACTACCCGGCTGCGGCATCGGCACTGGAAGACGCGGAGACACTGTTCATTTCCCGCAAGGATTTCCAGAATTTCTGCCGGGAGCACCCGGACGTCGCCCTTAAAGTAATCGCGGTGGTGGGTTCGCGCCTTCGCCGGCTCGTCGGGATCATCGAAGACCTCTCATTCACAACCGTGCGGCAGCGGCTGATTGCGTTGCTCTTGCGCCTCGCCGCAGAAGCGGGCAAGCCGTCCAAGTCTGGGTTGCATTTGGAATTGACGAAGAGCCATCAGGACCTTGCTGCCGATTTGGGCACCGTGCGGGAACTGGTGTCCCGCAACCTGAGCCGCTTGCAGGCGGAGGGTTTTCTCGAAGTGGAAGGGCGCAGCATCGTCGTGAAAGACCTCGAAGGCCTCAAGCGAGAGCAAACCCCCGCCGAATAGACGTTCCTAGCGGGTTCCAGCCACTATCGCCAACCGAGTGACTTTAGTCACTGCGTTCCTGAACACCTGCCCCGAGAATGTGTTCTGCAACTATAGTGCTGACACAGGAGCCAACTATGACTTTCGGCAGCGAGACCACTGTAAGAGACATCGTCGCAACCAATCCGGCAGCAACACGCGTGCTTGAGGACGCGGGAGTGGATTATTGCTGCGGTGGCGGGAAATCGCTTCAAGAAGCCTGCATTCACGCAGGCGCGTCCGCCGAGGAAATTCTTTCGCGACTCCGCGACGCCGCCCGCGAGGTGGGGCCGAACGATCGGAACTGGATGTCCGCGCCGCTGGCGGAAATTACGCGCCACATTCGCGACACTCATCACGCATTCGTTCGCCAGTCGATTCCGCGCGTGCGCGCGATGATTGCGAAAGTGATTGCCAAGCACGGCGCGAACCATCCTGAGACCGTCGCGATCGAGAGCATTTTCGCCGACGTAGCGCAGGAAATGATCTCGCACATGCAGAAGGAAGAGCAGATCCTCTTTCCCTATATTGATGCTCTCGAGCGGGCGACCGCCGCGAACGAAACTTTCGAGCGACCGTTCTTCCAGACCGTTCGCAATCCCGTGAGCGCCATGATGAAAGAGCACGACTCCGCAGGCGCACTCGTGAAGCAAATTCGCGCAGCCAGTCGCGGCTATACCGCTCCCCCAGATGCGTGTCCAACCTTTCAGGCGCTCTATCGAGAGCTGGGCGAATTTGAATCTGACCTCCACCAGCACGTGCACCTGGAGAACAACATTTTGTTTCCGCGTGCAGTGGAAATGGAGGCCGCGGCAGTCTGACGCGGATCGATACGATGACCGGACTAGCAGACGTGGCATCTCCGCGGGACGTTTCGCAGCGGCCCGCGGTAACCCCTAAAGAAGCAATCGAGGCCACGCGCGCACGGGAGCAGGCGGTCTCGCGTCTGCTGATGGCCTTCGTCATCTCCGGTCTCGTCTTCATGGTTTTTCCCGGAACATTTCTCGGGGTGTGGAATCTTCTACAAATTAGCGGGCGTGAAAGTGTGGCAACCATCTCGCAGGCGTGGCTGCAAGCACATGGGCACGCCCAAGTATTCGGATGGGTGGGGAGTTTTATCCTGGGTATCGGATTTTATTCCATTCCGAAGATGCGCGGCGGAGCAAAAGCGACGTTCGCAACGGCGTGGGCTTGTTGGGCGATGTGGACGGCCGGCGTGGCCCTGCGCTGGACCGGCAATGTTTACGGCTGGGGCTGGCGCGCGCTGTTGCCGCTGTCCGCCGTACTGGAACTTGCGGCTTTCCTAATTTTCTTTCGTGCCGTTTCTCAGCACCGGCCCGCGGATTCCGGCAACACTCGAACGGAGCCCTGGATTTGGATCGTGATCAGCGCCAGCACCGGACTCTTGTTGGTGCTCGTTGCGAACCTTGCGGGTTGCTTCTACGTCTCACTCCGCGGCGCAACTCCGGCCTTCCCGCATGTGCTCGACCAGCGCTATCTCGCTCTGATGGCGTGGGGATTTCTGGTTCCATTTGTGTGGGGATTCAGTGCGAAGTGGATGGCAGTATTTCTCGGACTCAAGCCGCTTCGTCCAGCATGGCTATTGGCTGCAGTAGTCGCAAACGTTTTGGGCGTTGTGTCGACGATTGTGGGTGTTGGCTGGGCCGGTTCGTGGTTTCTTCTCGGAGGGGTCGCGTTCGCGATTGCAGGCTTACGGATGTTCGAACCCGCCGTGAACGCGCCGAAAATCCGAGGCGTTCATTCCAGTTTCCCGGCGTTTGTGCGCATGGCATACGGCTGGCTGCTTATCGCGGCAACCCTCGGAGTGGCGGCAGTGAAGTGGGACTCGTCCGGAGGGATCTGGGGAGCGTCGCGCCACGCATTGACGGTTGGGTTTATCGCCGTAATGATCCTCAGCGTGGGACAGCGAATCCTTCCTGCATTTGCCGGGATGCGTTTGCTATGGAGCACCAAGCTCATGTTCGCGGGCCTCATACTTGTTAGCGCGGGTTGCACGCTGCGCGTTTCCTTCGAGGTCCTTGCTTATCAGGGATACGCGGGGTGGGCATGGTCTGTGCTCCCGATCTCTGCGCTCGCTGAGCTTGCCGGTCTGGCTCTCTACGCGATCAACATTCTGGGCACATTTATGCTCGAACCCAGCCACGTGCAAAAGCAGCCGTTGGTCATTGCGATGCCCGCGAAGATGTCTTAGTCAAATAAATCCGACAACATTTCTTTTGTTCGGAAGGATTGCTAGAGGTATGCTGATGCTCCCTTCCAACTGGCAGCACGACGGACCTGGTTATCCCTTCTTACCGGAACGCCGGAGCGAACGATGGTTAAGCTTTCAGCCACTTCTCGACCGAGCCTGCAACTAACCCTAGGAACCATTTCTTTTGCTGTCTGCTTTGCCGCGTGGGGCTTGATTAGTGCGTTTGCTTCCCGGTTTCGCGAAATCTTCCACTTGACGGCCACGCAAACCGCGCTTCTCGTCGCCGTCCCCGTCTTGCTCGGAGCGCTCCTGCGTATCGCGACTGGAATGCTCGCGGACCGATTTGGTGGTCGCGCAATCTTTGCAACCCTCATGCTGCTAGTGGCAGTACCCGCGTTTGTTGTCCCGCTCGTTGACACCTACGAAAAACTGCTTTATGTCGCGTTTCTCCTGGGGGTGGCGGGCAGCTCCTTCGCAGTGGGTATTGGCTTTGTCTCTCGCTGGTTTCCGCCGGAAAAACAGGGTAGCGCGCTAGGCGTCTACGGCCTCGGGAACATCGGGCAGTCGGCTGCCGTATTTCTCGGACCTGTTCTCGCCATCGCGGTGGGTTGGCAGAACGTTTTTCGAGGGATGGCGGCATTATTGGTCACTTGGGGAGTCGTTTTTTTCTTGTTCGCTCGCAATTCTCCGAAGACCGTCCGGCCCTCCAGCCTCGGCGCAATGCTGAAGCTTCTTTCGCGCGAGCGATTGTCCTGGGTGCTGTCGTTGTTTTATTTCCTCACCTTCGGCGGATTCGTCGCATTTTCGATTTACTTGCCCGTCTTGCTCAAGGACCAGTTCGGATTGAAACCTGCCGACGCCGGATTTCGCACCGCCGGTTTTGTCGTGCTCGCGACGCTGGCCCGCCCGCTCGGAGGCTGGCTCGCTGATAAGATCGGCGGGGCTCGCGTTCTCCAAACAGTTTTCCTTGGAATTATTCCCTTCGCTCTCTTGATGTCGTGGTCTGCGATGTTGCCTTTTACCGTAGGCGCCCTTGGGTGCGCTTTCTTGCTCGGCAACGGTAACGGCGCGGTCTTCAAGCTCGTCCCGCAGTATTTTCCGAAAGAGGTTGGTACAGTTACCGGCCTCGTGGGCGCGATGGGAGGCCTTGGCGGGTTCTTTCCGCCGCTGCTGCTGGGTTTTTTTCGCGACCACTTTCATACGGCGTGGCCAGGCTTCGCACTGCTTGCTCTTCTTTCAGCTGTTCTCTGGCGTACCAACACCATCGTTTTCCTAGCCAAGCAACAAGCTGCGGAACTGGCCCTGCCGGCATCGCTCACCCGGACAGCGGACCGCCTTCGCGCAGGTGTTACAGCGACGCTATTCACCGGTTTGCTCGTCGCCGCCATCGTAGTGGGATCGCGCAAACTCCAGAATTTCGATCCTGCCCTGGTGATCTACACGTTTGCGACAATCTTTGCCACCTGGGGCGTTGTGTACCACTATCGGGTGTGGCTCGATAAGCCGCCCACGCGCGTCTATTGGGAACGCGGCTGGCAGCTTTTTCGCGAAGCGGGAATCATTCGCGGACCGGCGCGACTCATGACGTTGGCCACAACGCACCTTGCAGCGCAAACGTTCATTCGCCGCCGCTCGCTCCTACGCTGGTGGATGCATCAGCTCCTCTTCTGGGGCTGTATCCTCGCCGTTCTGATTACTTTTCCGCTGGTCTTTGGATGGATTTCGTTCCAGACGCTGCCTACCGATCAGGAAACTTACGTGGTGCTCGTGTATGGTTTTCCCGTCCAGACGTTCCATTTGCACACGCTCATCGCGGAGGTTCTTTTTCACGGGCTCGATATCGCAGCGATACTGGTGCTGGGCGGGATCGCTCTTTCTTTGTGGAGGCGGTTCCGCGACCGCGGCGCGCAAGCTGTGCAATCATTCGCGCTGGATCTCCTTCCGATCATTTTGCTGTTCGCAATTTCCGTCACCGGACTCGCACTCACCGTTTCGCAGCAATGGCTCCGCGGCGAGTTCTACAGCTTCCTTGCGATTCTCCACGCGATCACCGTGATTGCCGCACTCCTCTTTCTTCCCTTCGGAAAGTTTTTTCATATTTTCCAGCGCCCCTCACAGCTCGGCGTGAAGTTCTATCAAGCGGCAGGAGAAGCCGGTGAGCCCGCGGTGTGCAAACGCTGCGGTGAAAGATTCGCTTCAAAGATGCATATCGAGGATTTGAAGCGAATTCTTCCCCAGGTGGGATTCAACTACTCGATGGATGGCCCCGGGTCGAACTGGCAGGAACTCTGCCCCGCCTGCAAGCGAAAATCGCTCTCGCTCACGCAGCTTCGGCTCAAGGAGGAAGTACGTGGCTGAGCTGCCGGCATCGCCGAAATCGCTCCTCGACCGATTTGGCCCGCATCCCGCTTATGCGCCACCGGGCGGTTGGCAGGACGAATCGCGCAATCCCGCCGATCGCCTCGTCAAGACTCATTGCTGTTTCTGCGGGCAACAATGCGGCATCCAGCTGAAGGTGCGGGGCAACAGCGTGATCGGCTTCGAGCCCTGGGAAGAGTTCCCTTTCAATCACGGCATGCTCTGCCCCAAGGGCGTTAAACGCTACATGCAAGGCGGGCATCCGGACCGGCTCCTCGATCCATTCTTGCGAACCCCTCAAGGATTCCGGAATGCATCCTGGAACGAAGCACTGGACTTCACGGCGGGTCGCTTGCGGGAGATACAAGAAAAATACGGCAAAGATTCCGTCGCCATCTACGGCGGAGCGTCACTGATCTCCGAGAAATCCTACCTGCTGGGAAAGTTCGCGCGCGTCGCTCTGGGCACCCGACACATCGACTATAACGGGAGGCTGTGCATGGTGTCTGCGGGCGTCGCCTACAAGCTCGCCTTCGGCGTGGATCGCAGCCCGTTTCCATGGAGCGATATTCTCAAAGCGCAAGTGGTGCTCCTCGCCGGAGCAAACGTGGCCGAATGCGCGCCGATCACCACTGATTATCTGTGGCGATGCCGCGACGCCGGCGGAAAGCTCATCATTGTCGATCCGCGCATGACTCCCATCTGCCGTAACGCCGACATGTATCTTCCGGTCCGGCCAGGCACCGACCTTGCGCTCTACTTGGGAATGCTTCACGTCATTCTCCGCGACGGCATGGAGCGCCGCGATTTCATTTCGCAGCACACATCCGGCTTTGAAGAAGTCGCAGAATCGGCCCGCGCCTGGGACCTGCGCACGGTTGCCGAAAAAACCGGCGTGCCGCCCGAGTCCATCGAGCGGGCAGCGCATCTTTTCGCGGAAGCCGACCGCTCCATTGTGCTTCACGCCCGCGGCGTCGAACATCAATCCAAAGGCGTCGAAAATTGTCTCGCGCTGATTAATCTGTGCCTCGCAACGGGCAATATCGGCCGAGAAGGCGCGGGATGCGCGATGATCACGGGCCAGGGTAACGGGCAGGGTGGTCGCGAACACGGTCAGAAGTGTGACCAACTCCCGGGCCAGCGCTCGATCAGTGATCCGGAAGCCCGCGCGCATACGGCGAAAGTGTGGGGAATTACACCGGACGAAATTCCGCAGGCTGGTTATTCCGCCGTCGAAATCATGGAAGCGATTCATCGCGGCGAGATCAAGGCGTTGCTCTCGGCGTGCTTCAATCCCCTCGTTTCGCTTCCCGATGCGAACTTCACGCAACAAGCTCTCGAGAAACTTGAATTCTTCGGCGTCGTCGACTTTTTCATGTCAGAAACCGCTCAATACGCGGACGTGGTCCTGGCTGGAAGCTTGCAGGAAGAAGAAGAAGGCATCGGCTGCACCGCTGAAGGTCGCGTGATTCACATACGAAAGGCCGTCGATCCTCCGGGGAATGCCAAAGGCGACAGCTGGATTTACTGTGAGCTTGCGAAACGCCTCGGCAAGGGCCAGTATTTTCCGTACGCTTCCACAAAAGAAATTTACGATGAGTTGCGCGAAGCTTCCCGCGGAGGTCACGCCGACTATTTCGGGATCACCTATGAAAAAATCGACAAAAACATGGGCGTTTTCTGGCCGTGCCCTTCTCTCGATCATCCGGGAACCCCGAGGCTCTTCGAAGACGGCCGTTCGTTTCATCCGGACGGAAAACACCGCTTCATCACAACGGAATGGCGCGAGAGCGGTGATCCGGTGTCCGGGGAATATCCGGTTTACCTGACGACGGGCCGCGTCGTCAGCCAATATCTTTCCGGCACGCAAACGCGTCGCATCGGGGCGCTCGTCGATCAATATCCAAATCCGCGGCTGGAAATTCATCCCCGCCTGGCTCAGCAATATGACATCGCTGACGGCGACTGGGTAACGGTCACTTCGCGCCGCTCGGATCTCACGCTGCAAGCGATGGTGGTAAAAACGATTCGCCCGGATACCGTTTTCATCCCTTACCACTGGCCCGGCGGACGAAGCGCAAATCGCCTTACGCATCGCACACTCGATCCGCGCAGTAAGATCCCTGAGTTTAAAGTATCGGCGTGCCGCTTGGTGAAAGCCGCGAGCCCGCCTGCTTGGGCGACAGAGATGAATGGCGCAAAGCCCGCTGTAACACGAGGAAAACCCTGATGCACGGATACGAATTCTACGTCGACCCCTCACGCTGCATCGGCTGCCAATCCTGCGTCAACGCTTGCGAGGAGTGCGAAACCCACCGCGGCAAGTCGATGATCAATTTCGATTTCATCGATCGCGGCGCGACCACCGCAACAGCCGCCTACGTTTGCTGGCATTGCGACGAGCCCACGTGCGCCATGGTCTGCCCGGCCGACGCAATCAAAAAGGGCGAAGACGGGATCGTCCAATCGTCGCTCAAGCCTCGCTGCATCGGCTGTTCGAACTGCGTTCTCGCGTGTCCATTCGGCATTCCCAAGATCTTTCCGGAATACGAGCAAATGATGAAATGCGACATGTGCTACGACCGTACATCCGCGGGCAAGCGGCCGATGTGCGCCACGGTGTGCCCCAGCCAGGCGCTTTCCTACGTTCGTCCCGAAGAGATTGCCAGTCGGCGGGAGAAGCCAACCAACGTGTTTCAGTTCGGAAATCAGAAAATCGTCACGCGCGTCCAGATGATGGTCCCAGCGAACACCGAAACAGTATCGCTCGACGTTCTCGACTACATGTGGGAGGAGTCGTATGCCGCTTTTTCGCAGCCCCAGTAGGGAGCCCCTTTGGAAAGACGAATTCTCCGTTTTCACCAGCGACGAACGCTACGTCACGCGCCGCCAATTCACGAAATTTCTCACGCTTGCGAGCCTCGGCATGTTCGTCGGCAATCTTTGGATTCTAGTGAAGGCTCGCCTCACGAGAACGCCTTCGTTTCCATCTGTGGCGGTGGGTGAGGTTGGCGCAATCCCGGTTCGAGGCGTGAAACTCTTCACGTATCCCACTCCGCTTGATCACTGCATCTTGATTCGCACAGGCGAAGAGGAATACGTCGCCTACAGCCAGAAATGCACGCACCTATCCTGCGCCGTCTACTTCTCCGCGAAGGACAACCGCCTTGAATGCCCCTGTCACGAGGGATTTTTTTCGACGAAGGACGGCTCTGTGCTGCAAGGTCCTCCGCCGCGTCCCCTCCCGCAGATCGTTCTCGAGCGGGACGGCGCAAAACTCATTGCGGTCGGCGTAAAGGAAAGCTGAAATGGCAGACCTCGAATCCATTCAGCAGAGGCGTGGTCTTGTCGCCATCGACGGCGCGATGGCGCTGATCGTGATTCTTCTCATCGTGCAGATTTGGCTGCTCAGTGCGACGCTAGAAACTTTCCTCGCGGGTCACGCAGAGGCAGTTTTCCCTGCCGCAATTTTCTCCGGACTGATCTTCGCCGGATGCCTCGCGCTGAACTTCTTCGTCACGCGAGTCGACAGAGAGTCCCGCAAACCCTAACAGACCCAAGACTTTGGATACGCGGCCGCTAGCTTGCCTCGCGCAGCACGGCAGCAATGAAGTGCACGAGCCGAACCTCATCGATCCAGCTCGCATGGTGCTCCGGGTCGACATGAGTGAATGCCGGAGTGATCAGAACTGCGCGCAACTCCTTGCGCGGCACTTCCTTTGCGAGCCACAGGCTTTCAGCGGGCGGGATGACTGAATCGGTAGCCCCATGCAGAATATAGACAGGAACGCGAAGGCCTGCGATCTGGCCATGTGGCGACAGTGCAGCGAGTTCAGCTGCATCAGCGTGAATGGCGGCGAGCAGCTGCGGGCGCACCAGGTCAATTCGGCGAGCCATCAGCGCGTCGAGAATTCTTCGCGCCGCCGGGCTCAATTGATCGAGCCACGGCTGTGCCTCCTGCGGTTCCTCCCATAGCCAATATTTCAAAGCTTCATGTGCCGCCGGAATATCCTTTGCGTCGAAGAATTGCGACAGATGTGCATAAACGAGAACGGACGCCCCGTAGTCGTGCGCGGGCGCCGGAATTACGCGGCCATCCGGAAATTCCTCTTCGCCTGTCGTGAGAAATCGCGAAACGCGCTCGAGGTTGTCGTACCCGCCGAACAGTACAAGCGAGCGCATGTGCGGCGCATACTGCGGATCGCAAGCAGCCAGCAGCGCCAGCCCTCCCGAAAAGCTCAACGCAATCACTGTGACTGTTCCGGTTCCGAGCCGGCGCTCGAGCCACGCTGGCGACGCGCCGATTGTTCCGATTGACGCCGCGTCCACGTGATAGTCGGCCAGCGCGCTCATTTCCGGTGTCAGCACCGCAAAGCCGCTGCCGGCCAGCGCACGAGAAAAATTCTGGAATCGAGGATCGTTGATTCCAAGATGATGGATACCCGGAACCACCACGATGCCGTGCGCCCTCGACATGCCCGTCGGAACATACAAACGGCCCGGCACTGCTCCGTTCGGCGTCTGGATCGTCACCTCTTCGCTCGTGACGCCAGTTGTTTCCAGCCGCAGCAGCGGGCCCGTAGCTTGCGGGTCCGCGAAGTGAGCCAGCAGCGCGTAGCTTTTCAGTTCGTAATGCAGCCAGTTGAGTGCAATGAGGAGAAGTAGGACAGCAGCGAATCCCAGAAAGATTCGGCGGTAATAGCCGAAGTGCCGCGCGGGCCTTTGCTCGGCAGACGTGAGTTCTGGCCGGGCTGCGTCGTTAGCCATCAGGCTTGGTTGGTTTACCCAGATATCAGACGGACCGCAGTGCGTTCAATCCCAGCGCCTCGACGTAGAATCGGTTCACGTACTCTTTCACCATTCGCCGCGTGCTGAACTGTGGCGCTACCCGCTTGATCGATTCCTTCATCACCTGCACGAAGTCGTGCGGGATTTCATCGTCGGCGCGCCGGTAATACATCGGTATGATTTCATCCTCGAGCAGTCGGTAGGCTGCGTCCGCGTCCGATGGCGTGCGGTCACCTTCGATATCGCCGCCCCCAAACGCCCATCCGTCCTTGCCGTTATATCCCTCGATCCACCAGCCGTCCAGGATCGAAAGATTCGGCACGCCGTTAGAGCCGGCTTTCATCCCGCTCGTCCCGCTCGCTTCCAGCGGCGGAATCGGATTGTTCAACCAGATATCCACGCCGCGTACCATGCGCTGCGCGAGCCGCTGGTCGTAACCTTCCACGAACGCGATTCGCGCTCCAAACTCAGGGTTTTGCGCCAGCTGGAAAATTCGCTGGATCAGCCGTTCGCCTTCGACGTCGGAGGGATGAGCTTTGCCGGCAAAAATGATCTGCGTCGGGCGCAACGGATTCGTCAGCATGCGCTTGAGTCTCTCAAGATCGTGCAGGAAAAGGTCAGGCCGCTTGTAAGAAGTGAAGCGCCTCGCGAAGCCCACCGTAAAAATCTCAGGATCCAGCAGCGCTCCGCAAGCAATCACGCTTTCCGCCCGCGCTCGCTTGTTCTGCCAGCGTTGCCGCGCTCGACCGTTGACCTCCGAGATCAACAACCCTTTTAACTTTCGCCGGAGCCGCCACAGTTCCACGTCCGGTATTCTCTCCACGCGCTCCCAGATTCCCGGCCGGTCCTGATCGTTCGCCCAGTTCGGCCCCACATACCGGTCGAGCAACGGCTGCAGCCAGATCGGATCCATCCACGTCAATAGATGAACGCCGTTCGTGATTGCAACGATGGACGACTCGCCGGATTTACCATCCGTTGAGACTCCCGCCCACATCTTCCGCGACACTTCTGCGTGCTTCTTGCTTACCGCATTGCAGAACTTGCTCATTCGCAGCGCGAACACCGTCATGTTGAATCCCGCGCCCGGATCGGCCGGATTCACGCCCAGTTGAAGCAACGCGTCTCGGTCGGCGCCAAACCGGTTGTAGAAATTGGCGAAGTATTTCTCGAAAAGTGAAAATGGGAACACATCCGTTCCCGCCGGCAGCGGCGTGTGCGTCGTAAAAACGGAACTCGTCCGTACCTGATCGAGCGCTTCCTGGAATTTGGTCCCCGAATCCACCAGCACCCGCAGCCGTTCCAGAATCGCCAGTGCCGCGTGGCCTTCATTGATATGAACTGCGGCGGGGCGGATCCCGAGCGCCTCTAGAACGCACATCCCTCCCATCCCCAGCACGATCTCCTGCCGCAGACGCTGCTCCGGGTCGTTTGTATACAAGCGGTTCGCGATCGCCCGGTCCCAAGGTTGATTGCTTTCGATGTCCGTATCCATCAAGTAGACCGGGACGCGCCCGATGTCGGCGCGCCAAACGAGCACGTCAACCGGCGGATCGAACAGCGGAACTCTCACCCGCAATTGCACGTTATTCGAATCAAGCACCGGTTTGATCGGATCAAACGTTCGATCTAGCTTTTTTTCCTCGTCTTCCTGCCAGCCGTCATCACGAAGGTTTTGCGTGACGTACCCGCGCGAATAAATCATCCCCACCGCGACCACCGACACCGCAAGGTCGCTGCACTCCTTGATATAATCCCCTGCGAGCACGCCCAAACCGCCCGCATAAAGGGGGAGCGATTCGTGGAACGCATATTCCGCCGAAAAATAAGCAAGTGGCGGATTGGACTTCCCGTGTTCGCTCGTAAACCAGCCCGTCTGCGTTCCTACCTCCGCGTCGAACTCGTCCATCACCGCGTCGTAGCGCTCCAGGAAATCCGATTCTCGCGCTACGGCCTGAATTGACTCGTCCGATATCATTGCGAGCATTCGGAGCGGGTTGTGAGCACTTTCGCGCCACGCTTGCTGGTCCAGCGCTGGAAACATTTCGCGTGCCGCCCGGTGCCAACTCCACCACAAGTTGTAGGCGAGTTTTTCCAGTCCGCGAATTCGTTCCGGTAAACTAGGAAAGCGAGGGAAGGAATTTAGATTTTGTTCCATTATGAACGGCCGTGATCCTCTCTGGTTTTACTACCATCTATACTCACAAACCGTTCGGTTTCGGTCAACCAGCAGCTGGGGACCTCTTGCTCCAAGGCGAGCTATCCGGGCAGATCTCGAAACCCGCACACGCTGTCACAGTGAAACCGTGGTCGCCGGGATGCACAGCGCCGCGCCGCCGGCGATACCTGAGTCCTCCCCGTAGCGGGCGCGGACCAGCGGAATCTCGCCGCATCGTGAATTCACGGACCAACGCGGCAATCGCTCGCGCATGCGGTCGAACCATTCAGATATGAGCTCGCTCATCCCTCCCCCGAAAATAATCACTTCGGGCTCCAGCAGATCGATCATGTTCCCGAGCCATACGGTAATCACGTCTAGGGTCTCTTCCAAAACCCTCGTGGCTACCGAGTCACCATCACGCCACGCGTTACCAACCATTTCCGCCGTCACAACGCTCGCATTTCCGCCGGCCATTGCGAGTAATCTCGAACCTTCCGCGTGTCCACCCTCGAGCAGAGCCCGCGCTCGCCGCGCTACTGCTGGACCGGCTGCCAGCGCTTCGATACACCCACGCTTGCCGCACGGGCACTGCGGCCCCCGGTAATCGATCGAGACATGTCCGCCTTCCGCCGCAGCGCCTGTGCGCCCGTGATAAATGCGTTCGTCGAGCACAAGCCCTGTCCCGATACCGGTCCCGATCGTTACGTAGAACACCGACGCATACCCGGCGCCGGCGCCCCAAAGGGCTTCAGCGAGCGCCGCGGCATTCGCGTCGTTATCGAGTACAGTTGGCAGCCCGCGGGATTTCTTGATTTCTTCAACGAGTGGGAAATTCCGCCAGCAGGGAAGATTCACGGGATTCACAACGACGCCGCTCCGCGGGTCAAGCGGTCCCGGGCTCACTAGTCCGATCCCGGCAATAAGCGCCCCGCGAGCGGCTTCGGTTTCGAGCGCAGCGTCAATCGCACGCTCCACCGCCTGCAAACCCGCCGCGCCGTCATCGTGACTCCTCATCGGCACCCGAATCTTCGAAAGAATCTCCCCGCGCCGCGTCACAATCCCAGCAGCCACTTTCGTTCCCCCCACATCCACGCCCAAGTACACTGGCTCTCGTGCTGACATCTCGTCATCCATCCTGTCGTCGGACGGCTATCTTAGCCCGGGAAGTTCAGCCGCGCCTAAATTTCCCAAGGCCGCAGCTCCAAAACCGTTTGTACTCTCGCAGCAAGATACGATATGCCGCCGGTGGAGGGCGGGTCGCATCTCTGTCGCCAATCCCGCGCCAATTCCGCGGTGATTCACTCCACGTCGCTTGACACCGCGCCCCGCCGGGACTACTCTCCGCCCAGCTTCAGTTCCCATCTAACCACCTCGGAGGAAAATGATGAAATTTGGCAAGTTTGTCTCCATCCTCGGCGTCGTGTTGCTCGGCGCCGTTTCCGTCGCAGCGCAGGGGCAGCCCGGCAATCTGGCTGCGCTCGAATTCCAGACGCCGAAGAACGGCGCAGTGAAAGAATATGAACAAGGCCGAAAACAGAAAGTGGACTGGCACAAGCAGCAGAAAGATACTCAGGCGCTCTATGTTTGGGAAATCATCAGCGGCGACAGCACCGGAACCTACATCGTCGGCCGCCTCGGCCAGCATTGGGCGGATCTCGATAAGCCCTCTGTGCCGGACGCTGCCGATCTCGATACCTACAGGAAGCTCATCGGCGCAAACGTGCAGTCGCTCGTCACTCGCTATTACGAGTACATGCCCAAGGTGAGCAATCCGGGGAGTTCTGGCGGGTCGCCGAAGTTCTCAGAGATAATCACTTATCACGTGCGCGGAGACCACGAAACGGATTTCCGCAGCGCCATGGCGCGTATCACCGAGGCGATTCAAAAAACCAAGTCGCCGCTCAACTATTCCTGGTATGAGCTGGTCAACGGCGGGCCGGACGGCACCTTCGTGCTCTCCATCCCACATGCCAATTGGGCCGACTTCGAGGACAAACCCGAAATGAAACCGTTTCGCGATATGTTGAAGGATGCCTTCAGCGCCTCTGAGGCGGATTCAATCATCAAAAGTCTTAATGCCTCGGTGAAATCCAGTGAATCCGAAATTATTCAATTTCGCGACGATCTGAGCTACATCCCGGCGAAATAACCGCACCCGACTTACAGTTTGTTCATTCCAACGGAACGGATCCTCGGCGCCCGAAAGGCGCCGAATTCGTCCCGGCCGTCAGAGCCTCGTTCAGTCGCATGCTGGCTCCCCGGAAATTACCTCAGGGATTCGGTATAATCCAATCCATATGAGCGAAAAAATCAGGAAAGACGACTCGGAGTGGCGCGCGAAGCTGACGGACGAGCAATACTACGTCACGCGCGAGAAGGGAACGGAACCTCCGTTCAGCGGCGAATATGACGATACGGAGACGGAAGGCACATACGTCTGCGTATGCTGCGGACTACCGTTATTTAGCTCCGATGCCAAATATCATTCGGGTTCCGGATGGCCGAGTTACTCGCAACCGATCGCCGCGGAAAATGTCGAGCTCGAGCGCGATTCGACCCACGGCATGACTCGCACGGAAGTTCTCTGCAGCCGGTGTGATGCGCATCTCGGCCACGTCTTCGAAGATGGACCCGAACCCACTGGCCTGCGCTTTTGCATCAACTCTGCCGCGCTCGACCTGAAAGAAAAAAAGAAATAACGATCGTTCCTCAGTGATCCAGGGTCAGTGATCTAGGAAAATTACCTGCGGGTGCTCGTCTACTGAGTCCGTCGAAATCATTCGAATCTTGCTCGGCGACACCACGTACACCGCTAGATTCGTCGGAATCCCCGTCGGCGTATTCGTCGTCATCGTCCCTTGTCCGCTTGCGCCCACCGCATAGTTACCTACGAACGCTTGCGCCGGATTCTGCCCGGAGGAGTCGACCTCGTCCACCACGCCCTGCATCAACGCCACGCCGTTCGCGGACGTCTGTCCGATGATGCTGCTCACCGTGTCGTCAGCCGCCACCGGTGCGCTGAGCGCGTAGCTCCCCTTCACCGACGCACCGCTGAACGGAGCGCTGCCCGACTGGTTCTCCATCAGCCCCACGGTCGCCGCCGCATCCGAGCCAATCAGGAACCCCTGATTCACCCCGGTCAAATAGCCCGTCGTCATTCGTGATCCAAGCGCCCCAAAATTTGAAAACTCCACGCGCCCATTGGGCGTTACCAAATACGTCCCTGGGACGAGCGCGCCCAGCGAAATCACGCCTCCATCGTTCTGATCGAAATTCACCGTCGCGCCGCCTGTCGAATTCGAAGTAAGCAATCCCACAAACGCGCTCGCGTTCGGCACCTCTAATCCCGTTCCGCTCACCACGCTTCCGCCGTTGAGCGCCGCGTTGTTGAACGTGGTAGAAGGCTGCTGCAGGATCATCTCGCCGCCGATTTTCGGGTGCGTCGCGTCGGTCGTGTCGATCTCGATAAAGAAGAGATCGCCGGGCGAGACGAAGTAGCACACGAAATTCATCGTCACTTGTGCTGATGATGGAATCTGGAACACCAGATTGGCGACTGCCCGCCCCGCCGTCCCATTCACTGAAAAATTGCCGGACGCCGGCAGGCTCGGGCTGAAAAGTCCGGCATCATTGAAGTCCACCGTTCCTGGCGTAAACGCGGATGCTCCGTCTGCGTGGATCACCCCCGCCAGGGATGTCGGTGCTGTCGTGAGGTCCTGTCCGGAAAATGCAAACGCATAATTTCCGCTGAAGTTCGTCGCTGCGAAGCTGCTGCCTACCTGCGGCTTCATGATTCCGGACCCGCGAGTCGCGAGCGGTGGCGGCGTCGTATTGCTCGCGTCGTTCTCAAAGAAGCGCGCATTCCCGCTGGAATCGAGAACCAGCTGATACACGGACGTAAGTTTCTGGCTCACGGCGTTTGTAGCGGTTAGCGTCATCGTGCCGCGGCCGTCCGTTCCGATCCCGTACGTTCCCGTCAGCGTCGCGCCGATCGTCACACCCGACACTCGATTGAACTCCTCCGACCCGCCCGAAACTTTTCCAGCCCCGTCCGCCGCGAGTTGTCCGGTCGCCAATACGACGCCCTGCGTATCGAACCCGCGGAAGAAAAACACGTACGAACCGTGGAGCAACGTGTTGGGATTTGCAGTGCCGGCAGTAATCGAAATACTGAATCCCCTCGAATTCGTCGCAGGCACCGCTTGTGAATCCTGTACGCCCAGCGTAAAACTCACCGGCGATCCGCTCACCATAATTGGTGTCCCGGTAATCTCACCGGTTGCCGGATTCAACGAAAGCCCCGCTGGCAACTGGCCTCCAGCGACGCTCCACGTGTAGGGCAGCACTCCCCCCGTCGCCTCTACCGACGTTGTGTACGGCGTCGCCACCGTTCCTCCAGGCAATACGCTGGGAGTGATTTGCAGCGGCGGCGGCGCGATCACCGTGATTGATAGCGGCGCCGCGGTTGTCGCCGTTTGCTGCGGAATCGCGGAATCGATTACCTGCGGCGTGAAGGTGAACACGCCCGCGGCCGTTGGGATGCCGCTAATCTGCCCCGAAGTCGTATTCAGCGTCAGCCCCGGCGGCAAGCTGCCTGAAACCTTCGACCACGTAAACGGTGGCACTCCTCCCGTGCTGACAATCGAAGTCGTGTAGGTGACGTTTTCGGTGGCGCCCAGCAGAGCTCCGCTCGATGTGATCGACAATGCAGGTGGTGCGCTGATCTTGATCGTATATTGCGGCGACATCACTTTGATTGGTGGATTCCCGTTGTCGGCCACTTGCACCGTGAACACATTCGTCGTGTTCGCTCCAGTCGGCCGTCCAACGATTGCTCCGGACGAATTCACCGTCAGTCCTGCGGGAAGGGTGCCGGAAGCCAAAGTCACCGTCAGCGGCGCAACTCCACCCGTCACCGGAATCAGAAAACTGTAAGGCACGCCGTTCGCCCCGTTCGGCGGCGTGGCCGTCCCAAACGTCGGCGCGAGCACCACATTGATCGTTACCGTCGCCGTCGCATTCTTGCTCGCAACGGAAACTGCCTGCAGTGACACGGCCAACGTCGCCGAGATGCCGGTAGGCGCTGTATACACCACGCTGTTCGGTGTCGCCATCGTAAGCGTGCCGCAGCCGGCCCCGGAACAACTCGATCCCGTGAATGCCCAGGTGACCCCCTTGTTATCAGTATCATTGGCAAGCGTGGCCATAAACGTGAGCGACTGCCCGGTGTCAATGTTCTGCGCTGTTCCGGGGATGATTTGGACTGTAATCGTGGTGCTGGTGCCGCTTCCGCCGCACCCCGCCATGAACATGATCGCAACGCAAACCAGCGCGATCGCTGCTGGCAACGGAACAGATTTCAATCGGAGCATTCGATCCGCATCGTTCGCGCCGTTCCCGTTCGCTGAATCGTGCTTCATTCGGGCATACGTGTTCGAAATTGTCATATCACCTTTTCGGATGGCTGTTCTGGCACGCCCGCGCCGGGATGAGAGGACTCCCCGCCAAAGCCGGAGCATAAGCGAAACAAGTTGAATAACAAAACGCTCGGGGAGTGTCAACGCACATCTCCTCGTGCCACCCTCCGGCCACTTCGCCCGATACCCCTCTTGATAGCGATTTCACTCCCTAAGGATAAGGACACTGCCCGGCATGATTCAGCCATGTGGATGCGTCAGACGATACGCTCGTTGCCTGCCGTCGCGGCTCGAGCGGGCTTCCGGTCGGTGTTCTACGCGCCTTCGGGCGGGAACTCGCCCTCCGAGCGCGCCACCACCACTGTCGCAAGGCAATTCCCGAGCACGTTCACCGCGGTTCGCGGCATATCCATTAGCTGGTCGATGCCAAATAAAAGAAAGAACGGCTCGACCGGCAAATGAAACTGCGAAGCCGTCGCTAGCACGATTACGAGAGACGCCCGCGCCACTCCCGCCGTCCCTTTGCTGCTCAAAAGCAGCGTCAGCATCATCGCAATCTGCTGCCCAAGAGACAAATGAATCCCCGCAGCCTGGGCCATGAAAATCAGCGCCAGCGATTGATACAAACTCGATCCATCCAGGTTGAAGCTGTAGCCCGTGGGCAGCACGAATGCCACGGTGGGGCGGGGAACTCCGAGCGCTTCCATGTTTTCCATCGCTCGCGGTAGCGCGGCCTCAGAACTCGCCGTCGCGAACGCAATTGTCACCGGCTCAGCCGCTGCCTGCGCGAATCGCGCGATCGGTACCTTCGCAAAGTACGCGATCGGCAGCAGCACCAGTCCCACAAAAACAACAAGCCCCACGTACATCGTTGCCAGCAGTTTCAAAAGCGGCAGCAAGATCCCCAACCCCATGTGGCCCACGGTGTAGGCGATCGCCCCGAACACTCCAATCGGCGCCGCCAGCATCACGATGTTCGTAAACTTGAACATCGTTTCCGTAAGGCTTTCGGCAAGCCCCACAAGCGGCCGCCGCTTCGCCTCCGGCACCAACGCCAGCGCGAGCCCAAACAAGATACTGAACACAACGACCTGCAACACCTGCCCCTCAGCCACAGACTTTGCGATGTTTTCAGGAAACGCGTTAAGAATCAGGTCGCTTGCCGAGTGCGGAACCACACCCTGCACACTCTCCGCCGCCACCGCCGCCGGCATCTGAATTCCAACGCCGGCCCGGCTGATGTTGATCGCGGCTAACCCGATAAAAATCGCAATCGTCGACACGATCTCGAAATAAACGATCGCCTTCACGCCCATGCGCCCCACTTTTTTCAGGTTCGCATGGCTCGCAATGCCCACCACCAGCGTTCCAAACAGCAGCGGCGCGATGATCACCTTGATCAGTCTAAGGAAAATCGTCCCGAGCACCTGAAACTGCATCGCAAAGTTCGGAGCGTCGTACCCCAGTTCGGCCCCCGCCGCCAGCCCCGCAAAAATCCATGCTGTCAGAGACCTCCGGGCTGCTGCATACGCCACCAGCAGCGCAATCGCAACCCATCGCACAGCCTCAGCAACACCAGGAGGTATCGCTGCAATGCCAAGATGCCGGGCAAGCCCCAGTGTCGCTGACACAAACACCACCGCCAGCAGCGCCACCAAAATTCCCCGTTTTTTTTTCAGATCGCCCGCCATAACGCCTTTTCACCTGCACCGGCAGAAACCAAGAATCACTACCTGCATTTTTCACAAGAGGAGCACAACATGTCGTGCCCCCAGTCGAACGCGTCCTCAGAGCCGCCCATTCATCGAGGTCTAGCCACTCCGCACACGTCTCCCCCACGAGCGCGTTCCCTCGCCAAGCTCCTTCGGCGGCGAACGTTATGCTCCTCGCCGCCCGCTGTCAACCTCATGCTGAATCAACCCCTTGCAACGCCAACCCGGGCCTTGCGCATCCTACGATTTGATTAACCGGAAGCCTTTACCTCGTTCGGTGGTGCGCGAATAGTGTTGCCCGCTAGCATTCCTCTCAAGTCGTCGCCTTACTTCATTTTGAGCGCCTCAAAAAATTACGCGTAGTACCCCCTTGTAGACGGCTACGCACCCTGCTACCGTCGCGCCTGAGCTATGACGACCAGCGCCACAACCGGTAGTAGACATACACTTGCGCGCTGTCCTCTTGGTCCTTCGGAGCGTCGGCCGCGCTTGCCGTTCGAGCCCCCCGCCGCGCCACGCGCGGGATTTCTCGTCGCGAATCACTCGCCTCTCATTGCTCGATTTCTCCGGTCGTCGTGGCGGCCCGCCGGCACACTGCGGCAGCCTCGGGCTCTGTGGCAGCCAATCGCAACAGTCGCACTGTCAGAAAAACACTCAATCTCTTCAAAACGCACCGTTTACGAAATTGCTAATCGTAACAAAAACGGCTCTTTCCGAATTTCGACCTTTTTCTCGAGCTCACTCGGTTGTCAATTCCCAACTATTTCTAGTATAAAGGTCAGCTTGGTCGCGCTCCGGCAAGCCTGCTGGTTCCCATTTATATGGAAGCGATTTTTGATCGCGGAGGAATGCTTTGATTGAAGTTCAGGACCTGACGAAAATTTTCGGTGAGCGAACCGCCGTTGACCACGTCTCCTTCACCGTGAACAAAGGCGAGATTCTCGGCTTCCTCGGCCCCAACGGCGCCGGTAAAACGACCACGATGCGCATCCTCACCGGCTACATGCCCGCAACTTCCGGCACCGCCCGTATCGCAGGCTTCGATGTCTTCAACGACTCGATGGAAGTCCGCCGCCGGATCGGATACCTCCCGGAAAATCCGCCGGTCTACCCCGACATGTCGGTCGGAACCTACGTCGATTTCGTCGCGCGCATAAAAGGTGTTCCCACCGACAAGCGCGCGCAGCGAGTGACCGACGCTCTCGAAAAAACAAATATCACCGACAAGCGCGATGAATTGATCAAGCGCCTCTCCCGCGGTTACAAACAGCGTGTGGGTCTCGCTCAGGCTCTCGTCCACGATCCCGATGTGATTATTCTCGACGAGCCCACCGTCGGCCTCGACCCGAAACAAATCATCGAGGTGCGCCACCTGATCAAGAATCTCGCCGGCAATCACACCATCATTCTCTCGACTCACATCCTTCCCGAAGTCAGCATGACCTGCGACCGCGTCGTCATCATCAACAAAGGCAAAATCGCCGCTGTGGACACCCCTCAGAATCTCACCTCGCAGCTCAAGGGCGGTCTTCGCATCCGCATCGAAGTCCAAGCGCCGGAACAGCCATTGCGCGACTTGCTCGTGCAGATCCCCGGCGCCAGCCGTGTCCAGATCGAACCGGCGCCCGCAAGCGGTCATCTCGCGGTAACGGTCGAGGCCGCCGACGGCAACGACATTCGCAGCGCGATCGCTGCAAAAATTATCGAAAAAGGCTGGGCGCTATTTGAATTGCGCGGCGTCAGCTTGAGCCTCGAGGATATCTTCCTCGAGCTCACTACCGACGATGCCGCTCACGCCCAGCCGTCCAGCAAGGAGTGAGATAGACGATGCGAAGCCTCTACGCCATGTATCGCAAAGAGCTGGCCCACTATTTCGTTTCGCCGGTCGCATACGTCCTCGTTGGCGTGTTCCTCTTGCTGGCCGGATTTTTTTTCAACTTCTTCCTGTCCTCCGCTATTCAACAATCCTTCGCCCTTGAAATGCAGAGCATGCGTTTTGGGGCTCCGCAGGAATTTGACGTTCCAGGAGTTGTGCTGCGCGCTTTCCTGGGCTTGCTCTCCACGTTGGTTCTTTTCTTGAGCCCCATGCTAGCCATGGGCGTCTACGCCGAAGAGCGGAAGCGCGGAACCATCGAGTTGCTGATGACGTCGCCGATTACGGACCTCGAAATCGTCCTTGGCAAATTTCTGGCTTCGCTCACTCTCTACGCCATTATGATTCTTCCCACCGCCTGCCTCGTCGTGTTCCTGAACTTCCGCAGCGACCCGCATCTCCCCTGGCGCCTGGTGCTGATCGGGTATGCCGGAATACTTCTGCTGGGTTCCTCGCTCCTGGCCCTCGGCTCGCTCATTTCCTCATTCACCGAAAACCAGATGATCGCGGGTGTGCTGGCGTTTGCGGCCAGCTTGATGATCTGGGTGATGGACGTGGGAAGAAAAGCGGAAGGCTGGAAAGGGGATTTGTTCGGCTATCTGTCCCTCATCCGCCATTACGACGACTTCGCCCGCGGCATCGTAGACACCTCGGCTCTCATTTATTACCTCAGTTTCATTTTTCTTTGCATGTTCTTGACGGTGCGCTCGCTCGAATCGATGCGATGGCGGCGAGCCTAGAATGTGCGTCTCGATCGAATGGAGGGAATCATAGGATGAAATTGGAGCGGAAGGAATTGGCGCGATTTCTTTGGACGATTGCAGCCGCGCTGCTGATCGCCGGTTACCTGCGCTACACGATTCAGGGCGAGCTCCTCAAGTTCAGCGAAATACTTCTCATCACGGGCGCTGTCCTCACAGTTGTTGCGTTCGTGCTGGGATTTCCTTACATGTCGCAATACTTCTCAAAACGCTCCTCCAAACTCGGCACGAACACCGCCATCTTGACGATAGCGGTGCTCGCCATTCTCGTCTTCGTCAATTTTGTGGGCTTCCGCCATCATAAGCGATTCGATCTCACGAGCGAGAAGCTCTATACGCTTTCCGACCAAACCAAAAAAATTGTCGGTGATCTCAAGAATGACGTCACGATCGTCCATTTCTCGAAATTGCCGGACTCAGCGACCGACGACCTCATGGCCGAGTACGTGAACCTCGGCCCGCACGTGAAGTATCAATCGGTGGATCCGGAACAGAAGCCAGACGTCGCAAAACAATTCGGCGCTACCCGCATGGGCGACGTAATCGCTACTTCCGGCGCTCACACGGAGCACATCGAACCGGGTACGCGCGGGCAAATTAGCGAAGAGGACGTTACCACCGCGCTGATCAAGCTCACTCGCGACAAATCCAAAATGGTCTGCTTCGTAACAGGTCACGGCGAAAGATCCCTCACCGACAGTTCGGGAACCGGCTACAGCACAGCCGATCAGGGGCTCAAGAAACAGTTCTACACGGACAAATCCGTGAACCTCGTTTCCGAAAATGGCGTTCCGTCGGACTGCGACGTTCTTGTGATCGCCGGCCCCACGCAATCGTATCTGTCGCAGGAAGCTGCCATCATTGCGAAGTTTCTGGAGGGTGGAGGCAAAGCCCTGATTGAAGTTGATCCGGAAACGGAACCCAAATTCGGCGACATCTTTCAGGCATGGAACATTAACGTCGGCGAAAACGTCGTGATCGACGCCAGCGGAATGGGCCAGTTAATCGGCGCCGGCCCGGGTGTCCCGCTCGTGACCGACTACGGCACGAGCCCGATTACAAAGGGTTTCACCGGCAGCATGACCTACTTTCCGCTCGCGCGCACCGTTTCGATCGCCGACAAATCGAAGACCGACCCGGAGGCGGTCGAGCTTCTGAAAACCTCGCCGAGGAGTTTCACCACTCCGAACCTCAAGGAAAAAAAGATCAAATACGATCCCAAGACCGACACGCTCGGTCCACTCTCGCTTGCCGTCGCAGCCAATCGCAAAGCAGGCGACAAAAGCGAGCGCTTGGTCGTTATCGGCGATTCCGATTTCGCTTCGAACCGCGCCATCGCGGACTACCGCAACGGAGATCTTTTCTACAACACGATTAGCTGGCTCGCGCAGGACGAGAGCCTGATCTCCATCCGGCCGAAATCCCCGGCGAACCGCCGCGTGAATATGACCGAGGCGCAATCGGCCGCGATGAAATGGCTCGATCTGGTTTTCTTCCCCGGGATCGTGATTCTTTCGGGAGTCTATATCTGGTGGAAGCGGCGGTAGGAATCACCGCTCCGTGTTCCGAAGACAGACTCAAGAACTACAATGATCAAGAAATCCACTCTCTTCATCCTGATCGGCGCAATCGCGCTGGGCGCCGCCGTCTATTATTTCGACTGGAAGCGCGGCCAGAAAGATGCCGATAAATCAGCCGAGGACACTACGAAGCCCGCGTTCTCAATCCCCTCCAGCTCCGAGATTGTCTCCATCGTTCTCACTCGTCCGCAAATGGCCGGCGAAAGTTCGATCCATTTTGAGAAGCAGAACGGCGCCTGGGAAATCCTACAGCCCATTCAAACGCTAGCGGATCAGCACGCGCTGGTATCAATTGTCGAAGCGATCGGTGGCGGGCGCATCGAGTCCACAGAACCCGGCACGCCGGACCGGCTCAAAGTCTACGGTCTCGATCCGCCTGAAGTCTCTTTGGAGTTCAAACTCCAGAACGGATCGCAGCACACTCTCAAGATCGGTAACAAGGATTTTACGAACACTTACGTCTATTCGGTTATCGACGGAGCTAAAGACGTCGCCCTGTTGCCGCTGGCGCTGCGCACTCAAACCGATCTATCAGTCGACTATCTGCGCGACCACGATGTGCTCCATGTCGACGTCGGCAACCTCACCTCATTAGCGCTCAAGAATCCGTCGGGCGAGGTCGAAATAAAAAAAGAAAAAGCCGGCTGGACTTTTTCAAAGCCCGTTTCCGGCAAGCTCGCTGACGACTCCGACGTCACTTCGGTGCTGAACGCCGTCGCCAGCGCAAAGATGACGGCCATCGTGAGCGAGTCCGCCGGCAACCTCGGCAAGTATGGCCTCGCCCCGCCGGCCATCACTTTCACTGCCACGGACGACACCGGAAAGTCCGCGACGCTCCTCGTCGGGAAAAGAGAAGGGACTGACTACTTCGCGAAAGATTCCTCTCGCCCTATCATTTTTCGCGTCGATGAGTCTCTCCACAAGAAGCTGGTAGAGACTTACGGCGACTTGCGCGACAAGAAATTGACTCACTTGACTCAGACTGATTTCACTCGCGCCGAATTGCAGAACGCAAATGGCACCGTCGTCGTCACTCCGAAGTCCGAGCAGGAATGGGTCGCCGAAGCGCCGCCGGAGTTGAAAGGTAAGGCGGTAGCGACGTGGAAAATTTTCACACCCATAACGAGCGCTCGCGCCGAAGAGATCGTCGACCACCCGAGCGCCGATGTCCTCGCAAAGCTCGCGAAGCCGCTCGTTCAGGCCACGCTGACAACGAAAGATAGCAAGAAACTCATCGTCAACTTTACTTCCGTAATCGGAGATTTTGTGTACGCGAGGACGAGCGACGCGCCAACAGTCTACAAGCTCAAGAAAGATGTTCTGAACGACCTATCTTCAAAGCCGATGGGATTCGCATACTAACACACGATTCCGTGTCGAGGAATTAAGCAGCCGCCGACGAATGCACCAGTTCGTCCTCGCTAGGCCACGTCGCCAGGAGGGTAACCTTGCCATTCAACGACGGAGCGTAAATGTAGTAGACAGTCGAGCGGCTCTGAACTTCGTAGAATCCGGCACGCTTGGGATCAGGCGACACTTTTGCCCCGCACGCCAGCACGCGCTTAAGCGTCATCACCGTTTCCGGGGTGTGATTCCTCAGATCTTCGATTTGCACGTTTTGTTCCCGGCACATCACCATGGCTCCCTCCAGCCTCGACTTCCTTGCTCCTCTACTGATACGCCTCGGACCACCCGAAAGTTCCAGTCGCACGATTTTATTTGCTTATCCCTACTCAATCATTTGACGCGCCCGAGCTGACAAAGTCGCACACAATTAGCAGTTCATAGTATGAAAGTTAACCCCCAAATTGTTACTTGCGCGGGCCTTCCGGAATTGCGATAGTCAGGTCACAATAGTCCCGTCACGAGGAGTTATGGCGAAAACGAAAAAGTCCAGCAGGTCCAGCCGCATGCGCCGCGACCGCCGCAGGAAGCACCGTCACTGGCAGGTCACGATCTTCTACAAGGACGGTGAAAAATTCGCCCGCGTCTATATCGATCGCGAACGGGCGTCGCGTTTCGCCGAACGCCAGAAGAGATCGCCCGTCGTCAAGTCGACGCGCATTATGGAAGTGGACTAGGCAAGCGGCGATCATTCCCCATAGAAATAGATGCTTTGAAAGCCACCGCCGAGTCTTGTTCGGGTGTGGGTGGCATGCTATAAATATGAATTCGTTCTCGCGGGATTCGTATAGTGGTAGTACGCGACCTTGCCAAGGTCGAGGCGAGGGTTCAATTCCCTCATCCCGCTCCACTATCTGCTTTGTTCACTCTTAATTGTTCGGCTTCCCAGTGTTCAAAATACAAGCCCGAGTGAAGGTCCGGAGGTTCATTTGGCATTCCAGGCGTATCAGAAGGACGGCTTCATTGTCGTCACTGATCCCGCGAGACTTGATGTAAGCGCAATCCACGCATTCCTCTCGCGATGCTACTGGTCGGAGGGAATCCCGCGGCAGACAATTGAAAAGGCGCTCGCGAATTCATTCTGCTTCGGCCTGTTCCACGGTGAGAAGCAGATCGGACTTGCGCGGGTTGTCACCGACCGTGCGACCTATGCCTATCTGTGCGATGTGTATGTTCTCGAAGAATTCCGCGGCAAAGGGCTCGGGGTCTGGCTGATGGAATGTGTGATGAGCCATCCGGACCTGCAGGGACTGCGGCGCTTCAGCCTTGCGACCCGCGATGCGCATGGTCTCTATCGAAAGTATGGTTTTACCGAACTGAAAAAGCCGCAGTCGCAGATGGAAATCGTGAAGCCAGATATTTACGTTCAATCTAGCTGTTAGAGGGTGCGCCGGATTGCGGGGCATCAGGCGCCGTGCTAGAGTTCCGCTGCCCAACTCACATGCTTGCATATCTGTGTGGCCCCATCGAGTTTGTTCAGGACGGCGGAAGGCAGTGGCGGCGCAAACTCGCTCCATTCCTCGGCGAGCAACTCGGACACCGCGTCTACGACCCCGCCGAAGACGAAAAGAAGAATCTCTCCGATGAGGAATGCGCCCATTTTCGCGATTGGAAATCCACCGATCTCGATCGTTTCCGGCGCGTTGTCCGGAAGATCATCGCCTTCGATCTCGATTTGATCGAAAACAGGGCTGACTATCTGATCTGCTATTGGGATTCGGCCGGCGCGCAGAGCGGCGGGACTCCGGCCGAACTCACGGTTGCGCATCGAAAAGGCATTCCCGTCTACCTCGTCTCGCCGTTGCCCGTCGAGCAGATCAGCGGCTGGATGCTTGCCTGTTCCGACCAGGTGTTCGCATCTGTGGAGCAATTGAAGGAATTTCTAGCGGCGCGATTTGCGCGGGAAAAGCAAACGCAACTTTGGAAAGATTGATAGAATCCGCCAGCGAATGGAAAAACTGATCATTGCCGTCGGCACCGCCCGCAAGCCAAAAGTCGAAGCCGTTCGGGACGCTCTTACTTTGATCGGCCCTTCGCTGAGCGGTACAGCGGAAGTCGAAATCGTTTCCGTCGAAGTTCCGAGCGGTGTCCGCCACACGCCTCTCTCGCATGAAGATCTGATGGCCGGAGCGCGCCAACGCGCCGAAGCTCTCGTTCGTATCGCCCGTGAGAAAAATGTGCCGTGGAATTATTTTGTTGGCCTGGAAGGCGGTCTCGACGTGATCCAGGACGGCTCGAAGCGCTTGGTATTTCTCGAGAGCTGGGCGTACGTGATGGACGGCGCAAGCCGTGGCGCGTTTGGGCGATCGGGCGCCGTCGCAGTTCCGGAAGCTCTTGCGAAGCGCGTAGTGGACGACGGCGTCGAGCTATCGGAAGCAATCGACGCATTCGCCGGTGGTCGCGGTATCCGCGATGCACAGGGCGCGTGGGGAGTGCTGACTCGAAACATAATCACGCGCCAGGATGCTTTTCGAGTCGCCGTCATAAGCGCATTTGCTCCATTCTTCAATTGTGAGATTTTTTCGAGCGCTGAACGCAAGGCGGGAGCCTGAATTTTCGACTCGCGGTGTGTTAGCCTAGCCGCAGGAGGCAACTGGTGGACATCGTCAAGGGCAACATGGGCTGGATCGAAGTCGTGGTTGGACCGATGTTCTCGGGCAAGAGCGAAGAGCTGATTCGCCGGTTGCGACGCGCCGAAATCGGCAAGCAGCGAGTGCAGATATTCAAGCCGCTGATCGACCAGCGTTATGCCAAGAACGGAATCGTCTCCCACTCCGGACTCGAAATTGCCTCCGAGTTAGTTCAAACCGGCAGCGACATCCTCGAAAAAGTCGCAGCCCGCACGGAAGTGGTCGGCGTAGACGAAGCGCAATTCCTCGGCGAGACGGTCGTTGAGGCTTGCGTGAAGCTCGCGGATCTCGGCAAGCGCGTGATCGTTGCCGGGCTCGACACTGATTTCATGGGCCGTCCATTTGAGCCTATTCCGCGTCTGCTCGCTGTCGCAGAGGAAATCACGAAGCTGCTCGCCATCTGCATGCGGTGCGGGAATCCAGCTGTTCATACACAGCGTCTGGTTGCGTCAGAGGAGCTGATCGTTGTGGGCGCGGGCGGAATGTACGAGGCTCGCTGCCGCCGGTGTTTTGAACCGCAACTCGCGCACGAAAAGATCCATCAGCAGATCGAGGAGCAACTCGAGGAAGAAAAAGGGAAATCGGGCGATACGTCGCGCGCGCGCGCTGCCACCAACTAGTACGGAACCGATCAAGAGGCATCCGCCGGGGGTTCCCCTGGGGCGCTTGCAACCCTCCGCCCCTGGCAGGAATCCTTATTCACCTGGAAGACGAAAAGCTCTAAAATAGGCCGAGGTTGGGAGCACCTATGTACTTCCGGACCACGATCGTGATCGCCGCCGTGCTCGCCATCTGCACGAATGCGCCGGACACGACTCGGGCCCGCGGCGCACTTCCGATTGTTTCGGATCTCGGTCCTCTGCCAAACCTCCCCGTTTCCGAGCCCGAGACGGAGATTTATATGTCGGTGGTTCAGCACACCGACAAGCCATCTGACTTGCGTCCCCAATCCCGCCTTGAAATTATTCGCTATGTCTCCGGAGAATTTGCCAAGGTGGTGAAGCCTCTCCCAGCGGGCAAGAAGGGTTACAAGGTTCCGGTCGGGAAGCCGATTGATGACAAGAATCTGCAAACGGCCCTGCGATTTCAAGGAATCGCAGCTCGCCCCGGCGATACGGTACAAATCACCAGCATCGACTTTCGTCCGAAAGAAATCATCGTCCAGGTGAACGGCGGCGGTCACAAGAAATTCCATCTTCGCGACCACTTGCAAATCGGCCTTGCCGGTGGGCCGGTAACGCCCACAACCACCACCACTACTACTACCCAGGCGCCCCCGGGCGGAGGCTTGCAAGAGGGAAACGGTGCGGAACTAATCCTCGAGTATGGGCGCTCCGTTCCGGACATGAGCGCCGAAGACTTGATGCACGACCTCAACATTTTCCTAGATTTCTCGAAGGAGCACTCCGCTGCCGTGGACTGGGTAGAATCCCTGCCTCCTCAATTCAAGCAAGCGATTAAGGACCACGCGGCGGTCGAGGGCATGGACCACGAGATGGTTCTTGCGTCGCTTGGTCGCCCCGATCACAAAGTCCGGGAGCGAAAGCCCAGCGGCGAGCAGACTGAGGACTGGATCTACGGAACTCCACCAGCCAAGACTGTGTTCGTCACCTTTTCAGGCGACCGGGTTGTAAAAGTGAAGCAATACGATTGAGCCCGCGTTGACATTTTTCTGTCCGCGCCCTAGCATCTCCCGTCGACGAATAGCCCGCCGGTTGTACCGCCGGTCTGCATGGAATAAGTTTCCGGAGGAACTATGCCAGTGAAAGTAGGAATCAACGGTTTCGGACGCATCGGCCGCAATATCTTTCGCGCCGCGCTCGGTGACCCTGCGATCGAGATCGTGGCGGTGAACGACATCACAGACTCGAAGACCCTCGCGCACCTGCTTAAATACGATTCCATTCTCGGCAATCTTCCGAACAAGGTCACGCATACCGACGATACCATCTCCGTCGATGGAAAGAGCTTCAAGGTATTCCGCGTCAAAGATCCCGCCCAACTTGACTGGGCTTCGGTCGGCGCCACGATCGTCGTCGAATCCACCGGCTTGTTTACCACCGGCGCCGACGCGCGCAAACATATCCGCGGCCCCGTGAAGAAAGTGATTATTTCCGCGCCCGCCACCGAGCCCGACCATACGATTGTTCTCGGGGTGAACGACAAGACTTACGACGCGTCGAAACATCACGTCGTTTCAAACGCTTCGTGCACGACCAACTGCCTCGCGCCGGTGGCAAAGGTTATCCAGGACACGTTCGGCATCGTCGTTGGCACGATGACCACGATTCATTCCTACACGAACGATCAAAAGCTCCTCGATTTGCCGCACAAGGACCTGCGTCGCGCGCGTGCCGCAGCCCTTTCCATGATTCCCACTTCCACCGGAGCTGCAAAAGCTCTGAACCTGGTAATTCCAGAGCTCAAAGGGAAGCTGGACGGTTACGCCATGCGAGTCCCGACACCCAACGTGAGCGTGGTCGACTTGACGGTGATCACTGAAAAGCCCGCAAGCGTGGAGGCTGTAAACGCAGCGATGAAGCGCGCCGCGGAAGGGCCGATGAAGGGGATTCTCGACTACACCGAGGAAGAATTGGTGTCGATCGATTTCAAAGGCAATCCGCACTCCTCGATCGTCGACGCCGGCTACACCAGGCTTGTCGGCTCGAATTGCGTAAAGGTGCTTGCGTGGTACGACAACGAGTGGGGCTATTCTTGCCGCTGCCGCGACATGATTAAGTTTTTCGCTTCCAAATTATAGTCGCGCTGCCCGCAACGCTCGCCGCGGCTGCTCTTCGACATCACGTACATGAACAAACTTTCGATTCGCGACCTCGACATGAAGGGCCAGCGCGTTTTCATCCGCGTCGATTTCAATGTGCCGCTCGATGCCGGCAGAGTGGGCGACGACACCCGCATCCGCGAGAGCCTACCTACCCTGCAACTCGCGATGAGCCGCGGAGCGCGGGTTGTTCTGGCGTCGCATCTGGGCCGCCCGAAAGGCAAAGTCGATTCGAAATACAGCCTTGCGCCTGTGGCTGCGCGTCTGCAGGAATTGCTTGGAAAGCCGGTAACGTTTGTTTCCGATTGTGTGGGCGCCGAAGCCGAGTCGAAATCCAGGTCGCTTCGCGATGGCGATGTGCTGCTGCTCGAGAATGTTCGCTTTCATCCCGAGGAAGAGGCGAACGATCCCGTGTTTTCGAAGCAACTGGCTGCTCTCTGCGATCAGATGTTCGTTTGCGACGCTTTCGGCTCTGCCCACCGTGCGCATGCTTCTGTGGTAGGCATCACGAAATACGTGCGCCAGGCTGCCGCCGGGTTGCTGATGGAGAAAGAACTTGCCTACCTCGGCAAAGCCATCTCGAATCCCGATCGCCCGTTCATCTCGGTGCTCGGTGGCGCGAAAGTTTCTGACAAAATTGAAGTGGTGCGAAATCTGATGAAGCTCGCCAACGGCATGCTGATTGGCGGCGCAATGGCCTACACGTTCTTGAAGGCGCGAGGCCTGCCGATCGGGAAGTCACTCGTTGAAAACGACAAGCTCGAGCTTGCGCGCGACTTGATGGCAGAAGCGGAGAAGCGCAAATTCAGCTTGCGCCTGCCGGTCGATCACGTTCTCGCCGAATCGCCTGCATCCACAGAAACCAAAATTACGGATATAGCCCACACCCCCGAAGGTTGGATGGGCCTCGACATTGGCCCGAAAACGATCGAGCAGTTCACCCGGGAAATTGCGTCTGCGCGCACGATTGTTTGGAACGGTCCGCTGGGCATGTTTGAGAAGCCAGCTTTCGCTCAAGGGACGCTCGCGATCGCGCGCGCCGTTGCGGCCGCCACTCGCGCCGGTGCCACCTCCATTATCGGCGGCGGCGATTCCGTTGCTGCCGTCGAACAAGCCGGCGTCACATCTCAGATTTCGCACATTTCGACGGGCGGCGGCGCATCGCTCGAATTTCTCGCCGGCGACAAGCTTCCCGGAGTGGAAGCGCTCACAGACGCGTCCTTGCCCGGCGCGCGAAAGGATAATTAATTGCGCCGCCCCGTTATCGCCGGCAATTGGAAGATGTACAAGACCCGGGCGGACACGCACGCCTTCTTCGAAGCGTTCAAACCTCTCGTGGCCTCGGCGCATCATTGCGAAATAGTCGTCGCCCCGCCGTTTACCGCTCTTGCAGCTGCAGTTGAAGCCGCGCGCGGCAGCGCTATCGCGATCGCCGCGCAAAATGCCGACTGGCATTCCGAGGGCGCGTTCACGGGAGAAGTTTCGATGCGGATGCTGGTTGATGCCGGCTGCCGCGCTGTCATCATCGGCCATTCCGAGCGCCGCCTGTACTACGGAGAAACCGACGAGTCTGTCAATCGCAGGGTAAAAGCCGCGCTGGAAGCGGCCCTCACTCCGATCGTTTGCGTTGGCGAATCTCTTGCCGAGCGCGAAGCCAATCTCACCCACGCCGTCCTCAAGCGCCAATTCGAAGGCGGCCTTGCCGCGTTGACCGGCGCTGAGTTCTCGCGTATTCTTTTGGCTTACGAGCCGTGCTGGGCGATCGGCACGGGGCGCACGGCAACCCCTGAAATTGCCGCCGATGCTCACAGGTTTATTCGCGAACTGGCAGACGCCCGCTTCACATCGGACCGGGCTTCTGCGCTTCGGATCCTCTACGGTGGCAGCGTCAAACCCGACAACATCCGGGGACTGATGGCACAGGTGGAGATTGACGGTGCGCTCGTTGGCGGAGCGAGCCTGGATCCGCAGTCGTTTGCTTCGATTGTGAATTTTTAGCGCGTATCTGAAAGTGAAGCGCACGGACGAGCCGATTCGTCGGTCGCGCGTTTGGGAGCTGGAAATGCCTTGGTGGGCTAAATGGGGTTTCTCACTACTGATTGCGGTTGGCTTGATTTATGTCGGATGGCACTACTCGTTCGTACTCGTCACGCTGCACGTTCTCGTGTGTTTCGTTCTAGTGATTGTGATCATGCTGCAGAGCGGATCGGCGGCTGACTTGGCAGGTGCGTTCGGCGGCGCGGGCAGCCAGACGGCGTTTGGGCCTCGCGGCGCTGCGTCGTTCCTTTCACGCGCCACCACTTGGTGCGCGATCGTCTTCATGATGACGTCGCTCACGCTCTCCGTAAAGCGCTCTCCGACCGAGTCCATTTCCACCGGTTCTGTCCTCGAGCAGACCGAGAAATCAGCTCCACCTTCCAAGCAGACGACCCCGACGGCTCCGGCGCAATCGCCGGTTCAGCCGGTTCCTGCCCCAGCTCCGAGTCAAAACCAGGCGCCGCCCTCGCAGGTGCCCGCTCAGAACCCGCCTCCCAAGAAGTAGTCGGCCAGACGATAAAAACTCAGCAAAAGAAAAAAGCCCCGGCGCACAGGCATCGGGGCTTTTTCAATTTCTGAGTTGAATTTTGGTGCGGTCGAGTGGATTCGAACCACCACGGTATTGCTACCGCCAGCCCCTCAAGCTGGTGCGTCTGCCAGTTCCGCCACGACCGCGAACCACCAATTATCAGTTGGATTCACTCCCGGGTCAATAACCGCCTGCAGTTCTTCTTCACCGGCTCATTTCAATTGTCGAGGGGGCGCGGCCGGTTGTTTGCGCGTCACCGTCGGAAATTCGCGGCAGCATCTTTCCTCACAATCGTCCTTGAAATTCGGTCGCGCTTATATATGATGGCGTGTTTCGTGCAGTTCGAACGAACGCTTATTCCCAACGAGGCTTCGGGGAGCAAGAGCGAATGCGAATCGGCAAGTCCGAAAATGGTTCCGCAGCAACAGCAGCGCTGCTGGCGACACTTCAAGTGCTTCTGGTCGCCGTCACCGTGTATGTGTTCGCCGCAAAGCTTTTCAGCCCGCCCGCGGCGATTACGTCCGTGGGGCGTGCTGTTGATGACCAGTACAATCTCACCCTGTACGTCACCGCCACGGTTTTCATCCTTTCGCAGCTCGGTCTCGCCTATGCGGTGTTTCGTTTCCGCGATCGCGGCCAGCGCGTGCATTTTTCCCGCGGCAACAACACGATGGAATTCGTCTGGACCACCGCGACGATCGTTTTGTTCCTCGGCCTGGGAATTTTGGGCCGCCGGGCATGGGCGGAGGTGAGATTCACGCCCCCTGCCGCGAACGCCATTCACGTGGAGGTTACGGAAAATCAGTTCGTGTTCAATTTCCGCTACCCTGGTCCCGACGGGAAGTTTGGCCGGCTCGACCGGAAGCAAATCAGCGCGTCCACGGGCAATCCGCTCGGCATCGATTCGAACGATCCTGCGGCAAAGGACGACATCGTGGTCCCGACGCTCACAGTTCCGGTGAATCATGAGGTGGACTTGGAGATTACATCGCAGGACGTGATCCACAATTTCTTCGTTCGCGAATTGCGCTTGCAGCAGGACGCCGTGCCAGGGTTGATTGTTCCGATTCACTTTACTGCGGAGAAGATCGGTCAATATGAAATTGTCTGCACTCAATTGTGCGGGCTGGGACACTCCCGCATGCACAGCTACCTGAACGTCGTATCCGACGCCGACTATGAAGCGTTCTTAAAGTCTGGCGGCCAATGACCGGGCGTTTGCACGGGCGACCGGACGGGCGAATGATCCGCACCAGAATACCAGGAGGCCACGCATGAGTTCGCACGCCCATGGCGGGCATGTCGCGCATGGCGCGATGGCAGCACCGCAGGGCTTCATCCGGAAATACATTTTCAGCGTTGACCATAAGGTGATCGGGATCCAGTATTTCCTGCTGGCGCTCACGGCGGTGCTGATCGGCATCGTGCTTTCCGTGCTCATGCGCTTGCACTTGGTGTGGCCGAACATGCATCTGCCGTTCGTAAGCGGCGGGCTGATGACACAGGAGCAGTATCTTTCGCTCCTGACGATGCATGGCACGATCATGGTTTTCTTCGTGCTTACCACGGCGCCGCAGGGCGGCTTCGGAAACTACTTTTTGCCCATTCAAATTGGCGCGCCGGACATGGCCTTTCCGCGGCTCAACATGCTTTCCTTCTGGGTGACGTTTCTGGCGTTTATTGCAATCTTGGCTGCCTTCGTCGTTCCCGGCGGCGCTCCGCTTAGCGGTTGGACCGGTTATGCGCCCCTCAGCGGATTAGGCGAGGTCACTGGTCCAGGCGAGGGATGGGGCCAGACGATGTGGATCATCAGCATCTCGCTGTTCTGCCTCGCATCGCTCTTGGGCGCCTTGAATTTCATCGCCACCACGATCGACATGCGCGCACCCGGCATGAGCCTGTTTCGGATGCCTCTCACCTGCTGGGGCTGGTTTGTTACGGCCATTCTCGGTCTTCTCGCTTTCGGTGTGCTGCTCGCAGGAGGAATTCTTCTCCTCCTCGATCGCTCGGCGGGCACCAGTTTTTTCATTCCCGCCGGTATCGTCGTTAATGACCAACTGCAGAACCATGCCGGAGGTTCGCCCCTGCTCTGGCAACATCTGTTCTGGTTCTTCGGGCATCCGGAAGTTTACATCGCGATTCTGCCGGGAATGGGCGTTGCGTCGCATGTGCTCTCCACGTTTTCGCGAAAGCCCGTCTTCGGGTACCGTGCGATGGCGATGGCCATCTGCGCCATCGGGTTTCTCGGCTTCATGGTTTGGGGCCATCACATGTTCGTCAGCGGAATGAGCCCGTATTCAGGCTTTGCTTTCTCGGTGCTGACCATGTCGATCGGCGTGCCCTCCGCAATTAAGACTTTCAACTGGCTCGGCACGCTGTGGGGCGGCAAGATTCAGTTCAAAACGCCGATGCTGTTCGCGATCGGCTTCGTTTCTCTCTTCGTCTCGGGCGGTCTCTCCGGGCTCTTCCTCGCCCAGCCCGCGGTCGACAACCTCCTGCACGCGACGTATTACGTCGTGGCTCACTTCCACCTGGTGATGGGCGTCGCCGCGATCTTCGGCATCTTTTCCGCGACGTATTTCTGGTTCCCGAAAATGTTCGGGCGGATGATGAACGAGCCGCTCGGCAAGCTTCATTTCTGGTTCACTTTCGTCGGTGCGTATTGCATTTTCATGCCGATGCACTGGGTCGGAATCGCCGGCGGCATTCGCCGTTATGCGGACGCGAGCGCCGTCGCCTACCTCCAGTCGCTTCAGCCTGTGCATCTGTTCATGACCATCGCTGCATTCGTCACTGCTGCAGCGCAGATCCTTTTCCTCATCAATTTCTTCTGGAGCCTCAAGAAAGGCCCCATAGCATCGAAGAATCCGTGGAACGCAACGACCCTGGAATGGATCACTGACTCGCCTCCGCCTCACGACAATTTTGCCGGCCATTACCCCAGCGTCTATCGCGGCCCGTATGAATACAGCGTCCCGGGAGTAAAGGACGACTTCGTGCCTCAAAACCTCCAGCCTCAAGAAGTCGCGCGCGTAAAGGAATAGGGAGAACGGGATTCCGAAATGCCGGGCATCGTTGCAGACGAAGTCGAGCTGATACGCACCCATCAGGGTGGCGGCGGCGGTTCATCCTCCAACGGACATGGCGATGGAGGCGACGGCGGAGGTTTTGGCGGTAGCGGCTCGGTTCCTCAACGTACCTACATTACGGGCATGACCGTCGGGCTCGGCGGCATTCTGATGTTCTTTATGGCGCTGGTGAGCGCCTACATCGTTCGCCGGGACATTCCCAATAGCGGTTGGCATACGCTTGCGATCCCTCGGATTTTGTGGCTCAACACGGCCATCCTGATTGCCAGCAGTTTCACGCTCGTTTGCGCGCGGAAGCGGTTTCGGGCAGACGATCAGGACGGATTCCGGCACTGGTGGGCAATCACGACGATTCTGGGCGTGTTCTTCCTTGTGGGACAAATAATCGCGTGGCGCCAGCTCTCAGCCGCAGGCCTCTACCTGGCGACGAATGCGAGCAGCAGCTTTTTTTATGTGTTTACCGCCGCGCACGGCGCGCACTTGCTAGGCGGCGTGCTCGCTTTGTCGTGGATCCTATTTCGTCCGACGCACCGGCTGACGAAGGGCACAGCCACGGAAGTGGCTTCGATGTACTGGCATTTCATGGACGGTTTGTGGGTCTTCCTGTTTCTACTTTTCCTCCAGGGGCGGTGAATCGTGAGCGAAACTGAATTCGAGGGCATAGTCGAGTCGCCGTGGTCGGGCGGCGCGTCTCCCTTCGGGATCAATTCCAAGAAGCTGGGGATGTGGTTGTTCATCGTCTCTGACACGCTGACGTTTTCGGCCCTGCTCGTCAGCTACGCGTACGTTCGGCTCGCCACGCCCGATTGGCCGCGGCCGTTCGAGATCTGGCCCGCGATCGCCAAATCGTCGTTCATGACGTTCGTGCTCCTCTCCAGCAGCTTGACGATGGTGCTGGCAGTCGCTGCCGCGCATAAGGGCGACGTGAAAAAAGCCGTGCGCTACCTTGTCTTCACCATGATTTGCGGTGCAGCGTTCGTTGGGATCCACGCCACCGAGTGGGTCACGCTATTCCACGAAGGCGTCACGCCCTGGTCGAATCTTTGGGGAGTACCGCTTTTTGGTGGCACGTTCTTCGGTCTGACGGGCCTTCACATGCTTCACGTCACCATCGGCGTCGTCTATCTTGGAATCATTTGTGCGGGATTTAAGAAAGGAAAGTGGACCGCCGATCACGTCGAGGTCAGCGGCCTCTACTGGCACTTTGTCGATCTGGTCTGGATGTTCATTTTCCCGCTGGTTTATTTGCTGAGCGTAAATCCAAAGTAGGGCTGGCCTGGTGGCAGGGAGTTCGAAGGATTGGAGCGAGCGAAACGATGACTGAACCGGCATACATGCAGACCGAAGCGGTCGATAATCACGCAGTAGGCACCACGAAGCTCTTTGCCTGGATTTGGGTCTGGCTCCTGCTGTTGACGGCGCTCGAGGTTTTTCTCGCCTACGAGCGAGTCGAAGTCCACATCATGATTACAATTCTTCTGGGACTTTCGCTGATCAAGTCGGCGCTGATCATGTCGTACTTCATGCACCTGCGCTTCGAGCGGCTTGGCTTGTTTCTCATTCTCGTTCCGGCGATGGTCTTCTGCATCTGCATGATGCTCATCATGTTCTACCCGGATAGCATGCGATTGATTGAGATGCGCCCGCACTGATCGCTGTCGCGGCGCGTTTTGGAATTCTGTTAGCCACGAATCAAAAAAGGGGCGGGCGCCGTTGCTGCATCCGGGCCCGCCCCTTTTTATTCTCGAGGAATCTTATCGCGTCGTCCTAACCGTGCGGCTTGTGCAGACCGGTACAGACGGACACCGCGCTATTCGGATCCACAGCGCTATCACCCTGCTCCACGTGCTGAATTTTTCCTTCCTTGTCGACGACGATCGTTGTGCGTTGCGCCCACTGATATTTTCCGCCTTTCACATCGTAAGGCTTCAATATCTGGTAAGCCGTCAGCACATCCTTGTTCATGTCGCTCAGGAGGGGAAACGTAACACCGATTTGCTTTGCGAATGCGGCGTTGGCGGCGGGGCTGTCGATGCTAATTCCAAGGACGACGGTATCGCTTGCTTCGAGTTTGGCCAGATCAGACTGATAGGCCTGCAATTCCTTCGTTCAACCTCCGGTAAATGCCAGGACGTAGAAGGCCAGGATCACGTTTTTCTTGCCACGATACTCGCTCAATTTCACTTGCTCCCATTTGTCGCTTAGGAGGGTGAAATCCGGCGCAACGTCTCCCACCTTCAGATTCGTCTTGGCGACGGCTTCTTCCTGCGCTGCGGCGGTGACCTTGGTGGTGATTTGTACCGCCAGACCCAGCACCAAGAGCAGCCCAGTGAGTGCCGTGACGATCCGCTTCATTGGCTTCTCCTTTAATTGTGAATGCGACAGCCAGTGAGGATTATAGACTCACTCCGGGCTCGCCAGCAGTATTAGACGAACGACCCGAGAACTCAGGTACTACTTTGTTGTACGCTGATACATCTACTCGAATTGTGGAGCGCACGCAAATTGTTTTCTGACCGGACGAATTGGAACTTGGCGCCGAATCGCCTGAGCGAAGCTCTCGCGCGGCATCGATCCACGGGGCAGGCCCTTATCGATTTGAGCGCTTCAAATCCCACCGAATGTGGATTCGCCTACGATACCCAGGCGATCTTGCAGGCTCTCTCGAGCCCCGCCGCGCTTTCCTACGTGCCCGAACCACAGGGACTTCTGCCTGCGCGCGAAGCAGTTGCCGAATACTATGCAGCCCGCGGCAGCGAAGTGCCCATCAGCGATATTTTTCTCACAACAAGCACGAGCGAAGCGTATTCGTTCGTCTTCCGCATTCTCTGTAATCCCGGCGATGAAATCCTGATTCCTACCCCCAGCTATCCGCTTTTCGATCTTCTCGCTGACATTCAAGACGTCCGGCTGCTTCGCTATCCGCTCGTTTACGATCACGGCTGGCAAATTGACTTTCACGCCCTTGAAGCTGCCATCGGCCCGCGTACGCGCGGCATCATCGTCGTTCATCCCAATAATCCCACCGGTCATTTCACAAAATCCGGGGAACTCTCGAAGCTGAATCAGATCTGCGTGGAACGCCAGATCGCGATCATCGCCGATCAAGTGTTCTTGGATTATTCGCTCTCTGCCAAGCCACAGCTCACATTCAGTGGCAATAGGGAGGCGCTGACGTTCACGATGAGCGGCCTCTCCAAGATTTCGGGATTGCCCCAGATGAAGGTCGCCTGGCTAATCACCAGTGGGCCCGAGCGGCTAAAGGTTCAAGCCCTCGAACGGCTCGAAGTGATTGCCGACATCTACCTCTCGATGAACGCACCCATCCAACTGGCGGCTCCCGCATTTCTCGAGCAGCGTCACCAATTTCAAAAGCAACTGATGTCTCGAGTCCGTGAGAATCTCGCCGAGCTCGACCGCCAATTATCCACTCAAAAGTCGTGCAGCCGTCTCGATCTTGCAGGCGGTTGGTACGCAGTGATTCGTGTTCCCGCCACGCGCTCCGACGAAGATTTCGCGATCGACTTGCTTTCATCCAAGAGCGTCTATCTTCACCCGGGCCATTTCTACGATTTCCCGGCCGAAGGGTACTTGATTGTCAGTCTGATCGCGCCCCAGCGGCATTTTGAGGAGGGTATTAAGCGCTTGCTTTTGAGTTTCTAGGCAGAAAAAGCCAGAATCAATCGCCGAGCAGGGAACTGGCTAGCGCAAGCGCCCCGGTGGATCGGCGGCTTCGGGCATAGCAAGTGGCGGCGCGGTCCCGTCGCCCTCAGGCAATTTCGATGGAGCCAATTGAGGAATTCCGACGCCGCGGTTCAAGTCAAGGTGTTCCTTCGCGCACCGTGGACAGTAGCCCTTGCCCGTCTCATCGTCCCGCTGACTCGCGAGTTCATAGCACCCGCAGATGCAGTCGCAGTAACCCGTGATCGAAGCGGTCTTGATCGGCACCAAAGCCATTCGGCGTTCCTCCGGAATCGAAATACTACCTTCGCGGCAATCGTTTCGCAAGATATCCGGGGACCGATGCCCGCAAGCCAATCCTCGGTCGGTTGGACGAAGAGGCGGGTGCTACGCGTGTTCGAGTTGTGCAAGCCGGAATGGGTCGCCTATCTTGTCGTGTAGCGCCATCCATACGCTGTCGGGATGAGCCAGAAAAACCTCTACGACGCGCGGATCGAATTGCCGGCCGGAATATCTTTTGATCTCTTCCCGCGCGGCGGAAATCGGCAGCGCCTTGCGGTACGGCCGATCGGAGATCATTGCATCGAGCGTGTCCGCTACCGCGAATATTCGCGCTCCCAGCGGAATCTGCTCCCCGCGCAATCCTCGCGGATACCCTGAGCCGTCGTAGCACTCCTGGTGCGATAGCACGATCTCTGCCGCTTCCTTCAGAAACGGAATTCGCTCAAGCACCGAATACCCAATGTCGCAATGCCGCCGCATGATTTCGCGCTCTTCCGACGTTAGCGGGCCGGGCTTCCGCAGAATACTGTCTGGAACTCCCATCTTCCCTATATCGTGAAGGAAGGCGCCGCGCGCGATATGTCGCAGCAGTCCCTTGTCCACACCCATTGCTTTCGCAATCGTGATCGTGAACGCCGTCACGCGCTGGCAGTGACCTTCTGTCTCGGCGTCCTTCGCGTCCAGCGCTCCGCCCAGCGCTTCCAGCGTGTAATCGTAGGATTGTTCAAGGTCCTGCAGCGCAATCGAAAGTTGTTGCGTTCGCTCGGCGACCAGGTGCTCCAGATCGCTTTGATAGGTCCGGTTCTCGATCACCAGCCTTCGGTGCTCGAGCGCACGGCGCACGCTCAAGTACAACTGATCCTTTTCGAAAGGTTTGAGAATGTAATCGTAAGCCCCGGCGCGGATCGCCTCGAGAGCGATTGCGATGTCGTGCATCGCGGTGACCATGATCACTGGAACGTCGGGGTCGTCCACTCGCAGTTCGGAGAGCAGCTTGAGCCCATCCATCTCTGGCATGACGATGTCGCTCAGCACGAGATCGAACGTATCGTTCCGGAAGCTTTCCAAAGCGAGCCGTCCGTTCGCGCAGGTCGTGCAGTGATACCCCTGCGCTTCGAGCAACGTCGAAACGACTTCTCGAATCGCTTCTTCGTCGTCTACTACCAGGACCTTTTCTTTGTCCACAGTGTTCTCCGGGGCCCCACCATTATAAAGCAGGGCACAGCTGGTGAACGGCCTCGTTGCCCAACTTCTAACCCTCGTGCTAGCTTCCGTAATGGCTTCCCGATATCCCCGATTCCATCTATACCGAGTTTATTTGGCGACTAGGCCTCGCTGACGCACGACTCGATGCCCTTCATCTCCAATCCGGGTTTCCTTGCAGTTGCCTTCATCGAGGGTTCTGCCGCCTTTATCATCCTTGTTCTTTATTCGTTGCTCGTTCACAGCTTCCCGGCGCGATACTTCCGGTTTTGGATCGCCGGTTGGGCCGCCTATGTCGCTTGGGGCGCCCTTCGGATGGTCTCGATTTGGCGGGGGGGCTCGGATACCAACTTCCAGCTTAGCACCGCGCTTTCTCTCGTTGCCGCAGCTCTCTTCTTCGCTGCCATCATGGAGTGCACGGGTCGCGGCAGTAAACTTCGCTGGCTCTCGTCCGTTGCGGTGATCGCTGCCCTGGGCATTTACGCTCTCCATTCAATCGCAAACCGGCCCAACGGAGCGCTCTTGGCGGAGCGCCTTTTGGAGTGCGGATTCTACCTGTTCTCAGGGTGGCTTCTCTGGCGCGCCAATGCGCGTCATCAAGGCGTCGGATGGAAACTTCTCGCCGGCGCATTGCTCTTGCGGGGCCTCCACGGATTTGACCGCACCGCCTGGTCCGCCGAGGACTTCGGGTTATTCCGCACGTCGTTCCATGGGTTGTTTGGAATTGCCATGGGGATTGCCATGGCCGTCCTTGTGCTTGAGGCGGGCCGCACTCGCACGGAGGATCTCAACGAAAAGCTGCGCCGCCTGGCCATCATCACTGCTGAGGCCACTCAGTCGTTCCGGGTTCATGAAACGCTGGAAGGCGTTTTGCGCCACCTCGTCGAAAGTCTCGGAGCAAGTCATGGTTTCGTGTTCCTATTTGACGGATCCGGGGATTCCCGGTCGTTGCTTGTCCGCGCTTCCGTCGGGTTTAGCGACGATTTCTTGAGTCGCTACACGCGCATATCTCCGCGCGTGCTCTGGGCTCAAAGCGTACTCGATCAAAAGCCGCCATTTGTTGTTTTCGAAGCCACCGTGGATTCCGGCGTACGCGATTGGATGAAGGAAGAGAAACTGTCGACGCTCGTTCTCGTCCGCATTCCGGGGAAGGAAAGTCCGCTCGGCTTTCTCGGTATTGGTTCGTCTGCTCCGCGCTCCTTCGCGAACGACGAAGAAAATTTTCTCGTTAACGTCGCCAATCTTCTCGGCCTCACCGTACAAAATGTTTCGCTCTTTGAAAGCGCCGCGACTTCCAGACGGCAATGGCTTGACACGTTTGACTCGATCGGAGACCTAATCCTCGTCCATTCTCCCGCGGGTGCCGTGCTGCGGGCCAATCGCGCACTTGCTTGGCATCTCGGCGTCGATCCGGGAGCACTCGAAGGCCAGCTTCTCCGCAATCTTCTCCAACAAGCGGATGTCCACTGGACGACCTGTCCTTACTGCGAAGCTGCGGCTGGAAAACCTGACCAGATCGACCCGACTTTTGGCGGCTACTTCCTCGTCACAAATTCTGCCTTCCATGATTCCAATGGCCTTCCTCTTGGAACGATTCACGTCCTCAAAGATTTTACCGAACGCCGCCAGGCCGAAAATAAGTTCCGCATGCTGTTTGAAAACGTCCAGGAAGGCATTTTTATCTCAACTCCCGAAGGCCGCTTCCTCGATTTCAATAAAGCGCTGATGAACATTCTTGGATACGAGACCCGCGAAGAGCTTTTGTCTGTTGACATCCCATCCGCCCTTTACTTGCACTCCGATGAACGGGAGCATTTGAAGCGTTTGCTTCGAGAACATGGAGAGGTCAGCGACTTCGAATTCCACTTCCGCCGCCGTGATGGCGAAATCCGGATCGCACATGAATCGAGCTTTGTCACCCGCGACGATTCCGGCGTCGTCGCCGCCTACCAGGGTTTTCTGCTCGATGTCACCGACCGAAAGCATGCGGAAATGGAAATACGCCGCCGCAACCGCGAGTTACTTGCCCTTAACTCGATTGGTGGCATGCTGAGTCAGTCCGCGGATCTCGACGAAATTATGAACCGCGTTCTTCCCAAGGTTACGGAACTCTTCAAAGTGGAAACCTGCTCGATCTATCTCCTGGACGAGCCTTTGCACACGTTGAAACGTTTGGCTGCCGTTGGCTATGAGACTGAATTCGCCCGTAACCTGCCCTCAGTCGAAATTTCGCCCACCCTGCTCGAACAGGTGAAGCAAGCGCGTGCGACATTGCTTTCCGGGGCTGCGGTGATCGTGCCTGAGATCTTGCGGGAGCTTCAGCGCAAGGAGAGTATTCAGGAATCCCAGATTGTCGTACTTTGGTCCAAAGACCGCATCATGGGCGTCCTCGTGATCGGTTGCCGCGATCCTCGCGAATTCTCGCCGGCGGAACTTAATTTGCTGGCGGCGGTAGGAAATCAGATCGCCACCACGATCGACAAGGCTCTCCTGCTGAAAGAGACGCAGGACGCTTATCAGAGCCTTCACCTGGCCCAGGAACAGCTCTTACAGAGCGAGAAGATGGCCGCCGTTGGCCAGCTCATCTCCGGCGTTGCTCACGAACTTAACAATCCTCTCACCGCAATTCTCGGCTACAGCCAGCTCCTGCAAGCCGAGGAGCTTACGAATTCGCGAGGCGCCGACTATATCGAAAAGCTCTATAAACAAGCCCAGCGGACGCACCACATCGTTCAGAGCCTGCTCAGCTTCGCCCGCCAGCATAAGCCCGAGCGGCAATCGGTGGACCTGAATCAGATTCTCGAAGACACGTTGATACTTCGCGAATACGACATGAAGCTGAACAGTATTCGCATCCATCGCGAATTGGAGCCGGATTTGCCCCTCACAGCGGGAGATTTTCACCAGCTTCAACAGGTCTTTCTGAACATTCTTAACAATGCCGTAGACGCTGTCGTCGAAAGAGGCGCAAAGGGTGAAATCTGGATACGGACGGTCGTTGCGGGTAACCGTCTGCGCGTCGAGATCACCGATAACGGACCGGGAGTCAAAGATCCTCATCGCGTCTTCGATCCGTTCTACACCACGAAACCGGTCGGGAAGGGAACCGGTCTTGGCCTTAGCATTTGCTACGGAATTGTGAAGGAGCATGGCGGAGAAATTCAGGTGCGAAATTCGCCGCCTCGCGGCGCGACGTTCGCTATCGTTTTGCCGATCCTCGCCGTTTCGGACTCGCTGCCGAAGGAGAAAACTTTGGCGTTAAAGTCCGCCGCGACGGGCACGGTCCTGCTTGTGGACCATGAGGAATCTGTGATGCAGCTCGAACAGGAGATTCTGCGCGCCAGGAATATCGCGGTGCGCGCAGCACGAACGGCGCAGGAAGCCATCGACCTGCTACGCCGCGAAACGGTCGATGCAGTCGTCGCCGATATGAAGATTCCCGGTGAAATTTCTGCCGCCGGTTTGTATCGCTGGATTGAGGAGAACCGCTCCGAACTCGCTACCCGCGTCGTGTTCACGGTTTCGAATGCACGAGATGGGGAGGCCGGCGCAGCGCTGCGAAAGTCCGGTTGCGCAATTCTCGAAAAGCCGTTTTCGATCGATTCTTTTTGCTCCACTGTGCTCAAAACACTTCACACGGAAGCGCCCACGCCGCTCAAACGCTGAAGTTGCCGGACTGCTCCTTCGCGCCGCGATCGCTCTGCGATTCCACGATTCGCGCTTCCACGATCGCCGAGAGACTCGCAACCGCTCCTGTCAGCCACGCAAGTTGTCGAGTCATTTCGAGACGCCCGGCGGCGATCCGCATCGCAGCAATTCTGTAGTTCAACCGGAAATTGAGGCCGAGGAGAATTCGCTTGCGTTCTTGGCTTCTTGAATGTGCTCCTGAAATAGTTTCGGTCAACCGCGCCAGCCGGTCTAACCGGACAAAATCTGCCGCGATTCCCGCCATGTAGGCCTGCAAGATCCGGCGACGTTCTTTTTGCCAAGCCTGCTCCAAATTTGCAGAGAGCTTTTCTCGGATGTATCGCGCATCGGTCGACGCCAGGGATTGCCGAAGCTTCGGGAAATGCTGCGCATGCTGTGGAAATAAATCTTCGACGTTACGATCCAATTCCGGCCGCGTCTCTTCCGGAAGCGGCCTGCTAGCCGCGAACATGAGGGCCAACGCGAAGGCGGCGATCGCGGAAACAATCACGAAGTAGCTCATTGCAATCCCGGCGTCCTGGACCAAACCGCAACCTTGCTGGCTTTCAGTGCATCATAGCATCCGCTCCCGACAAAAATGAATGAGCACTCGCAAATTGTGCGAAGCCTGTAAGAACCCGCAGGGTGTTCTCTATTGTTTACCGGAGGGGGTGTTGACTTTAGATACTATAGGGCGTAGCATCGCGCCCATAGAACTCCCGGGAGAATCTGTGGAATCCCTCGAACGCTTCGCTCAGAATCAATTGATCATCGAGGAGTACGTCTCCGGGTGGCTCGCTGAGATTTCGAGCGATTTTGGCCGTTTGGCTCACGTAGCAATGCTGCGCGACGTTACCGCCGGCCGTTATCACCATCCTGCTTTGGAGAAAAGTTATTCCGAAGAGGCCGTCCACCAGGCCTTGCTCTATTGCCATGAAGAGCTCTTCGCAAGAGTCCTTGAAATGCCACTCGAGCTTCAGGAATGGGACTTGCGGATGCATTTCGCGGGGCTCAATACGCCCGTTGGCGAAATCGCCTTCCGCTGGCTCGAACTCGAGTACTGTCGTTCGTTCGTGCCCCTGGGAACTCCCCGCTACCTGCGCAACCTCTTCCTATCCAACACGCGCCTCCTCCTCTCCTTCCTCGTGAACGAACACGCTCCTGTCGAAGCCACCTACTAGCCGGCTGCTGATCCTGGCGTCGATCATCTCAATTGCAACTGCCGCTTCGGAGAGAATCTACGAGAAACCTGTTACTCTAAATCCTCATCTTAGTTTCTGGGAGGCGTGACGCATGAAGCACTTCGTGGGCTTGGTCTGCGTTTGTGCGCTTCTAGCGATTTCTACGGGTGCGCAACAGTCTGCCCCGCCTGCGTCGCTCGCCGCGCCGTCAACGCCGCAAGCAGCCCCTCCCGCCATCGCTGATTTCATCAAGGCAGCCGACGAAGTCCTCGCACAAATGAGCAAGCTTCTCGACCTGCCCATCAAAGAACCGCTCAAGAAGAGTCTTCGTTCGAAGCAGGAAATTCGTGAGTATCTGATTCGCGAGGAGAAACAGGATCGCAACGACGCTCAACGCTACGCCGATACAAAATCACTCGAAGCATTTGGGCTGATTCCGAGAGATTTCCCGCTCGATTCCTTCATGCTCGATGTTCTCACCGACCAGGTTGCTGGTCTCTACGATCCAAGGGGTAAGGAGTTCTACATTGCCGACTGGATTCCAGCCGACGAGCAACGCGCCGTGATGTCTCACGAGCTGACGCATGCGCTCGAGGACCAGTCTTTCCGCATCGATCCCTGGATCAAAGCCGCTCGCCCGAATGACGATGCCGAACTCGCCCGCGAAGCTGTCAGCGAAGGTTCGGCCCTGGCGGCGATGGTTGACTACACACTCCGTGACCAGCAGGTCAGCGTCCGTGATCTCCCGGATGTTTCCATGTTGATCCGTTCCGGCGCAGTCGATGAAATGAACAAAGACCCCAATCTTGCGAAAGCTCCCGGTTACATTCGCGACGAACTACTTTTCCCGTATCTCGCCGGCACAAGCTTCTCTCAGCAATTTCTTAAGGCGCACGCCGGATGGATGGATCTCGCTCTCTTGTTCAAGAATCCCCCGGTGTCAACGCAGCAGATTCTTCATCCTGAGATGTATCTCGCCGGCGTGAAACCGACAGCGATTGCACTACCCGAGTGGAAGGGTCTTGTTCCTGGTGATTGGAAGCTGCTGGAAGAAAATGTGCTGGGTGAATTCGGCCTGCAGGAGGTTCTGAAACAATTCCTCGGCCAGGATCGTGCTGAGATGCTGGCTGCGGCCTGGTCCGGCGATCGCTACGCCCTGTTCGAAAACCAGAAAACCAAAGAAACTCCGCTCGTACTTCGTATCGTCCTGGACAACGCCGCCGACGCTGCGCGTTTCTTCGGCCAGTACAGCGAAGCCCTTGAGCTCAAGTACAAAGCTCGCACCGATCTTTTCCGCCGCCCGAACTACTTTCAGTTTCAGACGGATGCTGGCGGCGTCTTCCTGCGCTGCGTCGGCGTCACATGCCTTACCGTCGAACAGGCCACACGCGATACGTACGACAACATCAATCGCGCTCTCGGTTGGCCCGCCGCCCCCGCTCCCGTCGATTCGCGCGCGGGCAAAACTTTTACACTGCGCCCGACACAACCCTCCATGCCCCCGAGCGCATTTCACTCGCTCAACGAAATTCCCGCCGCATCGGTTCGATGAATCACCATCAGCGTTTGATCGTCATGTTGCTTTGCGCCTGACGAGTGACCTGCGACGTCCCGCATGCACGCCGCCAGCAATTCCTGCGGCACCCACCCATGCCTCTCTCCTGCGACGCTCGACAATCTCGTCAACCCGTATTCTGCGCCTTTCGCGTTTCGCGCTTCCGAAATCCCGTCGGTGTACAAGAGCAATGAATCGCCCGGCTCAAGGCGCACCCGCTGCACCGTGTACGGACTCGTCGCGAACATGCCCAAAGGCAGCCCGGTGGCATGAATCCGTTTCACGCCTTCGCGCGTCACCATCACGGCCGGCAAGTGACCCGCGCTCGCGATCTCAATCTCGCCCGATTGTCCGGCACGCCCGCAAATCAGTGTCGCGTACTGGCCGGCAAACGTGCTCTCGCAGAAAACGCGGTTCGCTGTTCCGAGCAGCTGTTCAAGCTCCATGCCACCCTTCGCCCTTGAACCGTCGCCTGGATTCGCCAGGCTTCGGAACATCGCATGCAAATGAGTCATCAGCAGCGCCGCCGCCATCCCTTTGCCCGCCACGTCGCCAAGCAGAAACACAAGTTTCCCGTCATTCTCCCGCGGCATGATTAAGTCGCAATAATCACCACTCACCATTCCTGCCGGTTTGTATTCGTAGTGAATATGCCAGTCGCCAAATCGCGTGGTTTTTTGCGGCAGCAGCCCGCGCTGCACTACCGACGCGAGCTCCAGGTCCCCTTCGAGCGCCCGCCTCTCTTCGGTCGTCAGGCAGTCAAGGCACACACGCACGAGCGGGTCGGCGATCAACCGTTCCCGCTCGACCGTCCCGTGGCACACCGTGCATGTCCCGTAGGTTCCGTCGTGTATATGCTGGATCGCGGTGTCCACTTCCTGCAAAAGCTCGATGAACGGAGCCGTCGACACCTCAGTTGACACCACAGTCGACGCGGCCGAGATCGTGGCCTGCAGTTCCTCGCGTCGCTTCGCAAGCTGCTCGCGTATGTAGGGTTCGCTTACTTCTGGCATCGTTAGCTTCTCCGTCCGGCTTGTCAAATCGAGATTGATCGCTTCCGATTTTCTCGCCGATCCCAAAGCAACCCTATCCGTTTCGTGCATGGAAATCTCCTCGGTTTCGCCCTCTCAATTGGATTCCTTAGCCCCTTCCGGCGATTCCGGTTCCATTGCCTTGAGCAGCGCCCGGCCCGTCTTTCGCTCTAGCCTGGCGAGCCTGTGTTCGAACCGCGCCCGGCTTCGCCGGTATAGACCTGGCGCCACGGTTCCGGCGCAGTCCCCGCGTCGAAGTTCCGCCAGGGCCATCTTCGTTACAGAAGCCGCTTCGCGCGGTTGCCTCGCCTGGCGTTCGTAATAAATTGCCAGCTGCTCATACGCCTCAATTCCTTCGCGCGAATATCCGAGTATGCTTTCCCATAGCTCCCGAGCGCGTGCGAAATCGCCCTCGCGCTTCGCCATCAGCGCCAGCGACCTCCGCGCAGCCCGTTCCGTTGCAGCAGGAAGCTCGCCCTCAATCGAGCGCTGAAACAATGTCCGCGCTCGCACCGCCTCTCCCCGCCGCTCGCAAATCCGCGATACCCCGAATAATTCGAACGCGTCCGCGCTCCGATTCTCCGCATCCCCCAGAAGGGAAAGCACCCGCGCCGAGAGACCGGCCAGCCCGCGCAAGTCCATCTGATTGTGGTGGAAAATAGGAACGATCGGTTCCGGCGGCCCTCCGCGCAGAAAATCAAAATACAGTGACGGAATCAACTCCGACATTACATCCGTCCCTCGATTCCAGCCCAGCACGTGTCGCTCGAGTTCCGCGAGGCGCACCGAGCCCAGCCGCAGCCGCCACAGATTCCGCGCCGGGTGCAGAAAATCAAGATGCGCTCGAATCTCCGGGACGCGAATCTTTCGCGTCATTCGGTACCGCGTCTCGAGCAGCGGCCAATCGAATGATTTCCCGTTGAACGTCACGAGTACGCGCCGCTCCGCCATCCTCTCTGCGAGCGCCGTGAGCACGGAATGTTCCTCGCTGTGCTCGCGCATAAAAAACTGCTCCACTTCCAACCCGCCTGCGTCCCACCAGGCAATTCCGGTCAAGAATGGATACGTACCCGTCCCGCCGCAGAGCCCCGTTGTCTCCGTATCGAGAAATAGCCACTGGCTCGGATCAGCCACTTCATCCGCCGCCCCCGGTGCCAGCAATCGCAGCGCCCCGGCGTGCAAACGGTCCTCGGGCGGCGCACAATCAATCGTTTCCGCAAACCACCGCCTAAGCCCCAGATGCTCCCCAAACCGGTTCTGACTCACCCGAGCGCCCAATATCCGCGCGAGCCGCTCCGCTCCCTCTGGCACGTCCGGCGATGTCCCAGGCAACTCTTCAAGCCGCCTCCCGCGAGCCAGATCTATTTCAAGACCGTTAGCGCCACCAGTTGCGACCGTGCCAGAAATCCGCCGCAGCGCCTTAAGCCGGGAAAATTGATCCTCAGTAGTCAAACCCAACTTCGTCTCCTCCGTGTGAGATCTCAGTGTTCTTTGCGCCAAAGCCTTGCAGTTTTGCTGCCCAACCTCAGTGTCTCTGTGCCTCAGTCGCGCACAATTTCTCCAGAATCGCCAGTGCCGCTTCCTTCGTCTTCTCGCTTTTCTCTCCCGCTGGCCCCACGCACGAAGGGCATCCGCTCTCGCAAGGACACGCCGCGATCAACTCCCGCGTCCTTCGCAGCAGCAATTCATGCGCGCGATACAGCGGCTCGCTGAATCCGATTCCGCCGGGGTATGCATCGTACAAATAAAGATTAGGCTCGAAGAACTCCTCCATCTCCGCCATCTCGCCTGCCGCGCCCGGATATTCCACCCATCCCGTTTCGATCCCCGGGCTCGGTGGCCTCTCTCCTACTGCTGTGCCCAGGTCCCGCCGGTCGCACATCAGCAGCAAGGTTGCCATCGATTCCAGCGCGTACAACAATCCCAAAATCCCGCTCTGCCGGTCGCTCAGCGCAAACGGCAATCCCGCCAGCAGCTCTCGTTCGAGCGTGATCCAGAATGCCGTCGTGTGCATCTCGTTTTCCGGCAGCTCGAGTTTTCCCGCGCCGACATTTTCATTCGTGAAGAATTTGATCTTCTTGAATCCCACCACTTGCGACCGGACCAGCACGTCCCCGTGCACGCGCGCTGCAGGCCCCGCGATCCGCTCTTCGTCCGCGACTTCCAGCACGCGCACTTGCGTGTATCGGATTGCGTCCGTGTAGTAATCCACGCTCACGTTTCTCACGTACGCTTTGCGCTGATCGAAATCGAGCCTCTCAACGTGATATTGCTGGCCCTGGTGAATGTAAATTGCCTTCGGGTGCAGCGTCGTCAGCGCGGAAGAAAAATCTACCTCGCCGATGACCTCCGCTTCAGCATGTTCTCCGCTCGCCGCATCGTCCGTCGCATCCCCCTTCGTGTTCCCCGTCGTATCAATGATGACGAAGTTATCCGACGTTACCGCGCGCAAACTCACCGTGTCCGCCGGATACGCCTGCTGCACCCAATGCCAATTGCCGCCGCTGCGATGTAGAAATCCCGCTTCGTCCATCCGCTCGCATACCCCGGGTAAATCTACCGCGCCGAATCGCTCCTCCGGCGAGATCGGTAGCTCGAACGCCGCGCACTTCAAATGGTTCACAAGTATTTCAAGATTGTCGGGCTGCACATATGCATGCTCCGGCGACCGCCCGAAAAAATAATCCGGATGCTGCACGATAAATTGATCCAGCGGCGCAGAAGAGGCCACCAGCACCGCGCACGACGTTCCGCTCCGCCGCCCCGCACGTCCTGCCCGCTGCCACGTTGACGCAATCGATCCCGCATACCCCGCCATTACGCAAGCATCGAGCGATCCGATGTCGATTCCGAGCTCGAGCGCGTTCGTCGCCACCACGCCGCGTACGCGCCCTTCGCGCAGCCCGCGCTCGATTTCGCGCCGCTCGCCCGGCAAATATCCGCCGCGATAACCGCGCACCGGCTCCGCCTGACCAGGTTGCGGTGGATTGGCTTGCTGCAAATAGGTCAGCAGCACCTCCGTATGCAGCCGGCTGTTCGCGAACACAATCGTTTGCAGTTTTCGCGCGAGCAACTCCTTCGCCACCCGCGTCGACTCGTTTAAATAGCTTCGCCGGATCCCCAGGTTGCGATTCACCATCGGCGGATTGTAGAAGACGAATAATTTCTCCGCCGCGGGCGCTCCGTTTTCCGCCACCACTTCCACCTTGCGTTCGATCAGTTGTGCCGCCAGCTCTCCGGGATTCGCGATCGTCGCCGAGCAGCAAATAAACTGCGGTTTCGAACCATAGAAGTCCGCGATTCGTGCCAACCGTCGCAGCACGTTCGCGAGGTGGCTCCCGAAAACTCCCCTGTAAGTGTGCAATTCGTCCAGCACGATGTAGCGCAGATTTTCGAACAGGCGCGTCCACTTCGTGTGGTGCGGCAGGATTCCCGTATGCAGCATGTCCGGGTTCGTCAGCACCACGTGTGCGCGCTCGCGGATTGCTTTTCGCGCATCCGACGGCGTGTCACCGTCATATGTGAATACGCCAAAGCAATCATCCAGGCGCGTCGCTAGATCGTGCAGTTCGGCGAGCTGGTCTTGCGCGAGCGCCTTGGTGGGGAAGAGGTAGAGCGCCCGCGTGTCAGGCTGTTCGAGGACGGAGTTCAGTACTGGCAAGTTGTAGCAAAGCGTCTTGCCCGAGGCGGTCGGTGTCACAACCACAAAATCCTTGCCCGTGTGAGTCAGCTCCGCGGCTGCAGACTGGTGTGAAAAAAGCTGTTCGATGCCTTTCGCACGATAGGTGGCCAGCAGCTCCGCTCTCACCCACCCCGGCATCGCGCGGAAGTCGGCCGCCCGTGCCGGCAGGTGCTTGACGGCTGTGAGAACCTCATCGGTCCTGTGGCGCTCGGCAAGGCTCGCTAAGGCGTCCTGAAAGGTGTCTAGCGTCGTTCCTGCTCTTACAACCGCCAGTCCTCGAGTCGGTACCGCCATATTTGCTCTCGCGCTCCTCTTTCGCCTTTTGTTCGCTCACCCTAACACGATGCCTCACCTCGCGCAATATCCAAAATCGGCAAAGCCATCCTTTCCGCACCGCCGCCGTACCCGCCCACTTGACACACTCGCCCGCATCCCGCTAAATAAGGAATATGGCTCACTCGTATCTGGTATTTGACTTCGGCAACGACGAAGAAACCGCTCAGCAAGCTCGCCACAAGATCGAAGCATGGAAGCAGGGTTTCCGCCTCGGCAACAAACTGCTCCTCAAATTCGAACGCGCGGAAATCGAACCCAAAGAAAACGGACCCGCCAGGCAGACCGCCGCCAGGAAGAAGTCATCTGCGAAAGAGGAAAAATCCGGCGCCGACTCTCATGTTCGGCTACTCGTCCGGCTCGATTTTTCCGACCACGAAAAGCTTTCTCAACAGCGCTGGCTCGACCGCATCCCCACCGAGGATCCCTTTAAGTCCGTGGATTGCGAAATTATTCGCCAGCCTGACGCTGAATTCGAGCAAACCGCCGAGCTCTTCGAGTCGCTCGACTAGTTAGCTCACATCTCAAATTTCGAGGAGCCGCCGCGTGCATGTCCCTCTTGTACTTGCAATTCTCGCAATTCCAGCTTTATTTACCGCGTTGCCGTCGAGCGCGCAATCGAGTCGGCCCGCGCAGACTTTCGATACCTCTGCCGGCCCTGTAAAAATCACACCCATCTACCACGCCACCATGCTCATCGAAGCTGCCGGCAAAATCATCTACGTCGACCCTGCCAAGCCCGCCAATCTCGCCGGCCTCCCGAAAGCCGACCTGATCCTGATCACGGACATTCACGGCGATCACATGGACTCGGAAGATGTCGCCACGCTCAGCAAGTCCGGCACACAGATCTTCGCGCCCCCAGCCGTTGTCAAGACCATCTCGGACGCCGCTCCCATTTCGAACGGCGAATCCAAGTCCTGGAACGGCTGGACCATTGAAGCCGTCCCCATGTACAACCTAAAGCGCGGCCCCGCTCCCGGCAAGTTCTATCACGACAAAGGCCGCGGCAATGGCTACGTCCTCACCTTCGGCGGCAAGCGTTTCTACATCTCCGGCGATACCGAAGGAATCCCCGAAATGCGCGCCCTGAAAAATATCGACGTCGCCTTCGTCTGCATGAATCTCCCCTACACGATGCCGCCCGACGAAGCCGCCGACGCCGTCAGAGCCTTTCACCCCAAAATCGTAATCCCGTATCACTTTCACGGGTCCGATCTGACAGAACTCGAGGCCGCCCTGAAGGGAAGCGGCATTGAAGTCCGCATCCTGGATTGGTATCCGAAATCTTCCTAGGCGCTCCAGCGTCTCGTTGCCGGCATTCCTCGATGAGCAACGTGGATAACCACGACGAGAGTAGTTCCTGGCTCTGGGCCTTTCCCACCTTTTCGGTGCCGCCACCGGCCAATGCTGCCACACCTGGTTTCAGTACCCCATCCCGTTACGCTCTTGAAAAAATTACCTTTTTTGCCCGCGCATACTGCATTCCCCTTACCTCTTAACTTACACATTTTATTGGATTCCTAAGCCCTCTCTTGGTCCCTAAACTGCAATGCATGAAAACAGCGGTCAAATCTAAAAGGAGCCAACCGATGAACCCCACATTCGATATTTTCAAGCGCCTCCAGGACGGCTGCTTTTTCTGGGTTGCCGGCGATCAGGATTTCGAGTCTGCCCGAAACCACGTCGATCGACTCGCCACCGCAGTTCCCGGCCACTATCTCATCCACTCGCAGGACAAAGGTTTTGTCCTCGAATATAACTCCGCGCCCGAAATCGATCGGGTCGCCTAAGCGCACTCGCAGCGTTACATTCGTTTCGCGCTGCTCCCCCAAAATGGAAATTGCCGGCGGAGCCAAATCCTTCGCCGGCAAGTCTTTTTTGCTATATTTTCGTTCAGGCTTTGATCGCGGCTAACTTTACCCCTCAGCGGAACCAGCCGGAATCCGCGCCGGCTTTGCGACCCTCTTCTTCGAGCGAATCCATCTGGGTCTGCAGCCTTGCCTTCTGCGCCTCAAGCTGCTTGATCTGCGCGTTGCGATCCTCAATGTAAATTACGTTCTGCTGTAGCCCGGTCGCGGGATCGAAACTCACGGCCCCATACTTTTGGATCTCTTCCTGAATCTTGCTGATTCGGTCATCAATCTGTGCCATCTGATCGTGAATAGCTCGCGCCTTCTGGCGCCAGAATTGTTCCTCATTTTTTCCGCCGGGTGCGCTGCCGTTCGCCCCGGGCGCCCCGTTCGAATTCTCGGCATCGGCCGAATCGCCGCCCCCCTGGTTCTCGTCGCCCACCACCGATACTCCGTGGCCGGACAGACCCGCGATTTTGTCTTCGGTGTAAACTTTCGCTGCCGGTGCCTTCGACTTTTGGGCCCGCGCTTTTCGCGCTGCTTCACCGAGCGAATCCGGCGGCGGCGCTTCTTGCGACTGCATCTGCGGCTCGGCGGCGGACGCACCTTGGGTTTTCGTCTGAGCAGCCGGCGTCGTTTCCGATTGCGATGTTGAACCGCCCTGGTTCTGGTCTTGCGTCTGCGCGCCGGTTTGCGATTGCTCCTGCGATTTCGCTTGCGATTGACCCTTAGCTGGACCCTGAGCTTGACCCAGTGCCGCAGGCGCGAAGCTCAGCGCCGCAACCAACGCCCCGAAAGCGAATTTGACGTCCCAGCGCTTGCTCATCCCAGCTCTCCTGTTCAGCACCGTCTTAGGTCAACGGTAAGCCGCCCCGCCAGCACGGTCAACGCGCACCTACTTCGAGGCATCGTCGAAATCACCTGTACCAACGGCCAGCTCCCCACGCCTGTGCCCTTTGAACACAAAGCCCGCTCGTACCATTGGCACCTCCGCGAGCGCTTCCTAAGCTAGGTAAAGTCCGCACGCCAGCGAGGTGACGCCATCACCAACTTTCCGCGTATCGCGCTGTGTCTGCTCGTGCTCGGGATGTCGACTGCGGCAATCCCTCGCTGCACGGCAGCACAGGCGCCGCCACAATCTCCTGGGCAGGCTTCAGCACAGGCTCCGGCACAAGCTCCGACAAATCCGAACCTCTCTCAACGGTTACCGCAACCTGCCACCACCAAGTCATCGCCGTTGCCCTCATCGCAGCAGCTCGCTCAAAACGATTTTGCCGCTCAGCCTGACCAGCAGATGTCTCTGGGTGAACTGGCTCGCCGTGCGCGCGCCAAAAAGAAAGACGAAGCGAAAGCCGCCAAAGTGATCGACGACGAAAATATGCCGCGCGGCGGAATTTATATTGGAGGGAGCGCCCCGGACTCAAGTTCCTCGTCGTCGGCAGCTGGCGGCAAGCTCGTACTGCTCGATTTCTGGGCCTCGTGGTGCGGGCCCTGTCGCGAATCCTTGCCGGACCTGAAACAGCTTCAGGCAGCCTACGGCGGCGATCAGCTTCAAGTAATCAGCATCAGCGAGGACGAGAACGAGCGCTCCTGGAGCAGCTTCATTTCACAGAATCAAATGACGTGGGAGCAGCGTTTCGATTCAGGTGGCGCGGCTGCCCGACGCTACGGAGCCCGCGTCCTCCCGACCTACATCCTGCTCGACGGTGCCGGCAATGTCGTTCAGCGTTATGAAGGCGAGGATACGCAGCAGTCTCTCGCAGACCGCATCGGCGCCGACGTGAAGAAAGCACGGGAATCGAAGGAGCCTCCGCCCGCAAGCTGACTCCCCTTGCCCGGCGGGTAGACAGCGAGGCATCGATCCGAATCCTGCCCTCGCAATCGCTTTCTCATCCGTCATCTGCCGCGCGCTTCGTGGTATACAACTACCGGAAATCGATCTCTCGTCCTCGCCACGCGCTCACAGGCAACTTGAATAGCGCACCGCGAATCTCTGTATAACCCATGCGAAAGGGAATTGGAGCGTTTCTCAATCGTGCCCTGAGATCGGGGACGTCGTGGTTCGACCGTCGAATCATCGTGGCGTTGCTTGCCCTGTTCCTACTCCCCGATGGCCTGCTGTGGAGTCAGCAACAACAGCAGCAGACGACGCAAACGCCCCCACCGCCATCGCCGCCGCAGCAAACGCAATCGCCGCCTCCACCGCCGCACTCACAATCGAAAATCTCGGCCGAAGTTAAATTTGTTACCGTCTACGCCACCGTCCGCGACAAGCACGGCAAAATCGTCCCTAATCTGAATCAATCCGATTTCATACTTGCCGAAGATACCCGCCCGCAAACGATTAAGTACTTCGCGCGTGAAAGCGATCTTCCCTTAACCCTCGGTCTTCTCGTCGATACCAGCTTGAGCCAGCGCCGCCTCATTGAACAGGAGCGCACCGCCAGCTATTCCTTCTTCGATCACACTCTTCGCCCGAAGAAAGACAAAGGCTTCCTGATCCACTTCGATCGCGAAGTCGAACTCCTGCAGGACCTCACTACCTCCCGCGAAAAGCTTCGCTCTTCGCTCAATGACTTGCAGACCCCCGAACCCGATTCGAATCGGGCAGGCAGCGGTTCCGGACGGGGAAGCGGCGGTGCGGGCCGCAGCCATCACGGCGGAGGCACTCTGCTTTACGATTCGGTCTACCTCGCCTCAAACGAATTGATGAAAAAGCAACAGGGCCGCAAAGCCGTCATCGTCCTCACCGACGGCGTCGACCGCGGCAGCAAAGTATCGTTGAATACTGCCATTGAATCCGCCCAGCGAGCGGACACCGCAGTCTACTCGATTCTATTTGCGGATGAAGAAGGGTACGGCCGCGCTGGCGGTTACGGAGGTCATGGTGGCTACGGCGGCGGCGGAATGGGGCGCCCCGGCGGCGGCCAGCGACGCTATCCTCGCGAAGACCGTCCTGACGGCAAGAAAGTTCTCGCTCGAATTTCGAAGGAAACCGGCGGACAGTTTTTCCAAGTCTCGAAAAAACACTCGATCGATCAAATCTACGCGCAAATTGAAGAGGAATTGCGAAATCAGTATAGCCTCGGCTACACACCCAACCCCGCGACCGCCGAAGACACCTATCACCTTATCCATCTCACCACAAACCAGAAAGATCTCACCGTCCAGGCCCGCGAGGGCTATTACGCTGGCCCGTAGCTGTTTGCGCAGGATTAGTTTCTCAACGCGCCGCGTCTAAGAAGCGCCCGCATTCACAGCCCGCACAAAATCCGACTAGCAAACGCCGAGCCGCCCCTCGCGTGCTGCCGCACTACTCGCGACTCGGTATCCCCTGCACCAATAGCACCACTCCCTGCGACCCGGCCCGCCTGTCATTCGCGATCTCCTCATACTCCGGCGACTCCGCAAACTCCCGGAACGCCGCCTCGTCCGGAAACGAAATCAACACCACCTTCTCGCGATCCCAAGCGCCCTCAATCACCCGCGGCTTCTCGTCCGCCGCCAGCAATCGCCCCCTGAATCGCTTCATCACGCCCATGAACTTCTCCTGATAACGTCCATAGCTCGCCCGATCTGTAATCGTCAGCAACGCGATCGCATAAACGCTCATCTAATCTCCCGCTATTTTTTTGTCCCATCCAATTCTTGACAAAGCGCCCGGCGTTTTCGCTTGAGATTCTAGCGCGAATTCTGCCACCCACGCACTTCGCATCTCGCGCGCACAATTACCGCATTCCTCCAATTCGATAGCACGTAAACGAGATAAGTCGTCATCGCGCGCAACTAATTTCTTTGTATCTCTCGCGCGATCGCTGAATCAAATGTGGCTGGAGGAAACGATGAAAAGCAGAGTTTCGCAGCTCGCGATGAGCGTGCTGCTCGCGGTGGTATTCGCCGCGCCGGCCCTCGCGCAAACTTCAAATTGGAAACTGAATTCCGACCGCTCCATCAGCCGGCTGTCTCTCACTTCCACAGCCGATCCCGACGCAACAATCGAAGCCGGCATCGCACGGGTAAAAGGAACCGTAAGTTTGAACCCGTCCTCGGCGGCGAACTCCTCGTTTGATTTCACCATCTATCCCGCCAATCTGAACCCGGCCGCTACCAGTTCCGGCGACACCGGCTACGCCGTGAATGCCGCCGAATTTTCCAGCGCGCCTCGCTCGGCGGTCTTTCATTTCCGTTCGAAAGAAGTGTCACTCACTCGTGACGGCAACTTTGCCGTCAAGGGCGACCTGACGCTGTCGTACATCGAGCGGCCGGTGCTTATAACCTACAGCGAAGCGTACGCCGGCGCTGTTTACGGCGAGCCCGAAGTGCACAGCACCACTCGCGAAGTCACGTTTATTTTTGAGAACGCCTCCGCGGCTGCGATAGCTGGGACCAGACCGAATTTGAAATTCGCCGCATTCGCTCGGATTAAGACGGAGGACTTTCCCGGGCTATCCGAGGCGGTAACCGGCGCAAGTTGGCCCGTTGTTGTCGAGGATCAGAATTGCCAGGCGTCCGCCACCACTGGAGAGGATTATCACGGAGCTTCATGCACCGGCACTGCGGTCGTCACCGCGTCCCGGCCGTCCGCGTCGCAGACGATCGCAGAAGATTATCCTGGGCCGGATCCTGCCGCTCCGCGCGCTCGTGACAGCGTGAGGATCGCGTTGAATCTCGAACTCACTCGCGATACTTCCGCATCCGCCACGGCGTCGGGCAACTAAGTCCAAGTCCACAGATCAACAACAGCTCAAAAAAACGAAGAGGGCCCCACCAGATTGCATGGGGCCCTCTCCTCGTTATGCCGCTCCACCTTCTCGGCTAAAATTCGCCCTGCGCGAATACGAATCTAGATCCAGCAACGGTTCCGCTGTGCGGCAATAAATCCAAGTCTACCCCGCTAGGCTTTTACATCGGCCGTTTGTTAGTGCGCCTTCTGTTGTCCCGCCGTTTCTTCTTGCTCGTCTTCAGCCTTTTGCCAGCTCGAGTCTGGATCGAATTTCTTCATCGCTCTCGCGATATCCTCGGTCTTCTTGCCCAAGTCCTTCTGATAGACCACCCCGTCACTTCCAATGACAAAAGTCATTACGCCCGATGATCGGTATTCCGCCGGGTAGGCCACGAACGCGAATCCGTCCGTCATCTTTCCGTTCGCGATGTAGCTCTTCGCGCCGCCGTCCGCACTTTTCCCCTGCAGCGTCAGGATGTGAAAATAGTAGCCGCGATAAGGAGTCGGAGTCCCGTTCTTCGAGTGCTTGTATCCCTCCGCCACTGCCTGCGCTACAAGTGGCCCGATCGGGCTCTGCTGGTCGCCGTCGCCAGCTTTCCAGTACAGCCCGTTCTTCTGCCCCTCATCGCTGAAGATTTTCGCCGCGTACTCGTGCTGTGCCGCAAAGTACTCCTTCTGCGCCTTCACCAGCTCCTCGCAAACGCGAATCGTCGACATTTCATTCCGTCCCACGCGCCGGTACAGAATTTCTTTTTTGCCGGCGTCCGTGTCGAAGTACCACGCATTCCCCTTGTTCACCAGCGGGATCGGCGTTGGCCAGTTTTCGGCGCCGATATACAACGTCGTCGTCCCGTCGGGCTCCTTCACCAGTCGGTGCATCTCCTCATACTTCTGCGCGAAATTCGCGCGGTTCTGCTGATCTTCCACATCGTCGCCCGACGAAACTATCTGCTTGGCCCCGGGTCCCAATACGTCGAGCATGGTTTTCTCGTCGTTGCTTTGCGCCGCCTTCGCGAGGGCTTGGCTCGCATCCTCTGCCGACGAAAACGTTTTCTGCCCCGTCTCTTGTGCCAGCGCTCGGCCCGGAACGCCTCCACTCAAAATCACGGCCACCACTGCAAAAGGAACCACTCCGCTCCAGCGACAAACTTTCACTTCCATCTTCGTCTGCTGCATATGGCTTCTCTCCGTTTCCGAAATCTCTTCGTTGCTGGCCTTTCGAAACCTCGACTACCGATGCCCGCCACCACCGCCACGCCCTCCGCCGCCACCGCCGCCGCGCGCTCCACCGC
>JBARFX010000023.1:0-31164 GCA_049797655.1 Candidatus Acidiferrales bacterium | reverse complement strand
GCACGATCTGCCACTTCTCTTCCGGGGATCGATCTACGCGCGGTTTCCTGCCCATGTTGCCTCCTGTGTGGAGGCCCTGAATCATACCGAATTCGGCAGTCTAGTTTGAGCGGGGAGCACTACAATCCCCTATCGCCTGTTTCAACTCTTTCTTACTCAATTTGTCGATGTTTTTCAGTCTTAGTTCTTGCATATCTGCTCCAGAGGAACCGATCCTTTTCCCGATAGGTTATAAACTGATTAATTCCCGATTTCAAATCCTCCTACCACCTGTCCTTCCGTACAGTACCCACCTGTTTTGTGGGTGCGTTCCTTTTCTGTCCGTTCTCCCGGCTTCTAATTTCTCGCCTGCGTGCTAGCGTGAATGTGGCGATATGTGGAAAGGCAGTGGCTAGTGGCGGGTGGCAAGTGGCTAGTGGCTAGTGATGAGAGATGAGTGGCGGGATCAAAACTCGGAAATGTTCTTTGCGGCTGGCGGGCGGGGCGGACGTGGACAGACGTACCGCGGCTGCGTTTGCTCGGAGACACGGGACGGGCCTGGGCGCGGGCCTGCCCGCCAGCTTTGTGGAGGGTGTGGCTGCCAATCGCAATGGAAGCTCGGCTACATCTGCCTTTGGCCGCGCCTTACGTACCGCCGGCATCCCTGCCGGCGCCTTTGCCTTTTCCCGCCGTGGCTGTTCACTTGTCACGAATCACTAGCCTGCCCGCCAGCATTCTGGAGGGCCACCGCTTTTCTAATCTACGGTTCCGCGATTAGAAATCGCCGTAAACCATTGAAAACATGACTCCGACACCATTTCTAATATACGGTAAAAGGGGGTCTTTCAAATCGAAGTATGGCGAGTTTCGAGCCCACAACAGGTTGTGGTCGTGCGAGCGGGGCGAGAGGCAACGGCGCGAAGAGCCAGCGCTTCCCGACCAGAGCGTCGGGACGCAAATGGCGCGAAAGCGCTCCTCCCCCCGCATAAATGCGGGGGCTCCCACCGCCCCCGGGAACGCCGGCCTCCCGACCGGCGCTACAGAACCTAAGACTTCAGATGACGACGGATTCCTCGTATTCGCCGAAGGCGCGGCGGAGGGCGTCGGAAATTTCGCCGACCGTGGCGAAGGATTCGACGGCGTTGAGGATGGCGGGCATCAGGTTTTCGGTGGTGCGGGCGCGGCGTTCGATTTCGGCGAGGGCGGCCTGGGATTTTGCGGAATCGCGGCGGGCGCGGAGAGCGTTGAGGCGCGCGATTTGCGCGGCTTCGATTTCGGCGTGCACTTGCAGCGTGGGAATCGGGTGGTCGTCATCCGTCTGGAAGCGATTCACGCCGACGACCACTTGTTCGCCGCTGTCGACGGCTTGCTGATAGTCGTAGGCGGCTTTTTGAATTTCCGACTGGATGTATCCGCCTTCGATGGAGCGGAGGACGCCGCCCATGGCGTCGATTTTGGCGATGTAGGCTTCGGCGCCTGCTTCGATTTCGCTGGTGAGTTTTTCGATGGCGTAGGAGCCGGCGACGGGATCGACGGTGTTCACGACGCCGGATTCGTTGGCGATGATTTGCTGGGTGCGCAGAGCGAGGAGCGCGGATTGTTCGGTGGGAAGCGCGAGCGCTTCGTCCAGCGCATTCGCGTGCAAGGATTGGCAGCCGCCGAGAACGGCGGCGAGGCACTGCAGCGCGACGCGCACGAGATTGTTTTCCGGTTGCTGCGCGGTGAGCGAGGAGCCTGCGGTTTGCGCGTGGAAGCGCAGCATCATCGAGCGCGGATCCTGGGCGTGGAAACGGTCGCGCATCGTGCGGGCCCAGAGGCGGCGGGCGGCGCGGAACTTCGCGATCTGCATCAGCAGCTCGTTGTGCGAATTGAAGAAGAAGGAAAGCTGCGGAGCAAATTCGTCGACGGCAAGACCGGCGGCGATGGCCGCTTCGACGTACGCGATTCCGTTGGCGAGCGTGAAGGCGACTTCCTGCACGTCGGTGGAGCCGGCTTCGCGAATGTGATAGCCGGAGATCGAAATGGCGTTCCAATTGGGAAGTTCGCGGCGGCACCAGGAGAAAATATCGGTGACGATGCGCATCGCGGGACGCAGCGGATAAATGTAAGTGCCGCGCGCGATGTATTCCTTCAGGATGTCGTTTTGAACTGTACCTGCGAGGCGCTGGAGATTCGCGCCTTGCTGTTTGGCGACGGCGACGTAGAGCGCGAGGAGGATCGCGGCCGTCGAATTAATCGTCATCGAGGTGGAGACGCGCTCGAGCGGGATTCCGTCGAAGAGAGTTTGCATGTCTTCGAGCGAATCGATGGCGACGCCCACTTTGCCGACTTCGCCTTCGGCGAGCGGATGGTCGGAGTCCATGCCGATTTGCGTGGGGAGATCGAAGGCGACGGAAAGTCCGTGGACGCCCTGCGCGAGCAGATAGCGGTAGCGCTGATTGGATTCGACGGCTGACCCAAAGCCGGCGTACTGGCGAGTGGTCCAAAGGCGGCCGCGATACATGGTGGGATATACGCCGCGCGTAAAAGGGAACTGGCCTGGATAGGCGAGATCGCGCTCGGGATTCCAGCCGGGCAAGTCTTCGCTTGTAATGACGGCTTCCATCGGCAAGCCGGTTGTGGAGGCTAGCTTGCGCTCTTTGAAGTCAGCACGTTTTTTGAGGCTATCAGTCATTTTGGCGGGTCACCTGACCCGGCGGGCCTGGCGGAAGGAAACGATGGCGAATGCCACCATCATGAGAGCGTAGAAGACCGCGAAGCCGATCAGCCATGGGACGGGGCGCGTCTTCCATTGGCGCCATGCCATGAGGCTGCCGTAGATCGCAAAGATGATGAACATTGCGCCTGCTGTTTCGTGGAAAACCTGGCGCGCGACCCGCCAAAGCGCGCGAAACGTTACGCGGGCGGACTTCCAAAGCGCCGGGAGCAGGTTCGCAGGCACGGGAAGATTGTAGTACAAGTTGGAGGGCAATCGGGTGACCGGACGATGCAGTTGATGACGATGAAGATGATAAGGAGCAATGTGCCGCCGGGCGAGAAGCCCGGGCCCAGCGTGGCTGGTCCCGCCGTCAAAACGGCGGGCGCACAAAGCGGACTTCGCCAAGGGATAGCCCTGCGGGAAGCGGCTGGGCGGAGGTACAGGTTACTTCCTTGAATAATCAGTGGAAGCGCGGGCTTGTTTCAGTATTGTGCCGGGCCTAGAATTGGTGTAGGAAAGGCACGGGTAGGAGGTAACGGCCTTGCAACTTGATGACCGCATGAAGCAGTTGCTTCGGGATCTGGGACACGCGATCAACGACAGCGTATCGGACTCGGAGCGGATCGCCGAGGCTATTTCCGGCGTTCGCGCGGCGGGATTCGACATCGTGCTGAAGCTGGATGCAACGATCGGACTGGCGCGGCGGCCGGCGCAGGACGCAAAAATGACGTCGCAGGACCGGCGGTTCCTGGAGTCGCTGCACATTCAGGTGGACGAGCAATCGCTGGAAGAAGAGACGGTGGAAGCGAAGCTGGAAATGACGCCGCAAGACATCAAGTTTTTGAAGTCGTTGAAAATATCCTTCGATGAAGACGCTTAGAATACTGCCAGCTCTCGCCGTTCTCGCGGCGGGAATCGCGTTCGCAGCCGTGCCTGCCGGCGCGCAGGGCACGACCCTCGATACTTCCGCTCCCCTGGTGGTGAAGCAGAAAGCATCGAAGGCCGTTTGGCTGAAAGCGGAAGTGATTAAAGCCGACCAACTGACGCTGATGGTCCGGGACGAAGCGAACGGCATGAAGATTCACACGTTCACGTATTCGGATAAAGCGCGCGAGAAGATGCAAGCGGTGCTCGATGCGGGCGGCTACCAGTACGGCGACAAAATAAGTATTCGTTATTTGCCGGGGAAAGATGAGGCGCTCGACATTCACGGAAAACCATCGAAACCGATTTGATTTGTGTTTCAGAATCTAGAAAGCTGCTCCGCGCGCAACGAAGTGGCCGCTTGAACGAAAGATGATTCGCCCTCCTGCTGTTGTCGGCCACTTTTACTCTTCCAATCCAAGAGAACTTGCTCAGAACGTGGATGGATACATTTCGGCTCGCGCCGGGCTGAAGCGCGCGCTTGGTTGCGTGGTTCCTCATGCCGGCTACATGTATTCCGGGCACGTTGCCGGGGCGGTTTATTCCACGATTGAGATTCCTTCACGCTTCATTCTGATCGGTCCCCGGCACTTTCCCAGAGGTGAGTCGCTTGCAATTTTGTCGGAGGGCAGTTGGGCGACGCCGCTGGGCGACGCGAAGATCGATTCCGTGCTGGCGCGGGAATTGAAGCACGTGTTCCCGCGGCTGCGCGAGGATTCGGTGGCGCACGAGCGGGAACATTCGCTCGAGGTGCAGATTCCGTTTCTGCAGCGGCTGGCGGAGGATTTTCAATTTGTTCCCATCGTGCTGGGGACGGACCGCTACGGAGTGCTGGAAGAATTGGGCCACGCGGTGGCGAAGGTGGTGGGGGCGCAGACGGACCCGGTGCTGGTGGTTGCAAGTTCGGACATGAACCATTACGAAAGCGATGCGATCACGCGGGTGAAGGACGAGCGGGCAATTGCACGCGTGCTGGCCCTCGATCCTCGCGGACTTTACGACACCGTGCGAGCGGAAGGAATTACGATGTGCGGATTCACAGCTACGGTGGCGATGCTGGTGGCGGTGCGCGATCTGGGCGCGACGGAAGCGGAACTCATACGCTACGCAACGTCAGGGGATATTAATGGAGACTGCGAGCAGGTGGTAGGTTACGCCGGGATTGTCATTTGATGAGCGCGCGTGTGGGTATGCGGGAGTGGGGATTTGGTAATGCGTGTGAGGCGGAGGCTGACCCCGAAGTCAACTCGTGCCGGTGTGCCCGATGAACGGCGTCGGAACGCAAAAATCGCGGAAGCCCAGCGGTACAGAATCGAAAGTGTCGGCAGTCGGACTACGGAACTTTGAAGTGGACGCGGGCGGGTCTGAGACCCGCCCCTACTGACGATAGATTGATTGCGATTCGCTAGTCGACGATTTGGGTGAAGGTTAGCGAGTGGACGGTGGCGCCGCTCGTTACCGTGAGGGTTGGAGTTGCCTGACCTGACGGCGTGCCTGCGTTACCTCCTCCTCCGCCACTGCCAACACCGCTGCTTCCACCGCCACATGCTGCCATGGTGACGAGGAGTGCGAACGTCAGTAGCGCGAGAGCTGTGCGTAGGCGGCGTTGCTTCGAGCGGAAACCGAGCAAAAGAATTCCGGCGCTAAGGAAGCAAGCGAGCGCGATTGCGCCGGCGATCGTCCACGGTCCAGGGCCGCCGGGCCGAATGCGATTTGCGGGAAAGAGCGTGCTGGCGGCGACGGTGGAAACGGTGACTTTAGCCGAGATATGAGTTGCGTCGATACTGCTTGTGGTCGTGTTGCAGGTGCTTTCCGTCAACATGCCGGTGCAAGCAAAAGTGAAGGCGCCATTGAACCCGTTGAGCTCGGTGATAACGACGGTGAAGCTGCCCGAGCCGCCCGGAGACGCAATCATGACCGTGGCATTGCAATTAGCGATGGCAAGCGAGAAATCGACGGCACCGGCTCCTGCTCCATCGTTGAAATGATTGACCAGATTATTGGCGTTGAAGGAGCCGAGGCCGGTGGCGAGGTCGAAGCCGGGACCGGTATCGCATCCGGCGAGAATTCCATTGGCGTCTGTAGAGACGGAGAGGTTGCAGTTCGGGCTGTTCTTCAGACAAGGCTGAGAAATGGTGCCCTTCGTTACGTCGTTGAAGACGCACGCGGCGCCGGGAGCGGCAGTATTGCATCCGGCGATCGTTTGCGCTTCGGCCAGCTGGTACATCTTGGTGGCGGCGTCGATGCCCTGGCGGTCGCCCGTTTTCTGAACGACGAGCGCCATAATGCCGGCAAAAGCCTGAGTGGAGACGGAAGTGCCGCCGACGCCGATGACATCGGAGACCGGATTATCTGCATTGCAGGCCGTGTTGGCGGGCGAGTCGATGTCCTGTTCGCAGATCACGTAGAAGCTGCCAGCGAAGCCGTCGCCCGCGAAGAGTGACACGTCGGGAACGTCGCGCTTGCCGTCGTTGGGGACACCGGGGCCAACCTGAAAGTCAGGCTTGGCATAACCGCCGGCGCAGTTGGATGGCTTTAAGCCGGTCGGCGCGGTGCAATTGCTGATGCCACCGCCTCCGCCGATCGGATCGATGAACCCGGCGAGGTTCGCGACGTTGTTGCAATTGATTTCGGGAATGGCGCTGAACGCGAAAAGCGCGTAATCGAGGTTCGTGCACGAATCATTCCAGGTGGTCTCGGGAATGTATCCCTTGGCCGAAGCCCGCGTGGTCGTTGCATTACTCGAGTTCCAAAATTGGGAAGGATTGGCGAGTTCGTCGAAATCGGTGCCTCCGACGGCGATATTGAAAGGAGTGGAGGCAATGCCGCTGACCGCCAGGCCTTGGGAGGCCGGGAGTTCTTTATTGGGATTGCTATTGGGAACATCGCAGGCTGACGCGCCATTGTCGCCGGTGGAAACGACGACGGTGATGCCCTCGGTGGCCGCCTGTGACCACATGGTGTTGAAAAATGTATTTCCGCCCGCGCCGAGGCCAAGTTCGCAGAGGCCAAAGCTCTCACTTATAATCGCGGGAGCAGGATTCAGGTTTACCAAGTAAGTGGCGGCAAGATCGACGCCTAGCCCTGCATTACTGTTCGCAGCCACAGCGAAATGGATGTTCGCGTTTTTGGCGACCGCACCGGCCCATTCGATATCGAGATCGGCCTCGATCTCATCGCCGTTTTTCTGGATGCCCGGATCGGTGGCGCCGGGCGGAACCGTAATGGTCGGGGCTTTGGCAGGCAACCCGAAATTGCTGCGGAAATTCGTGATGTCCGCGAGATTGACATTGCTGTCGCCGACGATCCCGATGGTGACGCCGGTGCCGTCGATGCCCGCGTTCCAGAGCGGGAGGACGTTGTAAATCGTGGCGAAGTCGAACGGAGCGACGGCGAAACACGGGCTGTTACCACAAGCGCCGGAGTAGGTGAACTGCGACTTGATGGGAGTTACCTGGCCGGTGGCATTGGATCTTCGGAAGGTGCCGGCAACACGGGTCATCGGCCGCTTGCGGAAGTTGTGCATCGTGTTGACGCCTGCCACGACGTCGCTGAGTGCGGCGGGGATTTGCGGATCACTCGAGTTCGCCCAATGTTCCTCGCCCTTCACGACGTACCTATGAATCGCTGTCTGGAACGCGCTTTGGATCTGCGCGGCGGTGCCGGAGAACTGGATGATGTTGCGGCCAGCGGGGACGTTGATGATCGCGAATCCATGGGACTGCAGCCACGATGTGATGGCTTGCATGTCGTGGTCCGACGGGCCGAAACGCGCTCCGAATTCCACCGGCGTCACCCACTTGTGATAGTTCGGCGAGTTCGGATCCTGCTGCTCGCGAAGGAGCGTCGCGAGGTCAGCTTCCTGCTCGGGCGAGCGCTTGAGCACGAGCATCATGTTTTCCATCGGCAGGTTGCCGGGAGCGACTCCCTGGTCGAACTCTGTACGCGCAAGTGGGTGGGTGTTGCCGTGCAGCATCACCATCTGGCTCTCGTTGACCGGCTTGGTGATGAGCGAGCGCGGCTGGTTAATCTGCGCCGGCGTACGAAGCGCGGCGATCGAAATAAAAGCAAAGAGTACGAAAAGCTTGGAGGTGTTGGTCTGTAGGTGTCGCATGGTTTTTATATGAGTACCTCAGATGCCGGGAAAGGGCAAAGAAGATGGTTAGAATTTTTCTGTAAATGTAAATATTTGGTGAATGATTGCCTTGGGCCGGACGGCGCTAAGGGGCGAAGCGGCTGGCGTTGCGTTAGTGAGAATTCCGGATACGGCTGGCAAGCGTGCGGGCACGCTGCCGGGCGATGGCGATGAACTTGTCGTCTGCCGAAACCTGATCGAGAGCGCCCAGCAGGCGTTCCGGTTCCGGAAAGATTCTGTTGTTGTAGTCGGTTTCGATCTGGAGCAAGGCGTCGTTGACGCCGAGCGGATCGTAGCGCATCACGCGCTTGAGGGTCGAGAGACCGGCTTCCTGGCGCGCGAGCCCTTCGAAGATATTCAGCAGTTGAGTGGCGGAATCATCGAGCGTGTAGTTGAATTTCACCTCGTGGGTTTCACTGCCTTTTGTGTATTGAAAAGATTTTTCACCGAGGTTCGCGATCCGGCGGTGAAGATCCAGATCCACGCCCTGGAAATTGTGGAGCTTTCCGGCGAGATCAAAAATGCGCTGCACCAACGGCGGGTTCACTTCGAAGGCCACGGGATCGGATTCCTCGTCGAGCTGGCGAATGTCGTAAGTTGCGGCGCCGCTCTGGCTCACTTTAATCTGGACGAATTCCGGATAGCTGGATTTGAAAATCTTGCGATAGGTGATGTTGGGACCGTCATTCGGAGAGCCGGCGAAGGCGGACGAGGCCGCCAGGAGCGCGAGTAGCAGTAAACCGCAGCCCGCGGGGAGAATTTTGCGAAGGATCGTGGGCCTCTTCGTTGCCCTATTCGCCGGCGACAGGTTCATTGCAGAATTTGGATGCGAGCGGGGCGTTTGCGGTTCCCGGCGGCGATCGCCACGGACTTGATTCCCATCGCTCGCGCCATCCGGTCGCGCGCTTGCGAAAGGTGCGCGTGGCAGAGCGCGACGGCGAGAGCGTCGGCGGCATCCGCCGGCTCCGGGTAGCTCGTGAGGCCAAGCACGGAACTGACCATCTGCTGTATCTGCTGTTTCGACGCGCCGCCGTAACCGGCGACGCTCGCTTTCACTTCGCGCGGCGAGTAACTGTGCGAAGGAATCCGTGCCTGGGCTGCCGCGAGCAACACGACGCCGCGCACTTCGGCGAGTTTGAGAGCGGTGCGAACGTTCAGCGCCGTGAATACCGATTCCACGGCAACCGCATCGGGAGCGAACTCCTCGACAAGCTGTGCAATGAGCTGGTGAATTTCGCGCAGCCGCGATCCGAAGGTGGCTCGCGCCGGAAGCCTCAGCGCGCCGAAACGAAGCAGATGTGCGGTCGGGCCTTCAAACTGAACGACTCCGTAGCCGGTGGCGCCCGCTACGGCCGGATCCACTCCGAGGACGCGGAGACGGTAAACATTGTCCGGCACGCGAGTTTGCGGATGCTCGTGAATTGCGGAGCGAGAAGTCATCGGGCGGGCACTAGTTTAGTGCGGGCTACCAATAGGGGATAGTGTTTTTTCGAGCGTATGTTTCAGGGCGCTCGACACTCGCCGAGCGAGCGTATCGAGTGGTGAACGAACGCGAGTCGTTAACTCGCGACAGCAGCCTGAATTTCCTTCTCGTCGATGTCGAAGTTCGCGTAGACGTGCTGTACGTCGTCGTGATCTTCCAGCGTTTCAACGAGCCGCAGCATCTGCTGTGCTTGCGCGCCGGCCAGCTTCACGTAATTCTCGGGAATAAACGCCACTTCCGCCGTGGCAGGTGTAATTCCGTTGGCAACCAGCGCTTCACGCACTTTTTCCATCGCCTCGGGCGGAGTGGTCACTTCCCACGCCGAACCATCGTCACGCAAATCTTCCGCGCCCGCGTCGAGGACGATGCTCATCATCTTGTCTTCGTCCGCCAGTTCCTTCGGCACGATGATGTCGCCCTTGCGATGGAACATCCAGCCCACCGCGCCGTTCTCCGCCATGTTGCCGCCGTTCTTCGACATCATGTGGCGAATCTCGCTGACGATGCGGTTGCGGTTGCTCGTCACCACCTGAATCAGGACGCCTACGCCGCCCGGGCCGTAGCCTTCAAACATCACTTCGTCGAGCGTTTCGCCTTCCAGCTGGCCGGTGCCGCGCTGGATGGCGCGCTCGATGTTGTCGTTGGGCATGTTCTCGTTCTTGGCGAGGCCGATTGCTGTGCGGAGGCGCGGGTTGGTCACCGGGTCGCCGCCGCCGGTGCGAGCGGCAATCGTCAACTCGCGAATAATCTTGGTGAAAGCTTTGCCACGCTTGGCGTCCGTAGCCGCCTTCTTATGTTTGATCGTGGCCCATTTCGAGTGTCCAGACATGGCTTAACCTTCTGTAGGAAGTATGGCAGGAGCTGCAATCGGCCCTTGCCACGACAGTCTAGCAGCCGCGCCAAAATCAGGCAATAGATGCTGGGGTTCCGCGGCGAGTCAGCAGCTTGAATTCGGCTGTGCGACAACCAGCCTCTGGAATTGTAGAATCGCGAAATGGCGAGCGTATGGGTTAGATGGCCAACCTCAACGGGTGAGTATAGTGAAATCACTATCAATGACGTCGTGGGTGAGGCGAGCCGAGCGTTGGGCGAGCCCCAATGCGAAGCATTCGGAGAACGTCACAATGCAAGGACATACATCGTGAAGACCAATAAGGGACCGTATGTTCTATGCCGACGATGCTGCAGGAAGCTCGGGTTGCCGTGTTAGCGCTTTGCCAATCAGGTTGTTGTTATCCGAACCTTCACCATTCCGAGTATTTTCAGCCGGTGAAGTTCGCGAACCGATCGATCGCTGACTGTGTGTACTGACCCATTTCGATCAGGTAGCCGTCCGGGTCGCGCATATAGCATCGCCATTCGTGGCCGTGATTGTCGAGAGGCTCGGTGAGAAAATGGGCGCCCTTCTCTTTCCACTGTTCGTAGCATGACCAGATGTCCGCGACTCGCAGATTTAGGAAACTGCTCGCTTTGTTTAGGTCGCCCGGCGTTTCCAGGATCACTTCGGGCTTGTCCGGTGTCGGCCCGCCGCCGGAGTTGAGGATGATCCACGAGTTGGCCAGCTTGATGTAGCAGGGATTTTCAAGCTTCACCACTTTGCCGCCCAGCACCCCGACGTAAAACTCCCGCGATATCGCCTGATCTTTTACGGTCAAGAAGTGCGTTACGTAGAACCCTTCATGGGCCACTGGCGCGTCCGCTAAACTCATGCGACACCTCGTTGCCGATTTTACTATATGGCGATCGAGGGACAAGGGCTCGCGAGCCAGCGCTTCGATGGTAGAATTCGCGGCGACAGGGGGTTCCATGAATTTTCCATTTGGCAAGAATGCAAAGCTGTTTGCGCTTGCGACGCTCGTTTTCGCGGCCGTTTTCTCTGCCAGCGTCGCGGTACGCGCCCATCAATCGGCTGGCGGCTCGGCGCAATCCCACGGGATCGTTACGCCCGACGGTTTGAAGTGGGGACCACTGATTCCCGGCTCGCAAATGGCGGTCGTCTCCGGCGATCCGTCGCAGTCCGGTCCGTTCGTGATACGGATCAAGAGCGTCGCGGGCGCCGTGATTCCTGCGCACTGGCACCCAACCGATGAAAATGTCACATTGCTCGAAGGTACCTTTGCCGTCGGCATGGGCGACAAATTCGACGCGACCAAACTGACGACCATGCATCCCGGCGATTTCATCTCGATGCCCGCGACGATGCACCACTTTGCGAAATCCGAGGGGAGCATCGTACAGGTCCACGGGATGGGCCCGTTTCAGGTGAACTTCGTGAATCCGGCGGACGATCCGCGGACGAAACAGTAGCCGCCGGCGAAAGCATTCGCAGGTCCGCGCGGCTTCCACCGGTGTCTTGAGGGCGCAAACGTGCTAACTTTGCGCCCTTACATGCAGATGCCCGCATCCGTGACGCAAGTTCTCGAATTCGCGCTGCTCGCGGCGACGTCTGTCTTCTTCCTCGTCGATCCCTTCGCCGTGATTCCGCTGTTCCTCGCGATCACCGATGATTCGCCTCCGAAAGAGCGCCGCGACATGGCGCGCCGGTCCGCCTGGACTTGCGCGATCGTGCTCGCTTCGTTCGCGGTCGCGGGCAGCCTGATTTTCAAGATGTTCGGCATCACGCTGCCGGCTTTCAAAATCGCTGGCGGCATCATCCTGCTGCAAATCGGGATGGACATGCTCCAAGCGCGCCAATCCAGCACGAAGTCGACTCCGGAGGAAACAAAGGAAGGCGCGGCGAAATCCGACGCGAGCATCATTCCTCTCGGCATGCCAATGCTCGCGGGCCCGGGCGCAATTTCAACCGTGATGGTGCTGGTCGGCGAATCGCACACTGTCTGGCAGCACGTGGTGATCTATTCGACGATCGCGGCTACGGCGTTCGCATCGTTCTTGATTTTGAATGGAGCCGGCCGCGTCCGGCGCTACCTGGGCGAGACGGGTATTCGGATTCTGATGCGACTGATGGGGTTGTTGCTCGTGGCGCTAGCGGTGCAGTTCGTCGTGAACGGCCTGACGGATTTCGGCGTGCTGAAGCCGCTGGCGAATCCGTACTAGAATTCGTCGTCTTCGTCCTTTTTCAATTTTGTGATTTTGAGAGACAGGCGAATATCCTGCGCCTTCACGCCCGCTAGAATCGCGCGGCGCTTATCGAGCGGGAGCGCCGACGGACTGACCACTCCCGCCGTGTCGCGCGGGAAATGCCTCACAAAGAGCGCGGCCATATGCGCCGTCGCGAACGAAATCGGCGTGACAATCATCCCGCGCTGGCGGAGCTGGTAAAGAGTCGGGAAACTCGCGTCCCAACGGACCAGCAGCGGCTGCTCGTCTTTGACGCCGCGGACGAGCACGGCCGCCGCAAATCGCGCGTTCTCGAGAATCCCGCGGCGAATCAGTTTTGCCACGGCCTTCGGCGTCGGAACTTTCGGGAAGCGCTTGCGCACCATTCCCTGCGACCGGTTCAGCCGGCCCTGCCGGAACCACCGGTAAAGGCGGTCGAAATCGTTGCCGCCTATTTTTGCATCTACGTCGCGCACGGACGTGTCGCGGGGAATCAGGCAGACCTCATCCTGAGCGGCGAGATAGACGGTGGCCTCGCCGATCGGAGTGGGGAAGCGAAACTTTTCGCGCTCGGCGAAGCGGCGCGCGATCTTGAATTTACCGTGGCGATAGATGCGCGGATTTGAGATTGCAGCGTCGTAGACGCCGTCGGCCGACCAAGTCGAAATCGGGTCCTTGCTCTCGGTGCTTTCGTAGAGACGAATGTGAACTTCGTCGGAGCTGCCTAGGAGTTCGCTGCCGCGTTTCGCGAGCAGGTTGGTAAGTCCCGGAGCCACACCAGCGCAGATCAGCGCCGTGCGATTTTTTGCAACGAAGCGCTTGTGGTAGCGGTACTGCTCCGGTTTGAAGGGTGAGCGGGTGAGGTGCGCGTTGAGGTCCATATAATGGATGCCGAGGCGCAGGGCCGCGCGCATGATGATTTCGTTGAACACCGCAGGGGAGGCGTTGATGATCAGATTTGCGCCACGCGCGGCGCGGACGATGGACCAGAGATTTCGCGCGTTCGTCTCGACAACTTCGATCGTGCTTTTTTTGCCGAGGAAACGCTTCGCGCGCGCGACGTCACGGTCGCCACACCAGACGGTGTGTCCCTGGCGCGTCAGCAGATGGGCCAGCAACGAGCCTGTGCCGCCCGCCCCCAGAACAAAGATGCGCATCGGTGCGCAACTTTATCACAATCGTCGCGGCCTAGGCGTTCGATGCACTCATGGAGCGATGGCGCCTACCCGACAATATTCGGAGCCCGCCTCAGTGGTGGGGCGAACGGGAACCCAAATATTCAGCAGCCAGGCGTCACCTCCTCGTGGCGTACAAGTGCGACAGGGTATTAACTCATCGTGTTGCTAACCGGTGTAAAAATGTCGCGTGACCGGGCGAACCGCTAGAATTACAAGGTAGGTAGTTGACGAGTCCGATGGGCAAGCCGGGTATGCGTCCGCTTTAGTCCTGTGCGACTCCCACTGTGGCAGAAGGTCCGTCTCCAGCACGTTCGGGCAAATTTTGAAAATTCAGGCGTTGGGTGCAGGCCATCGGATGACGCGCTCTTCCGCGGCGCATGGCGATCAATGAGATCTCGTGGCAGGACGGCAAATTGATGTACGGAAAAATTGATAGGCGCTTGATTGGCAGCGGATTTGTGGCCGCAGCGCTAATTCTAGTATTCGCGGGCTGGGAATCGTACCGGGGTACGAGGCGATCCAGCGAAGCCTTCGAGCAGCAAGCGCACACCTACCAGGTCTTGCAAACGCTAGACGCGTTGGTGGCCAGACTCGTCGACGCCGAAACCGGGCAACGAGGCTATGTTCTCACCGGGGATGAGGCCTACCTCCAACCATATCGCGACGCGCTCAAGGGCCTCGACCAGAGTACCTATGCTCTGAAGGAGCTCACCGCTGACAATCCGGCTCAGCAGAAGCGCGTCCAGATTCTCGAGCCGCTTATCGAGCAGAAGCTGGCGGAACTCCAGAGGTCGATCGATCTCCGCAGGCAGCAGGGCCTCGCAGCCGCCAGCCAGATGGTCCTGCAAGGCTCGGGAAAGCAGACGATGGACCAGATTCGTGTTCTCGCGGCAGAAATGGTTGCCGAGGAAAGCGGTCTGCTGAAGTATCGCACGCAGCAAACAAACGACAGCATCCGGCAGTCTACCCTCACGATCGGCGCAAGCGTCGCGGTAAGCCTGCTGTTGCTGGTGGTGTGCTTCGCGCTGCTGAACCGCGAGCTCTCCGAGCGCAAACGAGTGCAAATGGCGCTCACAAAAAATGAAAAGTGGCTCTCAACCACTCTTGGGAGCATCGGCGACGCGGTGATCGCCGCCGATATGAATGGTGCCGTGACCTTCATGAACTCGATTGCTCAGGAGCTTACTGGATGGAGCCTCGACGAAGCCCGGGGTAAGTCGATGGACTTGGTGTTTGACATCGTGAACAAGGAAACGCGCCGCCCGGTCGAAAACCCGGTCAAGAAAGTGTTTCGGGAGCGGAAGGTGGTTGGACTGGCCGACCACACGCTGCTGCTGTCGAAGAAGGGCGCAGAATTCGACATTGAAGACAGCGCGGCGCCGATTGTGACGGACGGGGGCGAGAAGCTCGGCGTCGTGCTCGTTTTCCGGAACATCACCGAGCGCAAGCGGACCGAGGACGCGCTGCGTGTTTCGGAGGACCGCTATCGCCTCCTGTTTGATACCAACCCGCATTCCGTGTGGGTATTCGATATCGACACCCTCGCAATGATCGACGTAAACGAAGCCGCCATTCGCAACTACGGATATTCCCGCGAGGAATTTTTGGCGCGGACGATTCGCGACATCCGTCCCGCTGAAGACGTCGCGGCCATCGAGCGCAATGTTGCAAGGCTTGGGACTACGCTTGACGATGCGGGAATCTGGCGGCATCGCAAGAAAGACGGCACCTTGATCGATGTCGATGTGGCCTCCTGTCCGTTGTTTTACAAAGGGCGGAACGCCCGGCTAGTCGTCGCCACCGACATTACGAAACGCAAGCAGGCCGAAGAGGCATTGCGGCGGAGCGAGGAGCGCTTCCGGTTGATGGTGAAGGCGGTTGTCGATTACGCGATCCTGATGCTGGATCCAAACGGAAACGTGGTGAGTTGGAATGAGGGGGCACAGCGGATCAAAGGCTACTCGGCGGAAGAAGTCCTGGGTAAGAATTTCTCTGTGTTTTATCCCCTCGAAGACATCGAACAGGGCAAGCCCCAGCGCGAACTCGAAGTGGCCGCAGCCGAAGGGCGGTTCGAGGAAGAGGGCTGGCGGATGCGCAAGGACGGCTCGACTTTTTGGGCGAGCGTGGTCCTCACGGCTCTGCGCGACGAGTCCGGCGGCCTGCGGGGTTTCGCCAAAGTGACGCGCGACATCACCGAGCGAAGGTTGAAAGATGAAGCCCTGGTGCGCGCCAAGGAACAAGCCGAGCGCTCGAATAGGTTCAAGGACCAGTTCCTTTCCACCATGAGCCACGAATTGCGGACTCCGCTGAACGCAGTGCTCGGCTTCTCCGACTTGCTCCGCGAAGAGCGTTACGGCCCTTTGAACGAGCGGCAGCGGCGCTATATCACCCACATTCACACGGGCGGCCATCATCTTCTTCGCCTGATCAACGACATATTGGATCTTTCGAAGATCGAAGCCGGGCGCCTGGAACTGGTGATCGAGTCCGTGCCGGTGGAGCGGGAATTTTGCGAAGTACTGGACGCGCTGCGGCCGCTCGCAGAAAAAAAATCGCAGACTCTGCTGCACGATGCGGAATCAACGATCGCCGTGCGGGCAGATCCGACACGGTTCCGGCAGGTGCTGATGAACCTGGTGGGAAACGCCGTGAAGTTTACGCCGGAAGGCGGGCGGATCACGCTTGACGCGCGGCTTGAAGATGGAAAAGCCTGTATTAATGTGACCGATAACGGTCCAGGAATTCCTCCCGAGGAGAAGAAACGAATCTTCGACGCTTTCTACCAGTTGCGACAGTCCGGGAAGACGCAGGAGGGCACCGGCCTGGGCCTTGCGATCACCCAGAGGCTCGTTGAATTGCACGGCGGGGAGTTGGCGCTGGACAGCGAACCGGGGAAGGGAAGCCGCTTTTATTTTTCGCTGCCGTTCGCCGAGGCATTTGAAGAGTTGCCCTCCCGCCCAATCGAGGCCAGGCGAAAGGAAGGACGCACGCCGCGGATTTTCGTGATCGAGGATGACGCGGCGGCGGGGCAGCTTATTCAATCGCAGCTCTCTTCTTCCGGCTACGAAGCGCTGGTGTGCAGCGAGCCATCGCGCGCCGTGGAGATCGCCGCCGCGCTTCAGCCGGCCGCGATTACGCTCGATCTCTTGATGAAGCCAACGAGCGGGTGGGAGCTCCTGCTGCAATTGAAGAGCGACCCGCGCACCATGGCCATTCCGGTGATCGTGGTCACGATTATCGATCAGCCGGCGCTCGGGACTACGCTCGGAGCGGACGAGTATCTGACGAAGCCGGTCGAAGAGGCCGCCCTGCTGGCTGCCGTGGAGCGCTGCCTGGCGGCGCGTGAAGCGTTACATCTGGAGCGACCCGTGCTGGTAGTGGAAGACGACGGCGCTACACGCGAGGTGCTTACTGAGTTGCTGCATGCGCAGGGCTACAAGGTAGCTGCGGCTGCCGATGGCGCCCAGGCCCAAGCTTGGATGAACGCGGCTCTACCTGCGCTGGTGATACTGGACCTCCTGCTGCCCAACGTGAGCGGCTTCCAATTGCTCTCCGAGTGGCGCGGCAAGAGCCGTACTGCGGGTGTTCCGGTGTTCGTGCTCACGAGCAAGGATTTGACACGGGAGGAAGAGGATTACCTTCGGAGCCACGCTGAATCTCTGTTGCGCAAGCAGGAATCCTGGCAGCAGTCGCTGATCAAGGAATTGCAACGCGTCCTTACACAGGGCCAGTCGGTGCAACCGTGAAACATCGGATTCTCGTCGTCGAAGACAACGCCGCCAATTTAGAACTGCTGTGCGACTGGCTCGATGCGGAGGGTTACGAAGTAGCGTCCGCGGAGGATTTGAAGTCTGCGTTCGCCGCGTTCGAGCGGCAGAAGCCGCATATGGTTCTGCTCGATATTCAATTGGGCGCCGACGACGGCTTGTCACTGGTGGCCTGGATGCGCCAGCAGCAGGGACTAGGATTTATTCCCGTGATCGCGGTGACGGCGCAGGCGATGGTCGTGGACCAGGAGCGAATCCTGCACGCCGGTTGCAATGCTTGCGTCTCGAAGCCCGTGGATTTCAAGCTGCTGTCGGAACAATTGCAGCGCTGGCTCCCCGTATCAATAACCACGCCCGGCAAGGCATGACCCAGCAAGTTGAGATGCCCTTCGCCGAACTTCCGAAAACGGCATTCCATGTAGTTGCCGCCGAGCTGCCGAAGGCGTAGAATTCCCTTGATTTCTCCGATCCTCGGAGCCTAACGGAGAGAAACCCCACGGCTGCGAGGGCGAGTCCCCTGCGAACGATGCAGCGGACGAGGGTTCGAGCGAAAACGCTTGCGCCTCCCTTCGCGGAATTTTTGAATGCGTCCGCGATTTGGAAAGGAGACGGTCCGGCGCTCGGTAACTTGAGTCCGGCCTTTCGCCCAAATCCAATCGCGGATTTGGGCTTTTTTATTGCGGCAATCCTGCGCGGATTGTCATCCTGAGGAGGGCGGGTTTCAGCCCAACGAAGGATCGCAGCGAAACGCGCCGCCGCGCGTGATGAACGCGAGATGCGCTGAAAAAGAATGTCCCTCTTCGACAAATTCGGCCGGCAGATTACCGACCTCCGCATCTCGGTCACCGATCGCTGCAATTTCCGCTGCGTCTATTGCCGGTCCGCCGATCCCGATAATCACATGCCGCACCACGAATTGCTTGAATGGGACGAGTTTGAGCGACTTGGGCGGATTCTCGTCGGGATGGGCATTCGCAAGGTGCGCGTCACGGGAGGCGAGCCGCTGGTGCGCCCCGGCGTGGAAGATTTCATCGCGCGACTGAAGGCGACCGGCGTCCAGGATCTCTCGATTACCACGAACGGACACTTGCTTGCCGAGCGCCTCGACGGGCTGCTTGCCGCAGGTCTCGATCGCATCAACATCAGCCTCGATTCGCTCGACCGCGAGAAATTCGAGCGCGTGACGCGCACAAAAACTTTCGATCGGGTGATGGAGGGAATTGATGCCGCGCAAGCTTCGCGTCTGCGTCCGGTGAAAGTGAATGCGGTGTTGGTGCGCGGCCTGAACGAAGACGAAGTGGAAGCGTTTGCCGGCTTCGCGCGCGAGCGCGACCTAATCATGCGCTTCATCGAGTTTATGCCGCTCGACGCCGATCGCGCGTGGACTCGCGACACGATGGTCCCCGCCGCCGAAGTCTACCGGCGCATTCACGCGCGCTGGCCGCTCGTTCAAATCTCGCACGAGCAGAGCGAGACCGCGCGCAAATACAGATTCGCCGAGGGCCCGGGCGAAATCGGTTTGATCGCGCCCGTCACGCAGCCTTTCTGCGGGCATTGTTCGCGCATCCGCCTCACGGCCGACGGCAAACTCCGCACCTGCCTTTTCAGCAAGGACGATCACGATCTGAAATTCCTGCTGCGCGGCGGCGCCAGCGACGCAGACATTGCCGGCGAAATCCGTTCGGTCGTGATGCAAAAAGAAAAAGGGCATCGCATCAACGAGCCGGGCTTCGTCCCGCCGTCGCGCACGATGGTTTTCATCGGCGGCTAAGTAGCACAGGCAATCCTGCCTGCGCCCCAAGTAAAGTCATGCCGAGGATCAGCCGTTCAGCAAGACCGCTACTACGTTCTTCTAGCACCAGCACTTTTGGTTGCCGTCCGCTCCGCACTCGCGCACAATACCCACAGCGATTCACGCGCAGGAGCAGTCCCGACATGGCAGATGAGGAATCCAAACTCTTTTCGTTGACCGAAGCCGAACGCCTCCGCGTCCAGCTTGAGCCGGTCCTCATAGAAGCGATGGAATCGCGCCGCAAGATGGCCGAGGTGGAAGCCGTGCTCCGCGAACTCGCGGAGCGCATCTCGCGCTCCGGCGGCATGCTGATCAATTATGAAAAGACCGCTAAGACGCGGCTCGAATTCAATCGCCTGCAACAGAGCGTTCAATCCGCTCTCGATCGAATTCAGGAGACCGGCTGCGTGGTGAAGGATCTCAACGTGGGACTGCTCGATTTTCCCGCGCGCATCCATGGCGATGAAGTGTATCTATGCTGGAAACTCGGCGAGGACCGCATCCGCTTCTACCACCGCCAGGACGAAGGCTTCGCCGGCCGCAAACCGATCGATCCCCGCGACGCCGGTTATTCAAATCCTGTGCAGTAGCTTAAATTTGCATCCCCACCGTCTGTTTTACTGATACCGCAGCGCGACCATCGGGTCCACGCGCATCGCCCGCCACGCCGGAATCCAGCACGCCGCCAGAGCCACTATCGACAGCAGCGCAGCAACTCCCGCAAACGTGACCGCGTCGGTCGGCGTGACGCCGAAGAGCAATTTTGAGAGGAAGCGCGTCAGCAGGAGCGACAGCACTACGCCCAGCGCCACTCCGGTAATCGCCAGCTGCAGCCCCTGGCGCAACACGAGCCGTAGCACGTCGCGCCGCTGCGCTCCGAGCGCGAGGCGGATTCCGATTTCGTGCGTCCGCTCGCGCGTCGTGTATGCAATCACGCCGTAAATTCCGATGGCCGCCAGCACCATCGCGAGCACGCCGAACGCGCCCACAAACGTTCCTGCGATCCGGGAGCCGGTACTCGCCACTTGCACGCGTGTCGCCAGCGTTGATTCATCGAGGACGGGCATATCCGCGTTCAATTCGTGAATCGTTTTCTCGAGCGCCGCCGTGTACGCGAGCGGCTCGCCCGCCACGCGCATGTGAATGATCGGCCCGCGCGCATAATCCTGATAGATCGGCACGTAGAAGAATGGCTCCCGCGCTTCGTGCAGGTCGTTGTAATCGCTGTCCCGCGCGACGCCCACTACGGTAAACGTCAACCCGTCCGCGCTCAGCTTCTTGCCGATCGCGTCCTGGCCCGGCCAGTAACGCTTTACAAATTCCTGGTTCACCACGGCGACCGGCTGCGTTCTTTCAGTATCTAGCGGAGTGAACTCGCGCCCTTCAACCGTCGGAATCTGCATCGTCCGCAAATAATTCGGACCGACGTTCGCATTGGAGATGTCCATCGATTCGTGCGGCCGCGGCACGTAGCCTTCGGGCTGCGTCACGGACGAGGCCAGCATGAATCCCAGCGGCACCCAGCTCGACATGCTCACCGACTGCACACCAGGTAAAGTTTCGAGCTTTGCCAGAAGCTGCCGGTCGAATTGGATTCCCTGGTCCTTTGTGTACCCCGCGGAAAAAAGATCCACGGTGGCGAGAAGGACGTGATCGGCATTGAAACCCATGTCCGTCCGCTGCGCATTCCGGAAGCTGCGGATGAAAAGCCCCGCGCAGACCAGCAGGAGCAGCGAGAGCGCCATTTGCATCACCACCAGCACACGCGACAGCCGCGCCTTGTGCCGTCCGCCCGATGCGCTGCCCGTATCTTCTTTCAGTACCGCCGCTGGCGCGAGGTTCGACGAGCGCAGCGCCGGCAAAATCCCAAAAATCACGCCGGTAAAAATCGAAACCGCGAGCGTGACGACTAGCACCATGCGGTCCGCGTGCACGTCGAGAAAGATCGGAATATTCGTCGGCGGAATAAACGATCCGAAAGTGCCGGCGGACCACGTGGTAATCAGCATCGCCACCGCGCCGCCCGCGAGCGACAACACCAGGCTCTCAATCAACAGCTGCCGCACCAGCCGCCCGCGGCTCGCTCCAATCGCCAGGCGAATTGCCATCTCCCGCCGTCGCGCCACCGAACGCACCAGCAGCAAGTTCGCGACGTTTGCGCATGCAAGCAACAGCACAATTCCCGAAATCGCCAGCAGCATCGGCAGAAGAACATATAGGTACGCATTCGCGCCAAACGGGGCGCGCCAGAGCGGAAACGCGACCACTTCATTCCGTCCCTGATGTGCTGCGGGATACTGGCTCACCAACTGCTGCATCAAGGTGTTGAGTTCCGCCTGTCCCTGCTCTACCGTGACGCCCGGACGCAGCCTTCCGAGCAGCATCAGCCACATCGCATCGCGCTCTTCCAGCCGTTTGCTGGTCGTGATGAGGCGCTCGCCCGCCAGTAGCGGCACCCACATTTCCGTGCGCAGTCCGGTCTGACTACCCTGAAACACCGGCGGTGCGACGCCAACAATCGTGTAGGGATTTTGGTTGAGGCTGATGGACTTGCCGATGATGTCCGGATGCCCGCCGTAGCGCGTCTGCCACAGCCGGTAACTGATCACGGCAACCGGAGTGCTCCCCGCCTTCGTATCTTCCGACGGCAGAAAGCCGCGGCCGAGCATGGGCCGCACGCCCAGCACATCGAAATAGTTCGCCGAGCATATAGTGCTCCAAACGCGTTGCGGTTTCCCGTTGCCCGTCAAATTCAGCGAACGCAGGTCGGACGCAATCAGCCCAGAAAAACTTTTGTTGTGATCGCGCAGGTCGAGATAGTCCGGATAGGAAAACGGTCGCGGGTCGGAAGCTGTTCCGCCCAGGCTCAGAGATACCACTGCGCCGCTTCCCTTCATCCCGGGAATCGGATTCAGCAGAGTGGAATTGATCCAGCTGAAGATCGTGCTATTCGCGCCAATTCCCAGCGCGATCGTCAGCACCGCTACGGCCGTGAAACCCGGTGACTTCACGAACAGCCGGAACGCGTAGGCTACGTCTTCCCACAGCGATCGCATTGCCCCTCCTCGAACGCTTTACGGGATGTGGACGAGCACGCCGGATACCTGCACCCAAACTTCGCAACTTGATGATTCTGAATATCTTGGAAGCATTCAGCGTGATGCGATCCAGGTGGAATGTCCGATCTTGGGATTTTTCGGCGCGAATCGGACACGTTCCAACGCCCCGGACTTTGTAGCGCCGGGCTTTCGCGATTCTTGCGTCCCGACGCCTTATGTCGGGAAGACCGGCAGGGGTTGACTTGGGAGTTCTCACCGGCAGCAGCGATCCGAAATGAAGATGTCACCTTGAAAGGTGGCGCTACAAATGCCAGGCGTTCGTCTTCTCCGTCCTGAATTTCGCGGAGCTCAACCCTCCGCCAGATATCGGTGCACGAACATTATCGACATCGCACCCTCGCCAACCGCCGAGGCGCAGCGCTTGACGGATCCGTGCCGCACGTCGCCCGCTGCGAACATTCCCGGCACATTCGTCTCCAAAAAGTAAGGGCTGCGTCGCAGCGGCCACCCGTCGGGCGGCTTGCCGTTGCGAACCAGGTCGGGACCGGTCACGAGGTAGCCCGCGTCATCGCGCACGAGTCCCGCTTCGATTGCCCATTCCGTGCGAGGATCGCCGCCGATACAAACGAAAAGCCACTTCGTTGGGCAAGTTTGCTCCGCGCCGGTGCGCTTGCTTCTTAGCGTAATCGACTCCAGCACTCTGTCGCCGTGGAGCGCCGTCAGTTCGGTTTCAGTCAGCACTTCCATGTTCTTCGTCGCCATGATTCGATCGACCAGATACCGCGAAAGCGTATCCTTCAGCGCTTTCCCGCGCACCACGATCGTCACTTTCTTCGCAAACTTTGCGAAATACATGCTGGCTTGTCCCGCGGAATTGCCGCCGCCTACCATGAACACGTGCTCGCCCTCGCAAAGTTCCGCCTCGCTCGCACCGGCTCCGTAGTAAACGCCCTGGCCATAGAATTTGTCTTCGTTCGGCAAACCCAACTTGCGGTATTCGATGCCGGTGGCGCAGATTGCCGCGCGTGCGATGATTTTCGTCCCGTCGGCGAGATAGCCCACGCGCTTGGCAGTGGTGAACTCGCCTCGCACTCCTTCGCGCGCAAGCAAGATTTCTGCCCCGAATTTGCTTGCCTGGTGGCGCGCGCGATCGGCCAATTCGGCGCCGCTGATACCGTCTGGAAATCCGAGATAATTCTCGATCCGCGGACTGCTGCCGGCTTGTCCACCGATGGCCCATCGCTCGATCAGCACGGTCTTCAAACCCTCCGATGCGGCGTACACCGCGGCGCTCAATCCCGCAGGCCCTGCGCCGTAAATCGCCAGATCGTATTCGGCGAGCAGCGGGTCGTGGAACCAGCCGAGCTTGTCGATAATCTGCCGCACCGTGGGGCATTCCATGCGCGTCCCGTCCGGGAATACGCACACCGGGGTTCTTAAGTCTTCCGTGGGCTCGATGCCGATTGCGCGGCACTGATCGTCTGTACGCAACTCGACCCAATCGAACGGAACATCATTGCGACGGAGGAAGTCGCGAATCGCGTACGCGCGGGAACACCCGACCTTTCCATAAATTTTCATCGGCGTCCCGGGATGGGATTCAGTCGCGGTGGCATTCGTCATTGCAATTCTCCTCGTGCATGCCCATGATGACAAGCTACGCCTGCCAGATTACACCAGCGAGCAATCTGAGCCAAAATCAGTCCCTTGCATCTCGCGTGCGCTCGTGCGAGCCTAAATATCCCGTGAGCCAATCGCCAGAAAATCGCCTGAAAGATTCCGCGAGCCCCTACCTCCGCTCCGCCGCGCACCAGCCTATTGACTGGTACGAATGGGGCGAGCAGGCCTTCGAAGCCGCGCGCGCTGCCGGCAAACCCATTCTTCTCGATATCGGCGCTGTGTGGTGCCACTGGTGCCATGTGATCGATCGCGAAAGCTACGAAAATCCCGAAATCGCGGCGATGATCAATCAGCTTTACATTCCGGTAAAAGTCGATCGCGACGAGCGCCCCGACGTTGACTCGCGCTACCAATCAGCGATCAGCGCGATTTCCGGGCAGGGCGGCTGGCCGCTCACCGCCTTTCTCACGCCCGACGGCAAGCCGTTTTTCGGCGGCACCTATTTTCCGCCCGAGGACGCCATGGGCCGCCCCGGCTTCAAGCGCATTCTCATCGGCGTCTCCGAAGCATTCCGAAATCGCCGCACCGAAGTAGACAACTCCGCGAACGCGCTCGAAGAAGCCGTCGCAAAAGCGGAACTACATCACACCGCGCGCGGCCCGTTCGATGCCGGCATCGTCGATTCGGTGATTGAATCCGCCCTGCATCTTTTCGACGAGCAGCACGGCGGCTTCGGCAACGCGCCGAAATTCCCACACGCGAGCGCCGTTGACCTGCTTCTCGAGCGTTACCAATCGACGCGCGATCCGCATCTGCTGCACGTCGCCGACCGCACGCTCGAAGGCATGGCCCTCGGCGGCGTTTACGATCAAGTGGGCGGCGGCTTTCATCGCTACTCCGTTGATGAGCGCTGGTGCGTCCCGCACTTCGAAAAGATGACGTACGACAATTCCGAGCTGCTGAAGAATTTCCTGCATGGCTACCAGGTCACCGCGAAGCCGCTCTTCCGCGAAACTGCGGAGGGAATTATTTCCTGGGTGAACGAAGTCTTATCGGACCAGGAACGCGGCGGCTTTTACGCCAGCCAGGATGCCGACCAGACCCTCGATGATGACGGCGATTATTTCACCTGGACACTCGCTGAGATTCGCGCCGTGTTGTCACCGGAAGAATCGCGCGCGATCGAAATCTACTACGACGTTCTCCCGCGCGGCGAAATGCACCACAACCCCGAGAAGAATGTCCTGTGGGTCGCGTCTACGGTGGAAGATCTCGCCGCAAAGCTCAAGCTCGACGAAGCTGCCGCCCGCATCCTGCTCGCTCGCGCAAAAGGTAAATTGCTCGCCGCGCGCCGCGAACGCCGTCCTGTTCCCGCGATCGACACAACCCTCTACGCCGGCTGGAACGCCATGTTCATCTCAGCGTATCTCGAAGCCGCCCGCGTCCTCAGGCGCGATGATTGCGCCGCATTCGCGCTAAAGACCCTGGACCGCATTCTCGCTGAAGCCTGGGACGAAAATACGGGCGTGCTGCACCGTCTCGGCGGCCCGCGACTTGAGGGCTCGCTCGACGATCTCGTATTTTTCAGCGGCGCGCTTCTTGACGCCTGGGAATTTACGCAGCAGCAGGATTACCACCGTAAAGCGGAACACTTGATGCGAAAAACCATCGAGCGCTTTGGCGACGCCGATGCCGGCGGCTTTTTCGATCGTGCCAAAGATGCCGCGCCGATGGGCGGCCTCGACGTCCGCCGCAAGCCGATTCAGGATTCGCCGACGCCCGGCGCAAACTCCGCTGTCGCAATCGTTCTCGATCGTCTGTACGCGCACACGGGCGAGAAGCTCTATCACGATTGGGCGGCGAAAACTCTCGAAGCGTTCGCTGGTCTCGTCCCGCAGTACGGCTTGTTCGCCGCGACTTATGGCTTGGCCGCGCTGCTTCACGCGCGACACACGCTGCAAGTCGTCATCACGGGCGCGATCGGAGATCCGCACGCCGCCGCGCTCAAGCGCGCTGCCAACGAAATCTACCGCTTCGGCAAATCCGTGCTGCGCGTCACGCCCGAAAGGATTGCATCCGTTGAATCGCTGCCTCCCGCGCTCCGCGATACGCTTCCGCATCTCGACTCAGAAAAGCCGCAAGCCCTCGTCTGCGTCGAAACCACCTGCCACCCGCCGGTGGGCGATCCCGCCAAGCTGAAATCCCTGCTCCTCGAAGTCGCTGCCGGCTCTGCCAGCGCGTCCCGGTAGCACAGGCATGACGCGCGCGGACAGACGACCCAAGATTGTCCGGCGCGCCCGCAAGGCGTTCCCGAGCGCCTCGAAGAAAACCCGTCGCCGTCGCTTGCGTGAGGAAAAATCCAGCGGCGCGCCATCCATCGTTCCGACGCACCACGCGGGTTCCGAATCAAATTCGATCTGGCCCATCACGGACGCGCCGCGTGAGTTTTGGCAAGTAGCGGCGATTTGCATCACGGCCTGCGTTTCGCTTTTCTTGCTGCAATTCGTCGCCACCGAACGCATGTACGCGCTTTTTTTCCCGCCCGATCGCGGCGTGCTCGATACCTATTGGGTCTTGCGTGTGAAAGCCTGGTGGGTCGCATGGGCGCTCGTCAGCTATCTCGCGCTTCCCGCGCTGGTGATGATTTTCTCGTCCGGCAAGCGGCTCCGCGATTGCAATCTTTCCTGGCGCGGTTTCCAGCAGCACTACTGGATTTACGTCGGCCTCTACGCAGCGGTATTCCCGGTAATTTGGCTCGTCTCGCTCACTCCGGATTTCTACTCCTATTACCCCATGTACGCGCAAGCCGGCCGTTCCTGGTTTGACCTGCTGGTGTGGGAGGGCCTCTACGCAGGCCAATTCATCGCGCTCGAATTTTTCTTCCGCGGATTTCTGGTGGGAGGACTTTCGCGCTACATCGGAATCTTCGCCGTTCCCGTTTCCGTGATGCCGTACATGATGATCCACTTCGCGAAGCCGTGGCCCGAGGCCGGCGCTTCGATCGTGGCAGGATTTGTTCTGGGCGCGCTCGCGTGGAAGACGAAATCAATCTGGGGAGGTGTCTTTGTCCATTGCGCCGTAGCCATCACGATGGACTTGCTGGCTCTCTCGCACAAGGGCCAGCTACCGTGGCTGCACAGTTAGCCGCGGAGCAAAGCGGGCGCCCTTCGCTGCCGGCGCCGTGGCCGACTTCAACCCGCGCTATTTATCCTTCGCTGGGTCTTTGGCCGCGCCCGTGTCCTTATCTTTCTCCGCGTCCTTGCTCTGAATCGAAATCAATTCCACTTCAAAAATCAGCATCGAGTTCGGCCCGATTCCGGCTCCTGGCCCCCGCTGCCCGTACGCGAGGTCGGACGGAACAAACAACTGCCACTTTGATCCCACCGGCATCATTTGCAACGCCTCGGTCCAGCCCTTGATCACTCCGTTCACTGGGAACGTCGCTGGCTGTCCGCGCTTGTACGAGCTGTCAAATTCCGTCCCGTTGAGCAGCGTCCCTTTGTAATTGCACACGACCGAATCGGTCGCCGTAGGCTTCGGCCCGGTGCCTGCCGACAAAATTTTGTACTGCAGGCCGCTCGGCAGCGTCACCACGCCATCTTTCGTCTTATTCTCGGCCAGGAACGCTTCGCCTTCCTTCTTGTTCGTCTCGGCAACCTGCTGCATCTGTTCCTCCTGTTTTTTGCGCATGGCGGCTTGCAGCGTGACGAGCGCGGCCTTCGCTTCCTCTTCCGTCATCAGCGTTTTGCCGCCTCTCAGCGTGTCGTTCATCCCGCGCTGGACGATCGCCGGATCAATCTCGCTGCTCTGCTTTTGCAGATTCTCGCCGATGTTCATTCCGATCGCGTAGCTCGCCTTGTCTTTGTCCGTCTTGAGCTCGAGTGTATCGGGCTTCTTCGCCGCTGCGGCTGCTTGACCGGGTTTTGCCGCGGGCTTGGCTGCGGGCTTCGCCGCCGAGGAGCTCTGCGACTTCGCCGCCGGCGCCTGTTGCGAAGTGGAAGCGGCCTGCTGCCCCTGCGCGCTTCCAGTCACAATCACTCCAACCGCCAATAAAATTACTGCCATTCGGATTGTAATTTTCATAGGCACGCATTCTCGCATTGCCAAGCCAATTCCGCAAACCGCCGCGCCAATTTGAGTTTCCGCAGTAGGGGCACGGCATGTCGAAGATCCCGGCCGTTTTCCGGGACCGTGCTCGCTCCCCCGCGCGGCAACCACTCGAAACCCATCTCGATTACTCGCGCGATTCGCTCAGGTAGCCACGACGAGCGTCTCCCCTCGTCGTGGGCTTCTCTTTGGAATTTGAATCGAGGATTTGAAGCCAAACCAACGCGCAAAACTCAACCACGTTGCTTCAAGTGGCGCAGGCACTCTTGTTTACCCTGAGCCTCGAAGGGCCTGTGCGCTGTTCCCAAGCGGCCGCTACCAACTCAAATCTCCGCCCACCATCAATGCTGCGCTTCAATCAATTTCGCAACGGCCGCCTGCACCGCCGGTGGCAACGAATTCATCCGCTTGATGTACGCAGAAACTTTCCACAACGCATCGTCCTTCGCATACACGCCGTTCGCAAACATCCCCGACCGCCGCAATCCATGCTTCGCCACCCAGAACACCTGCGCCTCCGTGTACGTCGTCCCCACCACCGGCAATTCCGGAATGATCGGAAATAGCACCGCGCCCTTGCCGTTCTCCGGCTTCCCCGGCGTCCCGTGGCACCCCGCGCAGGCATCCAGATAAAACTTCCCGCCCGCGATCAGATTGTCGTCCGTCATCGGAACCGGATTCGCAATTTCCGGCGCGCTCCTTCTCACCGACGCATGCACCGCCTCATTCATCACCGCCGTCTCAAATCCCGACGGAGGAATATCGGCCCGCACTTCCGCCAGCCCGAGCCTTAGATACCCGAAGATGCCGATAGCCAGCACTGCGAGCGTCCCGAGAACTCCCAGCAGAAAGTTCTTCATCGTTGTTTCCTCTCAGCAAGCCGGTGCACGTTGGGCCGGAAAGAAGTTTGACTATTTCGACGCTGGTTTTGCAGGCGGCGGAATCACGATCATCACCGCATCCGGCTGCCCCGCCCGTATCAACCGCGGCATATTCGCCGCCGTCGGAGGCGATCCAATATCCTTCTCCGTCGCATACGGCGCGTATAACATCAAATGCGGCGGCAGCCGCACCATCTTGTTCAACGACGCCACATACAGAAATCCCGCATCGGACATCATGTAAACGATCCCCGGCTTCTGCGGCGCCCGAAACTTCCCACTCTTGTAACCCTCCGCAATCGCAGCCGCCACTTCCTCCTCGCTCTTGCCCTTCGCCCGCATCTCCTCAGCCAGCAGCCGCGACTGAAACGTCGTCGCGCTCCCCTCCGCATCAAAACAAGTCGGCTCCAGATTCAACGGCGACTGCCGGTCCACAAAGCACGTAAATCCATTCTCCCCATCCCGCACCTTCACATAACCCGTCCGCTCCAGCACATACACCGCAGCTTTCCCCGACACCTCCGCCGGCGCAGCACTCTCCGCCAGCTTGATTTTCTCCTCGCGCGAAAGCGAAAAATCATAAGCAGCCTTCGGCGTCTCCGCCTGTCCGCCATTCTGTAAGGGAGCTGGTGCTGCAGTCTGTGAACGCGCCACGCCGGTCGCGCTCAGAAGTAATCCAGCCAGGAATCCAGCTTGAAGAATCGTGCGCAAGAGGCACTCCCCGCGCGAGGCGTCACGTCCAAGTGCAACTCGCGCCCACACCATTCAATCTATGAGCCGGATAGACGCTACCTGTCTGGTTCGGTTAGCCGCACCCAGCGCCGTGTGGTCACTAAGGGAGACAGTTTGACTTTTTTTAAAGTACCCAGCTTTAAACTGACTCAGGCGGGCACAAACCCGACCCGCGTCCGTTCCCAGTGACAGGGCCGTATCGCAGACGATACGGAAGGAGGTGAAGGAATGGAGGAGGTACGCGCCAACTGAACTGTGCTCGCCTACTCAAACAAGACAAGTCCCTGAGCATTCCACATTTCCGAATTTATCTACAGCCGCGGCTAAAAACGTGCTGATGAGTGCAGTCACACTATCGGATCAAGAGTCGTAAGCGGAGCTTGTTTTTCATGTTTTCTTCTTCAGATTCATCGTGAGATCGCCGCAGTCGCAGCGAATTTCTTCACGCGATCCTTTGGCGGGAAGCGCGTACGCATAACCAAGGCAGGACGGGCAACAGAATGATTCCAACAATGCTCTGAACGCGTTCACTACAGGAATGAAGTCCTGCTTCCGAAACGTTTCCCACGCGTTGTAGTGAACATTCTTGTTGATGACCCACTGCTCGACTTCGGATTGGACTGCCCGTCGTGTGAAATCCTCCTGTAATTTCCCTAGGCGATTCACTTCCTCCTTCTTGTTCCAGGAATTCGCCGCATCCTTTGCTTGTTTTAGTAGTCCCGCCCATACTTGTAAGACTGGCGGGAGAACTTCTCCCAGGTCGTACCTAGCATCACCCCGAAATTCGATTTTTGCCCGGAGACGCTCTGCTAGGTACATCCCCATATACTCGAGATACCTGCGAAGTACACCTGCCGCTGGGGGAACGGTACCCTTGTCGAGGGATTCGTCGATTTCTTTCCACACGTCCTTCCCATTCCAAACGAGTGGACCGTCATCAATGGTCCATTTTCTGAAATGAACGAATGCTTTGGAACCGATCAGTTGTTCTGCAATCATGTGCCGAAGCCAAATCTCGTCATGCGTGGTAATTAGGAACTGTGTTCCCGGAAACTCGGTCTTTAACAGCGCACACACTTCGCGGCGATGGCCGGAGTCAACCGACATCAGAACATCGTCTAGTACCGCGAAACAGAACCTCTGCTCCAAAGTATGCTTCATTAGCGCTAAGTAAAGACAAAGACCCATCGCGTCTTGATGGCCTTCACTGTGATAGGCTCCTGGAGGAAAGAACCCGCGACCGTAAAAATCAACATCGAGCGTGAGTTTACCTGCACCTGGTGTTAGCTTGCCGCGGAAACTGGACTCATCTTCCCGATTGATGAAACGGTAGTACGAGGCAAAATCCGTCGCGACATTCTCGTAAATCTTGTCCAGAACCTCGGTTACGGTGGAGTTGTACGCGTCTAACACCTTGCTCGCAATGTCCAAACTCGTCTGATTCTGGGCTTGCATCCTCTTTCCCTTGCGGTAGACATGCAGCCGTTCCTGACACACCGTCAGGTATTCCTTAGCTTCATCCTCCTTCGACGGATCCGGAAGAGACTCGACGGATTGCCGAATCTTTTCCAATGACTTCACAAGCGAGTCAGGCTGTTGTCGATAGTCACTAGAAAGGTCGCGGATGTAGTGCTCCCCGCTCAAACTAGACTGCCGAATTCGGTATGATTCAGGGCCTCCACACAGGAGGCAACATGGGCAGGAAACCGCGCGTAGATCGATCCCCGGAAGAGAAGTGGCAGATCGTGC
>JBARFX010000022.1:0-20575 GCA_049797655.1 Candidatus Acidiferrales bacterium | reverse complement strand
GCGCTGCACCGGGCGGCACGCCTTGTTGTGGCGGCGCGGCTTGCTGCTGGGGGGAGGCTTGCTGAGCCGGGTTCTGTTGTTCCGGTCGCTGCGCCCGCACCTGGAGCCCACGCAAGGAAATCCCGCGCGCGAGAAGTGCCGATGCCAGTACAGCGCAGGTCAGGAATGCATAAGAGAACGAACGTCGCACGGCGAAAAGGATAACAGAAATGCCGGCGAGCAAAAGTGCGAACCGGCTGCGATTTCCCAGACGATTAAACGCCCGCTCGAATCATGTCCGCAGCCTTTTCGGCAATCATGATGGTGGGCGCATTCGTATTTCCGGCAATGATTCGCGGCATCACGGAAGCGTCAACCACTCGCAGGCCGTCCACGCCGCGGACCCGAAGCCGGGCATCGACAACCGCCACCGCGTCGTTCCCCATCCTGCACGATCCCACTGGATGGTAAAGCGTCTGCGCCTCCACCCGTATGAACGATGCGATCTCGTGGTCGCTTGCGACGTTCGATCCAGGATGCAATTCACCGCCACGATAATTCTCGAACGGCTTCGCGTGCGCGAGACGCCGCGAGAGCTTCACACCTTCGACAATCACGCGCATGTCTGCGTCCGTCGAAAGATAGTTCGCGCGAATTGCCGGCGCATCGAGCGGTTTCGCGGACCTCAGCGATATCGAGCCTCGGCTTTCAGGAGTGACGAGCGTGGGGCCGAATCCGAAGCAGTGCTCCTTCCGGGGATTGAGCCCATGATTTACGTAGTACGCGGGACCGAACAGCAGCTGCAGATCCGGCACCTCTAATTCCTCGCGCGTTCGCAAGAAGAGTCCAGCTTCCGCGACATTCGAAACAAGTGGCCCGCGCTTCAGCAGGAAATACTGCAACAGATTCTTCAGCGACTCAGCATTGGCCAGGCTCACCGGCTTTGTGCACAGATACCCGACCGAAACCATCACATGATCCTGCAGATTTTTCCCCACACCCGGCAGATCATGAATGGCGGGCACACCCGCACGCTTGATTTCATCAGCAGGCCCGATTCCAGATAGCAACAACAGCTGTGGAGAATTGATCGATCCGCCCGCAAGAATCACTTCCCGATCCGCACGCGCTTCCTCCGTAACGCCGCCTCGCACGTATTCGACGCCCACCGCGCGCACGTTTTCGATCAGTACTCGCGCGACGTGCGCTCGCGTTACCACCCGAAGATTCGGCCGCCTTAGCGCCGGCTTCAGATACGCATCCGCGGCGCTGTGCCGCTGCCCATTTTTCTGCGTCACCTGATAAAGCCCGGCGCCATCCTGCGTCGCACCATTGAAGTCCGCGTTCGGCGGCACGCCGAGTTCTGCCGCCGCCGCAAGGAAAGCCCGCGTCAAAGGGTTCACGCAGCGCAGATCGGAAACGTGAAGCGGTCCCTCGTCGCCATGAAAATCGGAAGCGCCACGCGCCTGCGTCTCCGATTTCTTGAAATAGGGGAGCACATCCCGGAATCCCCAACCGCGATTCCCCAGGCTTTCCCAATAATCGTAATCGAGCGGATTTCCGCGCATGTAAATCATCGCGTTCATCGAGCTCGAGCCACCCAGCATCTTCCCGCGCGGCCAGTAAAGCCTCCTGCTCCTCAGCCACGGCTCGGGCTCTGTCGAGTAATTCCAGTCCACGCTGGTCTTGTAAAGCTTCGAAAATGCGGCGGGGATGCGAACTTCCCTCGCCGTATCAGCGCCGCCTGCCTCGAGCAAGAGCACGCGAGTGTGCGGCTCTTCCGTCAATCGCGCTGCCAGCAAGCAGCCTGCCGAGCCGGCGCCCGCAATGATGTAGTCGTACATGTTTGTTTTGGCGGGCATAAAAGCTGGAAGGGAATTAGAAGCCAGCAGGACGGCAACCGGCAATCAAATAGTTGGCGGGAACGGCGAGGAGAAACAAATAGCGAGCATGTCGCGGCTACCTGCGTCCCGAAACGCTTCTACGCAGCCTTGCGCTGCTTCAGCGCCGCGTCGCTCCATCTCCTGAGCGACGACGTGGCCCAGTAAACAACAAATCCGCCAACGATCAGCAGCGCACCAAACGCCAATCCGCTCATCCCCAGAATCGTCTCGCCCTCGCCATGCACCATCGCGAAGCCGAGCAGCAGCAGCGGGCAAACCCCCACCAGCACAGCCCCCGCCATCCCACCCGGCACGCGGAAAGGCCGCCGCAGATTCGGTTCCTTGATGCGCAGCGCGATCAGCGCCAGGAATTCGAGCGACAAGCTCAAGCCGTAAAGCATGATGTCGAGCGTGACGAGCCGCTCGAAACCGAGTCCCAGGCACATCGCCCAAGCGCTCGCCAGCACGATGATCGCTACCCACGGCGCTCGCGTCTTCGGATGCAACTTCCCGAACACAGCCGGCAGCATTCCATCCTGCGCCATCGCCAGCGGCAATCGCGAGTAACTCATTACTAGCGCATTGAACATTCCAAACGCGCTCATCATCCCGCCCAGCACCAGCGCTGCGCGAAACACGCGACCTGCAACCGGGCCGCCAACCAACGCGCCCACCATCCCGGCCAAATCCGCCCACGAGCCCGTTTCGAAAGCCCCCGATGAAATCCCGGTCATCCACATGGCTGCGAACGGCAGGATATACGTCGCGGATACAACCAACACGGCGATCAGCATCGCCTTCGGATAAGTTTTCTGCGGCCGCCGCACTTCCGTCGCAATCGTCGATGCGTTGTCCCAGCCCATGTAATTCCACATGCAGATCAGCAGGCCGCCCATCAGACCCACGGTCGAAGTCGTCGGAGCCGTCACGGCGCCCTTCAGCGCGCCCATTTCCATCGGCGCAATCAGCACGATCAGCGCGAAGGGAAGCGACAGCAGAAAGAAAAGCCACAGCGAGGAAATCGCCACCACTCGGATCCCCGCAATATTCATCAGCGCGCAGACCGTGACAACCGCGAGCCCAACCATTGCTCCTCGATGTCCTACCGCGAACCAGGGGAACAAGCGCGTCAAGTACGCGACGAACAACGTGGGATAAATCGCCATGTCAAAAATGCTGGCGACCAGCGACAGCCAAGCTTCCTGAAATCCCCAGAAGTTTCCCAGCGCTCGACGCACCCACGCGTAGTAGCCACCTTCCGACGGTAGCGCGCTCGATAGCTCGCCAATCATGTAGGTGGTCGGCAGACTCCAGATCAGTGGCGTAAGCAGCAAAAGCAGAATGCCGAGTCCGTACCCGGCGCCATGAATAATGTCTTCGGTGCCGTACGTGCCGCCAGACACCATGAAGAATGTCGCGGCCACCAGAGGCCACACGGTCAGCTTCGCTACTTTCTTCTTAGTGGAAGAAATCGCCCGGGAGGGAAATTGGGCTGGCAGGGAGATGGTACTCAATTGATTGTCGCGTCCTCCGTCAGCGATCCTCGCTCTCTCACTGCCGCGCAGGTGGAGCGAGTTCGCTTACCGCAGAATGCAGAATACGGATATTCGCGTGCGATGCAAGGGGAAAGTGCGCGCTGAAGGAAAATTTCCGCGGACCGTTCACCCGGCGCCCGGAGAGTGACTGCCTGGCGGGAGAATTCTCCGGCACGCTTGCGCCGGAATTCGAAACTGGCTCCGATATCTTATTTCGCCGCTCTTTTCTCCTGGCGCCGTTCCCGTTGCTCCGCGCTCCAGGTTTTCTGCTGCTCGGGCGTCAATACAGCAAACACTTGCGCCCGGGTCTCTTTCGTTACCTGTTTTGTCTTTCGCGTCCGCTGGTCATCCGTGAGCGTTTTATCTTTCTCGATCTCCTGAATCTGCTTCTTCGCATCTTCGCGAATCGAACTGATTTTGTCTTTCTGTTCCGGTGTCAAATTCAACGTCTCGTCATTTTCGATTGCGTCAGGACTGGCGGGTGACCGCGGAGGAGAAGTGTGCGACGAACCGGGACTCGACGCCGATTGCGACGCACGCGTACCCGCTCCAACGCCCAGCGCCAGAAAAAGCGCCAAAAGAAAACCAAACGACCTCACTCGATTCATCCTCATCTCCCCGCCCCAATTACGCATCCGACCCGAACTGCTTCACGTCCTCAGGCCCTTCCTTCGTCACAACCTTATCCTTCCCCTGCACCTGCACGCGAATCTGCTCCACGATATCCGGATTCGCCAGCGTGGTAATGTCGCCCACCTCCAACGTATTCGAAATCGCCGCCAGGATTCGACGCATCAGCTTCCCAGATCGAGTTTTAGGCATGTCCTGAACGATGTGCACAGCTTTCGGACGGGCGATTTTCCCGATTATCGTCTCGATCGTTCGAGTCACTTTCTCGACCATCTCTTTGGGTGACGCCGTCACGCCTGGCTTCAACGAAATGTAAATTTCGGGCACGCGCCCCTTGATCTCGTCGACCACCGGCACCACCGCCGCTTCCGCCACTTCGTCAATCGTCAGGCATGCCGACTCCAACTCCTTCGTCCCCAACCGGTGGCCGGCCACATTAATAACGTCATCCACGCGCCCGAGGATCCGGAAATAACCGTCCTTCGCGAGTAATGCTCCGTCTCCCGCGAAGTACGGCCAGTCGTGCCAGTCCTTGCTCTTTGGATCGCGGCAATATTTTTGGTAATACTGCCGGACGAACCTGTCGCGGTCCTTCCAAATCGTCTGTTCGATTCCGGGCCACGGATTCCGAATGCAAATATTTCCCGCTCGTCCCGCACCCGCGGGAAGTTCTTTTGCGTTCTCGTCGTAAATGATCGGATAAATTCCCAGCACACCCGACCCTGCGCTTCCCGGCTTCATCGGATCGAGAGCAGGAATAGTGCTGCAAAGGAAACCGCCAGTCTCCGTCTGCCACCACGTATCGACAATCACCGCTTCGCGCTTTCCCACCACATCGTAATACCAGCGCCACACTTCCGGTTCGATCGGCTCGCCCACCGTCGTCATATGTTTGAAATGATATTTGTACTTCGCGGGCTCGTTGGGCCCCGCCTTCCGCAGCATCCGAATCGCGGTTGGCGAAGTGTGAAAAATGTTCACGTCCAGCCGCTCCGCAATTCGCCATGGACGGGCAGCATCCGGATAATTTGGCACCCCTTCATAAATCACGCTCGTCGCCCCCAGCGCCAGCGGCCCGTACACAATGTACGAGTGTCCGGTAATCCAACCGATGTCCGCCATGCACCAGTAGACGTCTTCAGGATGAATATCCTGATAGTACTTCGCCGTTCCCGTTACGTAGGCCAGGTAGCCGCCGGTTCGGTGCTGACAGCCCTTCGGTTTGCCTGTGCTTCCGCTGGTGTACATCAGGAAGAGCGGATCCTCGGCATCCATCGCCACGGGCTCAACCGTCTTCCCGCGATAATCCTTCAGCACTTCGTCGACGAAAAAGTCCCGCCCCTTTACCATCGGCGTCGAGGAACTATTTTCCCCGGGATACCGCCGCCATATGAGCACCTTGTCGATTACCTGACCGTCGCGCTTCGCAGTTTCTACCGCAATTTCCACAGCCGTCTTGTGGTCGATCAGCTTTCCGCTGCGGTAGTAACTGTCCGCGTAAATCAGCACTCGACTCCCGGAATCCGCGGCCCGCATGCCGCACGCTTCGCCGCTGAATCCGCCGAACACCACCGAGTGGATCACTCCCAGCCGCGCGCACGCCAGCATCGTGATCGGCAGCTCCGGAATCATCGGCATGTGAATTGTTACGCGGTCACCTTTCTTTAATCCCGCGAAATCGCGCAACACCGCCGCCGTTTCGTTCACGCGCTTGTATAGCTCTTGATACGTGATCACCACCGGATCTTCCTTCTCCGGCTCGGGAACAAAAATAATCGCCGCCTTGTTCTTGTACTTGTCGAGATGCCGGTCAACGCAGTTGTAGCTCGCGTTCAGCTTCCCGCCGACGAACCACTTCCAGAACGGGGGATCGTTCGTATCGAGAACGGTGGTCCATTTCTGTGTCCACGTCAGCATGTCCGCGTATTCTTCAAAGCATTTTGGAAAATTCTTTTCGCTGAACCGCTCCACCGCCTTCGGGTCGTTCAGATAGGCTTGGTCCGTGAATTTCTTCGGCGGGTAGAAATACTCCTCTTCCTTCCAATGGACTGCAATATGCGCCTCTTCACCTCCGGCAGTGTGCGATGCAACGCTGCTTGATCCAGCGGTTGGATTCTTGGCTTCGGCCACGGTGGCGGCTCCTTTTTGCGGAGACTGAGTCGGATTTGAACGCGCCAATCATCTCTCTGCCGCGAACCGCCGTCAATCGCCAGACGAACTTGACAATTGAGAGCCCAGACCTGCTCCTGCCCGGTGAACGGCATTCCTTATTGACACTATAGCGTTATACGATATAGTGGACGGCGGTATAGAAGCAGGCGATCCGCCTGTTGGGTCGCAAGGAATTTCTGATGCAAAACACGACGCCCCGCTTTTCACGAACCCTTCTGCTCGTTGCCCTATTCGCATTCCCCGCATTCGTCGCGAATTCCCACGCAACGGAAACGCATTCCGCAAACACGGATGTTTCACGGCAGATGCTGGTCAACCTCGACTGGCTTGCAAGTCATCTCAACGACCCATCGCTGGTTATTCTCGAAATTGGCGAAAAAGAGGGCTACGAGCACAGCCATATCCCCGGCGCGCAATTCCTCGACTACGACAGCATCTCGACTCCAATGGAAATGGGCAAGACCCTCATGCTCGAACTCCCGCCGATCGAACAACTCGTTTCTGTCTTCGAAAAACTTGGCGTCTCCAATCGCTCGCACGTCGTCCTGTATTTCCGAACCGACCGAGTCACGCCCACCACCCGCGTCTATTGGACGCTCGACTACATGGGCCTCGGAGCCAACACTTCCATCCTCGATGGCGGATATCCGGCATGGCGCGGCGCGAACAAGCCCATCACCGCGGACGTGAAGCCAGTCGCCAAAGGAACGATCGTCGCGCACCGGCGCCCCGAAATCCTCTCGAACGCCGGTTGGATTAGCGCACACCTCAGCGACCCAGGCATAGACGTCATCGACGCACGCGCCAACGAATACTATACGGGCGACAAAGGCGATGGCACGCCGCGTAGCGGACACATTCCCGGCGCCGCCAATCTTCCTTACACCTCGCTCGTTGATGGCACCGACAGGTTCAAGGACAAAGACGCACTTGAGAAGTTATTCCGCGCCGCCGGCATCAAACCGGGCGACCTCGTCGTCAGTTATTGCCACATCGGACAGCGCGCCACCATCATCTATTTCGCCGCCAAATATCTCGGCTACAGCGCTCGCATGTACGACGGCTCCTGGGAAGACTGGAGCCAGCGCAAAGACTTGCCCATTGTCACGGGGAACAAGCCCGGCAAAACCCCGAAATAGCCGGCCCGCGTTACCGCGATACGGCAGTTCCAAATTGCGTGTAAAACTCGCGCGATCCATCCAAGGCCAGAGCCTGGCAAATACGGCAGCTCCGTAACTCAGCAAGATCACCCATCGGATGGGTGGCATTCGTAGGCAAAGATTGCAGCGCCACCGCGCCACCGACGTTTCATCCAAGGCTGAAACATTCCTGCGGGGCGACACCGTAGCATGAACGTGCGGCCCGGAACTCGCAAAGACAAGTGTCGACCGCATCCGTAGCGGCTGCTAAATCCGGAGCAGTCAAAATTCACCTCGCAAACCAAATCAAGCAGGAGGCAAATAGGAATGATTACACTCTGTATCCGTTACACAATTGACCAAAACCAATCCCGCAGCTTCGAAGAGTACGCTCGCGCCTGGCCCGAACCAATTCGTCGCTGCGGCGGGGAACTGATCGGCTACTTTCTGCCCACCAAACTCGCCGGTCCAACCAACACCGCCCTGGCCCTAATCAATTTCCCGAATCTCGACGCCTACGAGAAATATCGCGCGGCCCTCGCCACCGACCCTTCGGCTGCAGCAAACGTCGCCAAAATCGAAAAGTCTGGCTGTATCCTCGTCGAGGATCGCTCCTTCCTGCAGAGAATCTCGTAATCTCGACTTTGGAATTTGGACTGCGCTACGGCAGGGAAGAGAAGGAAAATATTAGAGAGTTAAGTAAGATGGAGGTTCTTACCGCGCTCGGGGCATAGTGAATCGCACCCGGCGGAGGAACGGGATACCAATTTTTATAATCTTGACAGCTCAATTCTAGGGTATTACGTTCTACTCCTCTCAGACCATCTGTCGGCAGGAGAAGTGTCATGCACGACGCGATCACCTACGATATCTTCAGAAACGACTCCGCTGGAAATCCTGTTTGGGTGGAAGCCGTCGACGGCCTTGAACAAGCAATGAACCGCATGGAAAATCTTGCTGCGGGCGACGCTTCGTCCGACTACTTCTTGTATTGCACGCGGGCTGAAAAGGTTGTGAGGCGATTGCAGCGAAAATTGCCGCGCCCCGACGATCTGTCGGGCACTCCTCGCAGAAAAATCGGCTAAGAACAAAAGACAGCACCGATAAGCCAAAACTACGACCCGCGACCGCCGCGCACAATCGTCGAGATCTGTCCGGCCACTTTTGCAAATGGTGGAGGCGGGGGGAGTCGAACCCCCGTCCGAAAAGCCTTGCAACCCGAAGACTACATGCTTGTCCCGTTCCGATTGTTTCACCGGGAGAGCTCAGAGCGGGCAAGACGCGCTCCCGGCTAGTCCGATGGTCTCACCGGCGCATTACGGACCGAAACGCGCCGGCCAGCCTACTGTGTGACGCCTCATCTCAACCGCGCAGGCGACGGTTAAGGAGACGCGCTACCTAATTTTCGTTAGGCAGCGAGAGCCAACTGTGAGTTGCCAGTTGTGTTGTTCCACCCGATAGCGGGCAGGTGGGGCCCGGCATGCCTTCGAGCCGCGACAGCTTCCGTCGAAACCGTGTCGCCCCCGTTACAGCCTCTATTTTATCACCTTTGCCGAAGCGTCGCTTCCGCTCCTCCGGCCGAGTGCATCCAACATTCACAAATCCAACCTTTCAATCTGCGTGCGGCACCGGGTTGCGTAACATAGGCGACATCGCCAGACTTTCCCGCTTGAACTTTCGCCTATCGGTGTGGGATCGTGCAGCGCATGAAATTATCCATCATCGTACATGCACGAAGTTCGCTCCGCCCCTCAAATCTAATCGTCGCGCTCGCTCTCATCTCGGCTCTCGGCATTCTCAATGCTTGCGGTGGCTCTGGAGGCGACCAAAATCCCCCACCCGCGACGCTCACGATCTCAACCACCTCGCTCCCAAATGGCCAGACCGGCATCCCCTACAGCGCCACTCTCACAGCTACTGGCGGTACGCCGGCGCTTACTTGGTCAATGACCAGCGGTGCGCTTCCCACCGGACTCATGCTCAATGCCTCGGCGGGCACAATTACCGGCACGCCCACCCAATCCGTCACCAGCGCATCCCTCACCTTCGAGGTCCTCGATTCCGGTATGCCCCAGCAGACCAAATCCGTCACGCTTACTCTCACGATTGCCTCGGGTACCGTTAGCCTCTCGGTTTCCCCCGTCCGCGCAGGCCTCACCGTCACGCAGCCGCTCCCCATATCCGCCACGGTCGTCAACGACAGCCTGAACAAAGGTGTCTCCTGGACCGCATCGGCCGGCAGCTTCTCCTCTATGACGAGCGCTTCAGGAGTAAACGTCACTTACACCGCCCCGCCAACGGCCGGCGTCTATACCATCACGGCCACCAGCGTTACCGACGTCACACAAAGCGCCACCGCTACGATCGGCGTCACCGACCTCCCGGGCGTCTTCACCTATCACAACGATATCGCGCGCGACGGCTCCAACACCGCCGAATTCGCGCTTACCACCGCCAACGTGAACACCAATACGTTTGGCAAACTTTTCTCCTGCACCGCCGACGGCGCCATCTACGCCCAGCCCCTCTGGGTCGCAAATGTCAATATCGGGGTTGGCAAACACAACGTGATCGTCGCCGCCACCATGCACGACTCCGTTTACGTATTCGACGCTGACGCAAATCCCTGCGTCACGTACTGGCATAAGCAATTGATCCCGGCGGGCGAGACGTACTTCCCTGCGAGCTACGTTGTCACCAAAGATATCTATCCTGATATTGGCATCCTCGGTACGCCCGTGATCGATAGCGCCACGAACACCGTCTACCTGGTTACAAAAACCGGCACCACAGGCGGCGCCTCATTCATCGTTCACCAGAGGCTTCATGCTCTTAGTTTGATTGACGGCTCGGAACGCCCCAATAGTCCCGTTGAAATCAACAACACGATCACGGTTCCGGGTAACTGCGAGGGTGGTTCGACGGTGGCCTTCAACACCGTCTCGGAAAATCAGCGGCCGGGCCTCGCGCTGGTGAACGGAGTGGTCTACGTTTCCTGGGCCTCGCATGGAGATCACGATCCGTACCATGGATGGATTATCGGGTACAGCACCTCCAATCTCAGGCAGGTCGCGGTCTTTAATTCGTCCCCCAACGCCGCCGAAGGTTTCGGCTATTGCCGGGGCGGCATCTGGATGGCGGGCGGTGCCCCTGCCGCTGATTCTGCAAATAACCTGTACGTAATTACCGGCAATGGCATATGGGATGGAGCATCGGCTTATGGCGACACTATACTTAAACTCGGAACCACCAGTGGACTCTCCGTCGCCGACTGGTTTACACCCATGAACCAGCTGTCTCTCGATGGGAGCGATTCCGATCTAGGGGCGGGTGGTGCTGCCATTCTTGTCGACCAGCCCTCTGGGCCTCATCCACACTTGATAATCGGCGGGGGTAAATCGGGAAGCTTCTATCTCCTCGATCGGACGAATATGGGACATTTCACGGCCGGAGGGCCGGACAATGTCGTGCAAATTCTGACCGGAGTCGGCGGGTCTTTTTCTACTCCGGCATTTTGGCAAAACACGTTGTACTTTTTTGGATGGAGCACGCACGGAAAAGCCTTCAGCTTTCTCCCGGCCTCCGACACGTTTAACCCTTCCGTAGCGTCGTCAACGACCGCTACCTTCAGTTTTCCGGGTTCTACCCCGTCGGTTTCTGCCAGCGGAAGCTCTAATGGTATTGTCTGGACGATCGATTCGAGCGCCTTCGGAACCAATAACAGCTCGGCGAAGGATGCCGGCCCTGCGATTCTCCACGCGTTCGACGCCACTAATCTAGATAACGAACTCTGGAATAGCACGCAGGTGGCAGCCGATGCCGCTGGCAACGCCGTGAAGTTTACAGTTCCGACAGTCGCGAACGGCAAGGTCTATGTCCCCACCCGCGGCAACGATTCCACCCAGGGCGCTGGCACAATCTTCGGAGAAATTGATGTCTATGGTCTAAAGCCAAACTAACACGATGTCCAGCCAGTGCTTCGTTTGCGCGGTTTCTCCTGCCGCCATTCAGCATTCCCAGGCATGATCCGCGCGATGCCGCGCCCCTTATATCAGATCATCCACCCCATCGGCTCTCAGCCCAACGCTATGCACTCAGGAACGCCTCGCCCGAATGCCAGTTGACACTCCCGGTAACCGTTTTCATAATCGCAATGAGCTGGAATATGCCCAAAGAACGCCAAAAATCGCTCGAGCGAGCGCTCGAAGAAGCGGTTTCGCGCGCCTTGCGCGATAATCTCGCTCCGCTCCAGCGCACCGCCGACGAACTACACCAGGCCTATGCCGATCTCGTCGCCGCTTGTTCCTCGAGCCGCCCGAGCAACGCTCTTCCGGCTATGCTTCGAGCCCAAACGGCTGCCTCCGCGCTCGCCGCCGGTCTCTCCGTACTCTCGAATTTCGTAGCCGTTGCCTTGAAGCCGCGTGACGGGCAAGCTGCCAGCCAGGAAGAGGAATTAGCCGAAGCTGCCGCCAATGAAGCAAGCGCCGGCGCGCACTCCGCTGCTACCGCCGTGGCAGAACTCGACGAAGAAGTCGCGCCCGAAGCCGCGCCCAAATCTGAGCATGAAGCGCTCACTCCAGCCGCGCACATCGCTAACCAAGAAATTCAAGTCGAGGAAACGTCCGCTCAAGCCGAAGTCGTCGCCGAACAGGCCGCCGTTGTTGAATCGCAGGCCTTCAACGTGGCCAGCCTGCCCCCCGAAATTCAAGATCTCCACCGTCGCGCGAATCGCGTGGCGAAAGTGGCCATGCAGGACATCAAATTATTGCGGCCGAAAGACGTCAAAGCGGCCCGCGAGCACAAGGACATCTGTATCCGGTTACGCAGTGACCTCGATAAAGCCCGTAAAGAATACGACCGCCGTTTCCGCGCGATTCTGGAGCAGCCAGTGGATTACTTCCATCACTGGATGGTGGAAATTCTCGCCGAGGGCGATACGGAAGCTCTCGGTGAATATCCATATCCCTCGCCCGTTCTGCGGCACTAAAACGATCACGGCGAACTCCGCGGCGCGCCCGGTGGTTACCCCGAGGATGACGCGTGCGGGGGAATTAGCCGTCCGCTTGGCCGGCTCAGCCGCTGCGTTGCTGATTTTCGCTTCGCTCACGGCCTACGCTCAGGGCCCCAGGAGACCTCGCCCGGTTCCGCGTTCGGCCTCCCCGACGAAACGAACTCCCGCCGCCACACCCGCAGCGAAACCAATATCCACTTCCGCGGCCAAACAGCTCGAAGATCTCTCCCGCGCTCTCAAGAAGAAAAATCCCGCCGCGGCCTACGAAAGGCTCAGCGCATTCGCCAACCAGAACTCCGCAAATGTTTCAGGTGCCCGGGCCGCTCTCGCCCTCGGGTACTACGACTACTCCAAGACCAATTTCGGCCTCGCCGCCAAATGGTTTGCTCGCGCCCAGTCAGATCCCATCCTCCGCGACTGCGTCCTCTACTGGAGCGCCGAAACCAATATCGCGCTCGCTAAGCAATCCGACGCAATCTCGCAACTCAAAACACTGCGTGCTGATTTCCCGACCTCAGTGATGACCGACCAGGCGCTCGAATCGCTCGCCGGCGCCGCCATCGCACTGAATCAGCCGGACACGGCGCTGGCGGCCCTCAATGCCTACGCCGCGACGAACGACAAGCCCGCTCTACTCCTCCTCCGCGGCGAAGCTCGTGAACAAGCCGGGCGTCCCCTCGAAGCCGTGGCGGACTATCAATCGCTCTACCTCGGCTTTCCACTTACCGAGCAGGGGCGCCAAGCCGGCGCGAAACTTGATTTCCTGCGTGGCACGCTGAAATCCGGCTATCAGGAAATTCCGCTGCCCCAACGTTTCGCTCATGCGGGCGCGCTGTTCAATGGAAAGCTATGGAGCGAAGCGCGAACCGAATACTCCCAGCTTCTCTCGCAGCTCTCTGGCGCAGACAAAGAGCGAGCGGAATTGCGCATTATGGAATGCGGCGTCTCGCTCGGTGCCGGAATCTCGGCACTCGCGGCTCTTCACCTCACCGACGCCGACGTCGACGCGGAGCGTTTTTTCGCCCTCGCTCAGTATTACCGCACGATCTCGCCTGATTCGAGCATGGCCCCGGCTGTGGAATCGGCTGTCGCCCGTGCACCGCTCAGCCGCTGGGCCGAACAAGCGCTATTCCTGGCGGGGAACTACTATTGGGTCCAACTCGACCGCGACCGCGCCTCCGGCTACTACAAGCGCCTCTCGGACAATTTCCCCGCGTCACCCAACGTCGTTCCTTCGCAGTGGCGCGTTGCTTGGACTGCCGTTCTCAAGCGCTCGCCCGACGCTGCCAGCCTTCTTGCCGAGCACTTGCGCCGATTTCCCGGCTCGCAATTCACGCCCGACGCGCTCTATTGGCTCGGCCGTCTCGCCGAAGAGGCGAACAACCCCATGCTCGCGCGCGCCTACTACGGCAAGCTCCAAGTGCGCTACCCGCAAAACTATTTTCAGATTCTCGCGTACGCGCGTAGCGCAGCCCTCGGCAGCGGAGGCGTCGACGATCCCGATCTGCTCGCGACAATTCCTCCGGTTCCACCCGCCGCGCCGATGAGCGACACGATTCCCCCAGCTGCTGCCGATCGCCAGGCTCGCGCCGACGCGCTGCGCGCGATCGCCTTCGATTCCTCTGCCGAACTCGAATTGCGAGCCGCTTACGCAACCACCGGCGAGCCGCGCCTTCTTCTCGAAGCTGCGCAACAAGCAATTACCGCCGGACATTACGGTGTCGCAATCGTCGCCATCCGCCAAATCTTCACCCAACTCGAATCGCGCCCGTTCAACTCCGTTCCGCGCGAAGTCTGGCTCGCTGCGTATCCCATGCCGTTCGCAGGTTCTATCCAACAGTGGTCCGCTCACTCCGGTCTCGACTCGTCTCTCACAGCTGGGCTGATTCGCCAGGAATCGGCCTTCGATCCGGAAGCGCATTCCGGCGCGAATGCGATCGGGTTGATGCAGCTCCTTCCAAAGACCGCGCGCCGTCTCGCCCGTAGCGCCAAAGTTGGATACTCGCACGCGCGGCTTTTCGAGCCGGATTACAATGTCCGTCTCGGCACTCTCTACCTCGCCGGTTTGAAAAAGGATTTCGGAAGTGTGGAATCGGCGCTGGCCGCGTACAATGCGGGTGAAGACCGCGTCGCGCAGTGGAGTGCGGGGCAGAAGTACCGCGAAATTGCGGAGTTCGTTGATTCGATTCCGTTCACCGAAACCCGCGAGTACGTCGAAATCGTTACGCGCAACGCTGCCGTCTATCGCAAACTCTACGGGGCACAACCGCAAAATGAATCCCGCCAAACCCGAACGCGCCGTCGCCGCCGCTAGCGCTCGGCTCTCCACGAAAGCCGGGCAATTTACCGAATCCGTGATTCGCGAGATGACGCGCCTCGCGCTTCAGTACGGCGCCGTAAATCTGTCGCAGGGTTTTCCCGATTTCGCCGCTCCCGCCGAAATCAAGCGCGCCGCGCAAGACGCGATCGCCGCTGACATCAATCAATACGCCATCACTTGGGGCGCGAAGTCGCTTCGCAACGCAATCGCCGAAAAATTCGAGCACACCGGCGGCTTCGCAATCGATCCCGAGCGTGAAATCACCGTCTGCTGCGGCTCTACGGAAGCAATGATGTCCACCATGATGGCCATCATCAATCCCGGCGACGAAGTGGTCGTCTTCGAACCGTTCTACGAAAATTACGGCCCGGACGCGATTCTCTCCGGCGCCTCACCGCGATTCGTTAAACTTCATCCGCCCGACTGGAAGTTTGATCCGGCTGAATTGGCCGCAGCTTTCACGCCGGCGACGAAGGCGATCATCCTCAACACGCCGAACAATCCCACTGGAAAAGTTTTCGAACGCGCCGAACTCGAATCCATACGCGATCTCTGCGTCCGCTCCGGCGCTTACGCCATCACCGACGAAATCTACGAGCACATGCTGTATGACGGCGCAAAGCACATCTCGATGGCCACGCTCGACGGCATGCGCGATCGTACCATCACCATCAGCGCTCTCTCGAAAACCTATAGCGTTACCGGTTGGCGCGTCGGCTGGGCGATCGCATCGCCTGAAGTGACTTCTGCAATTCGCAAGGTCCATGATTTTCTGACGGTCGGCGCAGCCGCGCCGCTGCAGGAAGCGGGAGCCATGGCCCTCAAGTCCCCCGCGAGCTATTACGAAAATCTCACCAAAGAATATCTCGCCCGCCGCGACCGGCTGCTCGGCATCCTTACCACCGCAGGCTTTCGTTGCTTCAAGCCGCGCGGCGCCTACTACATCATGACGGACATTTCCGCTTTCGGCTTCCCGGATGACGTAGCTTTCGCGAAATACCTCGTAAAGGATATTGGCGTCGCCGCGGTTCCCGGTTCGAGTTTCTATCGCAATCCAGCCGACGGCCGCACCCATCTCCGCTTCACGTTCTGCAAAACAGAAAAAACCTTTCAAGCCGCAGCCGATCGCCTGGCAAAGCTAAAAAAACACTACTGAGTCCGAGTCGCCTCCCGCAAGAAATGGCCGCAGCAGATTTCGCACGCCGATCCGCGCCGGAGTGTGATTCCGTAACGCCGGCCTCTCGCCGGATCTTTTGAACTTCGATTCACCACGACCGCGCTCCGGGTCGGCAGCGGCCGCGCACCTATGTTAGAATCCGCGAGGTTTTCATCCAGGAGATCACTGCATGGCGATGGAACTGGACCTCATCACGCCGGGCACGCGCCTCACCTCGAATGGCGACGGCGAACCCCACGACGTCAGCGCGAGCGCCACGCGTACGTTCATCTGCTGGATCGAAATCACCGACCAGATCGAACAGGAATCCGTCGACATCTCGGTATACGGTTCTGAGGATGGCCAATCCTGGGGGAAGATGCCGCTTCTGAAGATGCCCCAACGCTTCTATCGTGGAGACACGCGCCAGATACTCGATCTATCCATGAAACCAGAAGTTCGGTTTCTCCGCGCGAAGTGGGAACTGGCTCGTTGGGGCCGGGTCGCGCCGCATCCGATGTTCGTCCTCGGCTTTCGCCTCACCGAAGTTCCCGCATTCGCGCAACAATCCGCCGCCACTCGCTAACCGCTTTGCTTTTTTCCGGTAGCCGCTCCGCACGCCGTGCCTGCGTCAAACCCGGCTGCTCACCGCCTCTTCAGCCATTCACCAAAACGGCTGTCATTCTGAGGGCATCCGGCCGGGATGGCCGAAGAATCAAGGTGCCAACGTTTACGCGGATGTCTACTGCGTCACAAACTCTTCAGGGCGCCGAAGTATCATTTCGGCTCAGCATTCGCCAATACCACTTTTTCGTCCTGAATCTTTTGCACCACTTCTGCACGCATCTCTTTCGCGTGTATTCCGGCGGGACTATCAGGGTCGATCTTCACGTACGTGTCGATATCTTCGAGCAGCGCCGGGTAGTCCTTCTCCCGCATGTGCACGTTCGCGAGCAACCGGTAAACGATCCCAGCCGTAGGCATCAGCGAACGCGCCTGCTCGCCCGCTTTCTTTGCTTCGGCAAGATGGTTCTCAGCTAGGCAAGCGCGTCCCAGTTCGTAATAACCAAGCCAAAAATATGGACTCAGCTCCAGGCCGCGCCGGATTGTCTTCTCGCCGCCTGCATTGTCGCCTTTGTTGAGCAGCAGCGTGCCCATTCCGATCACAGGCTCGCCGTACCTGTCTTTGCTCAGCTCGATCGACTTTTGGAAGTTTTTCTCGGCGTCGTCATGCTTTCCGAGCTCGAGAAACGTCATCCCAATCTGGTAGTACGCTTCGTAATAGTCGGGCGCGATCGCAACTGCATTCTGAAGATCCGCCAGGCCGGCCTGCGGGTTTTTCCCGTAAAAAATCTTCTGCTTGCCACTGTACATCAAGTCCCGCGCTTTCTTGGGCATCGACAGTTCGTGTGCGGAGATGCTGGAGCTGCTCGCTGGTTGTAGATTCGCCGTTCGCTTTAAATAGATCGTCATGCCTCGCGTCGCACCTCCGCCAACGCTGACGGAGGTGCTGGATGGCTCATACCCGGTGGCGCTCGCCGCGATCTCGTAGCTTCCGCGGCTCACGCTCCCGAAGTCGAATCGCCCCGATTCGTTCGTGATCACCTGCGCACGCATCACTCCACCCGGCTCGCGCAAGGTCACCTCGACGTGGCTCGCCGATTGTTGGGTCTGTTCGTCGAACACCCTGCCGCTGATGCTGTACTGATCGGATCCCATTTGGAACGCGCAGGCTGTGCGAGGAACTACACATGCAGGTACGCAGAAATACAGACAGAAACAAACACAAAAGCGAGTGCTGAGCCGCCCCATGGCTCACCTCCGCGCAGGATCAAGTTGCGCGGAATATTACACCCTCTGTCAAGTCGAGTTGATGTGAATCGGCGAACCAGAAGACCAATGAATCAAGAGCGGCTAGACGTAGCGCGCGACGACGGCGCTATCAGCTCGGATTCAAATCGAACGATTGCAGATATGCTGGAATCGTTACCGGCCATTTGAACTGCGCCGTCACCGCATCGCGCAGCGACGTGAGCGCGTTTGGCTCTCCATGCACCAGAAAAGTCTGCCGCGGAGGCGCGGTGAACCCCGAGAGCCATCGCAACAGTTCGCTCTTTCCGGCGTGAGCCGAGAGTTGCCCCATCGAAACCACTCTTGCTCGCACCGGCACCTGCTCGCCGAAAATTCGCAGGAACTGCGCTCCGTCCTGCAGCGCCCGGCCCCGCGTGCCTTCTCCCTGGTACCCAACAAGCAGCACCGTGCTGCGCGAATCGGGAAGCCTCTTCGCAAGATGATGCAGCACTCGTCCTCCCGAGGCCATCCCGCTGGCGGAGATAATGATGCACGGTGAGACGACGTCATTGATTTTCTTCGATTCCTCCACGGTGCGCGTGAGGTGAACGTGCCGGTAGTTGAGCGGATCGCCCAGCCCGTGCTTGACCTCATTTGTGTAATCGGCGTCATGATCTTCCGTGTGGCGGACATAAATGTCGGTGACGTTCACTGCCATCGGGCTATCCACGTACACGGGCAGCGCCGGAATCCGCTTTGCATTCACAAGTTCGCGCAGGTAGTACATGATCATCTGCGTCCGGTCGACCGCGAATGCTGGAATCACGATCGCGCCGCCGCGCTTCGCAGTGTCATTGATCACGTTCGCAAGCTCGTCGGCCACCGAGCCCGCGGGATGATCGCGGTCGCCGTACGTCGATTCACAAAGGAGATAATCCGCGTGGCTCGGCGGCTCCGGATCCTTCAGAATCGGCTGGCTGTAACGGCCCACATCCCCGGAAAAAACCACGAGTATCTGCTTCCCGTTTTCCGTAATGGTGAGCTCGAGCCAGGATGAGCCGAGGATGTGCCCCGCATCGTGCGGCTGCACGGAAAACTGCGGGCTGATCCGGAACGGCGCCGCGCGCGGAATTTCTCTGAATTGCTTGAGCGCGGCCTGTGCATTTGCAACCGTGTAGAGCGGCAGTGGCGGCTTGTGTCTGCTATAGCCTTTCTTCGCGATGTACTGCGCGTCTTCTTCCTGCAGGTGCGCCGAGTCCGGCAGCAGCAGTTGGCACAATTCGGTGGTAGCCGCATTCGCGTAGAACGGGCCGCGATATCCTAGATGCACGATTCGGGGAATGTATCCAGTGTGGTCGATGTGCGCGTGCGTGAGTACCACCCAATCGATCGCGGCTGGATCCACCGTCGGCTTGTTCCAGTTTCGCTCCTCCAGTTCGTTCGACCCTTGAAACAACCCGCAATCCACCAGCAACCGTTTTCCTTCGGCCTCCACAAGGTATTTCGAGCCCGTCACCGTGCCGGCCGCGCCTAGAAATGTAATTTTCGCCATGGGCTCAGTATTCTAGTCCCAACGCTCCAAAAATCTGCGCGTCATTTCCAAATATTTGCGAAACGGTAGTGATCCGATTCGAGCCAGGATCACCTTGCGCAAAGATCGAGTTTCCATCAGCGCCGTAGGCGCGATTTGTGCGTCCCGATTTGTTTATCGGGACGCGCCAGAATGAACGGCCTGGGACAAGACAAAGAAATGCGAACCGCACATCTTGACCCACGCTCGCTGCTGACTTACCCTCTCTCCCTCGTGGAATACACGCGACTGCTCAGCGAGGAAACATGAAGTTTCTGGTAATCATCTTCTCGGCGGCACTGCTCGCTTCCGCTGCCGCTGCGCAAGGTCTTCCGTCGCGCTCTCTCACTCGCGGCACCTGGGAACTCGGCGTCTTCGCGGGCGGCGGCGACGGCTTCGGTAAATCCGACAACACCCAGTTCCTCGTGGCCGGTTCGCGCATTGGATGGGTGCTCACCGGCGAGCATCTCCCCGGAATCGTGCGCGGAAATTTCGAGTGGGCCGTGGATCTGATGCCCACCTACATCGTGTTTCCGCCCAATAGCGCCGTCTACGGCGCAAGCTTCAAACCGGCCATCTGGCAATGGAATTTCACGCACTGGCAAAAAGTATCGCCCTTTTTTGCGGCAGCGGGCGGCGTCCTGTTCACGCGCAGCAATATTCCGCCCGGCGATACGTCCCAGGTGAATTTCACTCCGCAAGCCGATTTCGGCATCCACATCTTCACCCGCGAAGGCAGAGCCATCACCCTTGAAATGGACGCCGTCCACCACTCCAACGCCAGCCTCGGCAACCAGAACCCCGGCTACAACGGCTCATATTTTTTCACGGTCGGCTACACCTGGTACAAGACCCGCAAGTAACGGTAGATGGCGCTTCCGTTTTTAGTGGCACAGGCACTCTTGCCTGTGTTCTTACGACTAGCTAACGAAATTCCTGCGCACCTTGCTCCCGGAACCTATCGCATCGCAAAAACGCTCTCCCGGCAGCACGCATTTTCCGCGAACGTCTGAGCGAAGTCCTCCGAAACCAGGATGCAACCTGTGCCGCGATTGTTTGACGCTCTCCCAGCGGGATGCTATAAAATTAACTACACCAATCGCCAGCGTGGGGCCGTAGCGCAGTTGGGAGCGCGCATCGATGGCATCGATGAGGTCGCGGGTTCGAACCCCGCCGGCTCCACCACTCAAGCAAGTTTGCCCCCCTCGCACATCCTTGCACGGATCTAGCCGGCCGGCGCCAAACATAACTGGTGATAAACCCTGTGGCTGTTGAAAAACTCGCCCACTGGCGGGAGTTCTCAGGTGGAGTGATTTTCCTGTGGTGTTTCGTGCTTTCTTTTTTTATCTCAGATCGGCACCGTGGCTGATTCTAGAGATCTCGATCTTA
>JBARFX010000021.1:0-58799 GCA_049797655.1 Candidatus Acidiferrales bacterium | reverse complement strand
GTGCTAGGCGCTGATGTTGGCACTGCCGCGGCTGGTTGCGTGCTGCCGGGATTGCGAATCTCGTTTTCCATGGTTTCAATCCTCTCCGATACTTCTTTTTTGTCTGCGCGCGGAAACACTGCTTCCGGCTTTCCGATTCGTGTGCCGGGCTTCAATCCACCCCACTCGAGCTGATCGATCCGAACGTCTTCAAGTTTTCCGGACTGCCCGAGCTGCTCCCAAATCTTTTGGGTGGCATAAGGAATCACGGGATGCGACAAGATCGTGACAAATCGTAACGCTTCCGCGGCGGAATACAGAATTTCAGATAAGGACTCTCGCTTTGATGGGTCTTCTGCCATCGACCACGGCTGGACCGTAGTCAAGCGGGCATCAACCGCTGACACGAGCGCCCAAATTGCTTCAAGCGCTCGAGAGAAGTCAAAACTGTCGAAATATCCTCGCGCCCCTGCCAAAACTACGTCCCCTGTCGACACGGGGTCAGCTATCTCTTTGATTAGGCGATCAAATTTGCCGACAGGATCCGGAATGTTGCCAGCGCAATACTTTTCAATCATCGTGAGCGTGCGGCTGGCGAGATTGCCGAGGCCATTGGCTAGGTCGGCGTTGTAGCGGGTGATCAGGGCATCGCGGCTGAAGTTGCCGTCCTGTCCGAAGACCACCTCGCGGAGGAGGTAGTAGCGGAGCGCGTCGTTGCCGAGAACTTTTACGATCGGCTCGGGATAGGCGACGTTGCCTTTGGACTTGCTCATTTTTTCTTGTTCGAAGAGCAACCATCCGTGGGCGACGATTTGCTTGGGGAGCTCGACTCCCGCGGCCATCAGGAATGCGGGCCAGTACACGGCGTGGAAGCGGATGATTTCTTTGCCCATCGCGTGGATGTCGGCGGGCCAGTATCGGAAATCGGGGCCGTCGTGTTCGCCGTCGATAAAGCCAATGCCGCTCATGTAGCTGGTGAGGGCGTCGTACCAGACGTAAAAGACGTGCTCGGGATCTTCCGGCCAAGGAATTCCCCACTTGATCGATTTGCGGCTGATGGAGAGATCCCTCAGTCCGCTCGCGACAAAACTCTTTATTTCGTTGAAGCGGAAATCGGGATAAACGAATTGCGGATTCTTTGCATACAGCTCAAGCAGGCGATCCTGATACGCCGACAGGCGGAAGAAATAATTTTCTTCCGAGACGAGCTCGCCCGGGCGGCCGCAATTGGGACAGTCGGCAGGCTCGGGCGTGTCGCTTATGTAGAGATTGTCGTAGATGCAGTAGCGGCCTTCGTATTTGCGCTTGAAGATCGCGCGCTTTTCCGGCGGCAGGCCTTTGTCGCGCGAGAGAGTGCGGCGAATGAGATTCTGGACGGCGCGCGCGTGAATTGTCGAGGTGGTGCGGATGAAATGGGTGTACTGGATGCCGAGAAGTTTCCACAGCTCGAGAAATATTTTTTGATTGCGATCCACCAGCTCAGCAGGCGAGATGCCTTGTTTCTCCGCGGCGCGTTCGATATTGACGCCGTGCTCGTCGGTGCCGGTGAGGTAGGCCACGTCGTAACCGCACATGCGTTTGTAGCGAGCGATCACATCGCAGACGATCGTGGTGTAGGCGGAACCAACGTGGGGGCGGGAGTTCGCGTAATAGATTGGCGTCGTGAGGTAGAACTTGGGCTTCGTCATTAGGAAAACCTTGGAACCACAGATGAACACAGATTAACACTGATGAAAACGAAGAGAGCTTCGCAGCACGCAACTGGGTTCATCGGCCCGCTTCCTTTTTCTTTTGGAATTCGAAGGAGGCGGCAGCGATTACCTGCTTCAGGGGGACATTGCGTTCGGCGGCTATGCGCTGGCAGTCCTCGTATTCGGGGGTGGCGTTGAGGATCGTGCCATTCATGCGGGAAATTTTCATGCGGACGGCGCCTAGCGGCGTTTCGACGGGGACGAATTCGCGGTCGAGTGTTTTGCGGTGAACGTCGTAGGTGCGAACGCCGATTGTGGTAGTCTCGCTGAAAATCAGATCGATGAGACGCGAGACATTTGCCGGCTCGCTGAGAATTGTGACAAGCTGCCCGGGGCGATTTTTTTTCATCTGCACGGGCGTGGAAAAGACGTCGAGTGCGCCGGCGACTAAGGCGCGTTCGGCGAAGTAGCCGTAGATTTGTGGGCTCATGTCGTCGAGATTGGTTTCGATGACGGTAACCGGCGTGTCCCAGGCCGAATATCCAAGAGGGCCCTTTTCAGATTCGGCACGATCGCCAATCAGGATGCGCAGCACGTTCGCCTTCTCAGTCAAATCAGCGGTGCCTGCGCCGTAGCCGATTGCGCGGAGTGTCATTGGCGGGATTTCGGCATAGCGTGTTGAGAGCGTGGTGGCGATGGCGGCGCCGGTGGGGGTAACGAGTTCGCGGGGGATGCCACTGGAATAGGTGGGAGCACCGCGGAGAAGGTCGGCAGTGGCTGGCGCTGGCACGGGAAGAAGGCCGTGCGCGGTTTTGACTTGTCCTGCACCGACGTCGAACGGGGAGCAGGCAAATTCGTCGATGCCGAGTATGTCAAAGGCGATGGCCGAGCCAACGATATCGATGATGGAATCAACAGCGCCGACTTCGTGGAAGTGAACTTTCTCGATATCAATGTTGTGAACTTTGGCTTCTGCGGCGGCGAGGCGCTCGAAAATTTTCCGGGCGCGTTCAGCCGCGCGGGGAGCAAGTCGCGCATCGTCGATCCGTTTCAGAATGATCGAGAGACCGCGATGGTGATGGTCCTCTTGGGTCGCAACTTTCACGTGAGTGGCGAAAATAGCTCCGCGTTTCACCTTTTCGGCGGAAATCGACCAGTTCTCGAGACCAAGTTTGCGCAGCTCGGATTCGATTTGGCGGAGGTTGGCGCCGGCGTCAACGAGGGCGCCGAGCACCATGTCGCCACTGATGCCTGAAAAGCAGTCGAAATAAGCGATACCCAGAGTTTTCATGCGCTCACAGTCAAAATTCGTGCGAGAAAACGAAAAAACGATACTAGTCTGAGGGCTAAGTAGTGTCAAATGCGCGGGTGGGGCGGGGGTGGGGTGAGGGCCGAATTCATTTTGGGAAATGGCGGGGTACGTGGGATGGAGTGGATGTGAAAAATCATAAGTGAATTGGCAAATCGCAATCCATTTGCGATTAGAAATTGGCTCGGGTGAGTGTTTTCTGCGAGTTACGGACGATTCTAATAACAGAATTGCGATTAGAAATTTGTGGGGTGAAGGGGGTTTTGTTTGGCGCACGCTCGGCTGAGCGTGGGCATGGAATCGCGGGGTGTCTTGATCCTCGGTCACGGTTTTCAACCTAACTCCTTTATATACATACGCATTATATTAGAATACTGGTAACTAGAAGGGCTTTCCGCGGTGGTGAGGATTGCGGTGCGGCCCGGTATCGAGCCGCAGTCTAGAGATATCTTCGTCAGAGCAGAGGCAGGAGTGCTTGTGCCACCAAAACCGATTCATAGTCCGCGCGCTTTGACGGGTGTTCGGGCAGTCCCTATAATTGCGGGATTCATTGGAGATAAGGAGCCACGTGTATAGAGCGGTGGAGGAACGGATACGGAAGGCGCTGCGGCACCATATTCATGAGCGGTACAAGACGGATGTGCCGATTGCTACGGAGAAGCCGCCGAAATTGGCGATGGGCGAGGTGGCGTCGCCGCTATGTTTTGAGCTGGCGAAACGGTTGAAGAAGCCGCCGCGGGGCCTGGCGCAGGAGATTGCGAATTCGCTAAAGCCGATTCCGGGTGTGGCGCGGGTGGAAGTGGCCGGAGGCGGGTATTTGAATTTCTTTTTTGACCGGGCGGCGTTTTTTCGCGGGGCGAGCGAGGAAGCAGGGCGCGAAGCGGTCACGGCCGCAGCGGACGCGCCGAAGACGGTGGTGGAGCACACGGCGATCAATCCGAACAAGGCGGCGCACATCGGGCACCTGCGAAATGCGGTGCTGGGGGATACGTTTGTGCGGCTGTTGCGGCATGCGGGGAGGCGCGTGGAGATTCAGAATTACATCGACAACACAGGCGTGCAGGTGGCGGACGTGGTGCTTGGTTTTTTGCAGATCGAGAAGAAGTCGCTCATGGATGTGCAGGCGCTGATCGCGCAGCCGCGATTCGATTACGTTTGCTGGGACCTTTACACGCGGGTGACGCATTTTCTTGCGGAGGACAAGGGGCGGCTGGAGCTGCGTTCGCAGACGCTGAAGGAGATCGAGGAGGGGCGAGGCGAGGCGGCGAAGATGGCGGAGCTGGTGGCGCCGGCAATCGTTCACCGGCACCTTGAGACGCTCGACCGATTGGGGATTGATTACGATTTGCTTTCTCAGGAGAGCGAGATTCTGCATTTGAAATTTTGGGATGCGGCGTTTGCGATGTTGAAGGAGCGCGGGGCGATTCAGATGGCGACGGCGGGCAAAAATGCCGGGTGCTGGGTGATGCAGTTGCCGTCGGAGCGCGAGGTGAAAGAGGGGGAGGAGGAGCCGGCGGAGGAAGCGGAGGCGAAAATTATCGTGCGGTCGAGCGGGACCGTGACGTATGTGGGGAAGGATATCGCGCACCATTTGTGGAAGTTTGGATTGCTGGACCGCGATTTTCACTACCGGCGATTTCATACGCATCCGGACGGGCACGAGGCGTGGGTGACGTCGAGCGAGCGGGACGACCCGGGGGCGCCGTCGTTCGGGCACGCGCATGATGTGTTCAACGTGATTGATTCACGGCAGGCTTATCCGCAGCAAGTGGTGGTGGCGGGGCTGCGAGCGCTTGGTTATACGGAGCAGGCGGACCGGTTGAAACATTTTGCTTACAACGTGGTGGCGCTGACGCCGCGATGCGCGCGAGAGATGGGTTACGAGATTCCGGAGGAGGACGCCAAGAAACCGTACGTGGAGGTGAGCGGGCGAAAGGGGCAGGGCGTGAAGGCGGACGATCTGCTCGACCGATTGGAAGAGAGCGCGCGGGCGGAGGTGGACTCGCGCCATGCGGATGCGCCGGAGACGGAGCGGGAGGCGATTTCGCACGCGGTGGCAATTGGGGCGCTGCGGTATTTTTTGCTGCGGTTTACGCGGTCAACTGTGATTGCGTTTGATTTCAAAGATGCGCTGAGTTTTGAGGGCGAGACGGGGCCCTACGTGCAGTATGCGGTGGTGCGGGTGAATGGGATTTTGCGGAAGGGGGCGGAAGGTGATCCGAAACTTGCGGTGGAGGATGCGGCGAATTTGGCGCGGCTGAAGAGCGGAGAGTTGGATGCTTCAATATTCTTGGCGGCGCCGGGTGGAGACGATTTGTGGGATCTGGTAGTGATGGCGGGGTCGCTCGATGCGCGGGTGGAGGCGGCGGTGGCGGCGCAGGAGCCGGCATTTGTGGCGCGGTATGTGTTTGAGCTGGCGCAGGGGTTTAATGCGTTTTATCACAAGCATCATATTTTGTCGGAGGAGAACGCGGAGAAGAGGGCGTTTTTGCTGGCGTTGACGGCGGTGGTGCGGGAGCAGCTGGTGCTCGCGCTCCGCCTGATGGGAATCACAGCCCCGGAAAAAATGTAATACGCCTGAATTTAGAGTTCCACCGCTGCGATTGTTTTCAACAATCGCAACAGGATGGGTATCTCCACCTTCGGGAGCCTCGTCAAAAGTGCTTCGTCCGCGGCGCGGCGCTGCACGATTAGCGATTCGCGGTACTTCGTCCCCTTGGGAGTCAGCGACACGAGCAACGCCCTTCCGCGCGCAGCTTTTTTCTCCGAGACCAGCCCTTCGCGAATCAGCGTTTTGATGGCTCGATGCACCACGGTGCGATCGAAGCCCAGCATCGTGGCAATCTGATTCTGATTGCGCTCCGCTCCTCCCCGGAGGGTCGCGAGGATGAAGCCGCGCGTTTCCGAGCACTTGGTCTTCTGCTCGAGACGCCTGGCCACGGACAAATAGGCTTGCGCCAGATGCAGCAGGACGGAATCTTTCAAAATCTCCGGCGGAATCGCTTTTTTCTCGAGGGCGGTCATAGAAATGTCACCGTCGCTTCCAGGGGACGCCGCCACTGCGGCTGATCGACATGGAGCGCCGATTTCTTGCCGATGGCCACGACCATCACGATCTCATGCACGCGGGGCGAAAGGCCCAGGAATTTTGACAGCCTATGGCCGTCAAATCCTTCCATCGGACAGGTGTTGAGGCCCAGCGCCTCGGCGGCAATCATCAGGTTCTCGCACGCCAGCGATGTGCTTTTTCCCGCCCACTTGAAAACGTCTCCCCGAAAAACGGGCGGCATACCGATCGTCTTCCAGAAATGAACGATGCGAAAGATCAGCCATTTCAGCGCGCCGAACATTCCAAACGGCCCGGGCGCGAAAATGATGCGTCCGATTTTCGCGTTGCGCTCGTACTCACAGATCTTGGCTTCCTCGAATCCGGCCTGGCGCATCCATCGCGACTGCAGGCGCGAGGTCGCTTCCAGCGAGCCGATGTCCGCCACGGCGACTACCAACGCCGAAGCCGTCGCCGCGGGACTCTGGCCCATGCACAAGCGTGCGGCGAGCTGCTTCTTGTGCGGCGAATCGATCCAGTACAGGCGGTAGGGTTGCATGTTGAAGCTCGACGGAGCGCGGCGCGCCGCGTCGAGAATTTGATCGCGCACCGATTCGGCAATCTCCACCGGCTCGAACACTTTTATCGCCCGGCGTTGCGCAATGGCTTCCAGGGTCTGACTCATAGTTTCCTCCACCGTGTTCCTCCGCCATCCTCTTCCACTGTTGCCATTACAACATAGCTCTGTTGTTATTGCAACATAGAACGAGACGCGGAAATCGCCGGCGGTTTCCCGGCCATGGAAATACGAACGAGGGAAAGCGGCGGCGCGCCGCCGCTCTCCGGTAGAGGGTTAGAGTTTCATCGCGAAATCTACGATGGAGCGGATGGCTACGCCTGTGGGGCCTTTGGCTAGCCAGGGGCGGCCTTCGTCGACCCAGCAGGTGGCAGCGATGTCGAGGTGGATCCAGGGGGTGTCCTCGGCAAATTCCTTTATGAACCAGGCGCCTGTGATTGCGCCGCCGCCTTTACCCGAGCCTGTGTTGCGGATGTCGGCGATATTGCTTTTGATCATTTCCTGATATTCGTCGTCGATGGGCATGGGCCACATTTTTTCGCCGGCGGACTTGGCGCTCTCGAGAAACTGGTCGAGATATTCGCGTGGGGTGCCGAAGGCGCCGACGTGGACGTTGGCGAGCGCGACCTGGATGGCGCCAGTGAGAGTGGCGGCGTCGATGATGTGGGTGACGCCGAGTTTTCTGGCGTAGGTGAGGCCGTCGGCGAGAACCATGCGGCCTTCGGCGTCAGTGTTGATCACTTCGATTGTTTTCCCCGACATTGCGACTTGAACGTCTCCCGGTTTTTGCGCGCGTCCGCCGGGCATATTTTCAGTGGCGGGAATCACGGCGATGACAGAGACGGAAGGCTTGAGGAGCGCGATGGCGCGCATGGCGCCGAGCATGGTGGCGCCGCCGCCCATGTCGTACTTCATCTTTTCCATGTTGTCGGCAGGCTTGATGGAGATGCCGCCGGTATCGAAAGTGACGGCTTTGCCGACGAGGCCGAGAACGGGGCCACCGGGGCGAGGCGACTGGGGCTCGTAACGCAGAACGATCACGCGCGGAGGCTCGACGCTGCCCTGTGCGACGCCAAGGAGGGCGCCCATTTTCAGCTCGGTGATTTTGCGGTCGTCGAGAATTTCGATACCGAGGCCGACTTCTTTGGCCATTGCTTCGGCGCGCGCGGCGAGCATGCGCGGAGTGAGGCGGTTGGAAGGCTCGTTGATGAGATCGCGGGCGAAATTTTGCGATTCGGCGATGACGCGGCCGTGCTCGATGGCAGCATTGAGGTCGGAGCCGAGGCCGCTATCGAAACCGGCGAGCGAGACGGACTGGATCTCTTTGGTCTTTTTCTCGGTGCGGTATTTATCGGACTCGAAATCGGCGACGAGGACGCCTTCCGTAACGGCTTGAGCGGCAGCAGGGCCGCGCTCGGCTTCGCGCGCGAGGAAGACGAAATTCTTCACGCCGCGTGATTTCAGGTAGCGCGAGGCGGTGCCCGCAATTTTGCGGAGGTCGCCGACCGCGAATTTGGCTGGCTTCCCTGCTCCGACCAGGAGCAACTTTTTCGCTTCCAGGCCTTCGGGGAAATGAACGAGGACGAGTTCGAGCGCCTTCCCGGTGATTTCGCCGCTGGCGATGAGGCCCGAGAGGCGGGCGTTCATTTTGCGGTCAATATCGGCGAGAGCGCCGTCGAGCTTATTGTCGGCGTCGAAAACGTAGCTGACGAGCGCGTCAGATTGAATCGAAGCGTACGGCTGAGAATCGAGCTGAATCTGCATGGGTTCCTTTCGATTTTATCGCCTGCGGGAGCGGCTGATTGCTTCGCTGGCTTCGCGTTTGGCTTCTTTTTGTTTTTCGGATTCGCGGCGGTCGTGAAATTTCTTGCCTTTACCGACCGCGAGTTCGCATTTTGCCATGCCGTCGCGAAAATAGAACTTCAGCGGGACGATGGTCATGCCCTTCTGTTGGATCTGGACCTGAAGCTTCTCGATTTCGCGCCGATTGAGGAGAAGCTTGCGTTTCCGGAGCGGATCGTGGTTTCGCGAGCCGCCGGGCAGGTATTCCGGAATATGAGAGTTTACGAGCCAAGCCTCGGTGCCTCGGATTTCGGCGAAGGCGTCGCGAAGGGCGGCTTTGCCTTCCCGGAGAGTTTTAACCTCGGTGCCGAGGAGTACCAGTCCTGCCTCGAACTTGTCGCCGAGGGTGTAGTTGTAGGAGGCAGAGCGGTTCTGGGCGACGATTTTGACGCCCTCGTACTGCTGCTTTTTTTCCGCCGATTTCATGGAGTAGGTATCATAGCCGCGCGGTGAGATAAGTCGCAAGGCGCAGATTTAGACGGGGTTCTGCGTCGCTTTTGGAACTTTCACGGAATCGTAACCGATGCGCATTGAAGGTATTAGTTTCTATAGTACGGCAACGCTGGGATTTGTTGCCGCATCACAGAGCGGGTGCTAGACTTCCATTGGCCTCGACGAGCCCACATTGGAGGGCGTTTTTGCGCGGTAAAGACGGACTAATCTCTCCCACTGGGGCATCTGCGACCGGGCGTTTTAGTCCCTCGCAGGCATCCCGCACTCCCATTCAAACCCTTCGCCTCGGGGCGTCGCTGGCACTGGCGGCGGTCCTGCTGGCCGGGTGCCCGAAATCAAACACGGACTTCCAAACTGCGAAGAAGGCTGAGGCGATTCAGGATTACGACACCGCGCTGGTCTATTACGAGCGAGCGCTGCGGACGGACCCAACGAACGCGGAATACAAGCTGCGAGCGTCCCAGATGCGGTTTGAGGACGGGCAATTTCACGTTGATCAGGGGCGAAAAGCGACGCAAAAGGGCGACCTGCAAAGGGCGCTGACGGAGTTCGAAAAGGCGCAGGCGATTGACCCGTCCAGCACGGCGGCGGACCAGGGAGTGAAGCAGACGCTGGAAAAGATAGCGGCGCAGAATGCCGCCACTGCGCCGAAGTCGATCAATTTGAATCCGCAAGACGATGAGATGCTCTCCGCTCCTCCCGAGCTGAAGCCGCTTTCGCGCGAACCAATCAATCTGAAGATGACGAACGATTCGCGCGTGGTGTACGAAACGATCGCGAAGCTGGCGGGGCTGAGCGTGATTTTCGATCCGGACTTTACGTCGCGGCGGATCACGGCCGAGCTACCCAATGTGACGCTGGAGCAGGCGCTGGACGCAATTTCGCTGGAGACAAAGACGTTCTGGAAGCCGATCACGCCAAGCGTGATTTTCGTCGCGCCAGACAATCCGCAGAAGCGGAAGGATATCGAGGACGAAGTTGTAAAGACGTTTTACGTGTCGAACACGCTGACGCCGCAGGATCTAACGGAGATTGTGACCGGACTTCGTCAACTGCTCGATTTGCGACGGATCCAGCAAGTGAACTCGCAGAACGCGATCGTGATCCGCGACACGCCTGACAAGCTTGTGTTGGCGGGGAAAATTATCCGGGACATCGATAAAGCGAAACCGGAAGTGCTGATTCACGTGCAGGTGCTGTCGGCAAACCTTGACCGGCTCCGCGATCTGGGGATTTTGCCGGGGCAGAGCGTGTCGCTGGCGTTCACTCCGCGGACCTCGGTACAGCCCGGAACTACGACCACGACGGGCGGCAGCACGACCAGCGGCACGGGCGCAACCCAGACGATCCCGCAGATTACTTTGAACAATTTGCAGCATCTCTCGACGGCGGATTACAGCATCACGCTTCCGGGCGCGACGGCCAACGCGATTGCGACAGACAACAAGACGAAAATTATTCAGGACCCGGAAATACGGGTAACGGACGGGCAGAAGGCGTCGCTGAAAATCGGGCAGCGCGTTCCGGTGGCGACCGGCAGCTTTCAGGCGGGCGTCGGAGTGGGAGTGGGCGGCGGAGCTGGAGTGGTGAACCCGTTGGTGAACACGCAGTTCCAGTATCTGGATGTGGGCGTGAATATTGACGTGACACCGCGCGTGCACCCGGACAATGAAGTGAGCATGAAGCTGACGGTGGACGTTTCGTCGATCGCGGGGACGAGCAACATCGGCGGAATCAACCAGCCGGTGATCAGCCAGCGGAAGATCGAGCACGACGTACGGTTGAAAGAAGGCGAAGTCAGCATATTGGGCGGGTTGATCGAGCGAACGGAAACGAAAAATCAGAACGGGATACCGGGCCTGGCAAGCGTGCCGCTGGCCAAGTATTTGTTTTCCGACAACAGCAACGAAATTCAGGACCAGGAAGTGCTGATCGTACTGACGCCGCACATTATCCGGATGCCGTCGATCACGGCAGCAAATTTGCGAACGATGGCGGCGGGGACGGATTCCAACGTTCGCGTGTATCGCGATGATTCCGAGGCGGAGCCTGCGACGGCGAAGCCGGCGCCATCGTCTGCGATTCCCGGACCTTCCGCGCCCGCGATCGCGGCGACGAGCCTGCAGGCCAGCGGAGCGTCACCCGCGGCGCAACTGCACTTCGACCCGCCGAGCATTTCGATGAAGCCGGGCGACAAGACAACGCTGGGGTTGAGCGTGTCGAACGTGAACGATCTTTACTCGATTCCGCTGTTGATTCACTACAACCCGGCAATCGTGCAGGTAGAAGAAGTGCGGAACGGCGGGTTTTTGTCGGGAGGCACGCAGGAAATTGCGATCGTGCAGCGGATCGACGAACAGCGCGGCGAAGTGATTATATCTGCGACGCGACAGCCGAATACTCCCGGAGTGAACGGAACGGGGACGCTGCTTGGGATCGTGGTGCGAGCGGTGGCTCCCGGAAACACGGTGCTGCAAATCCTTCAGGTCAATGCGCATGACTCGCAGCAGCGAAACATTCCGATGGTTTCGGGAGAAGCCGCGATACAGGTGCAGTGAGGCGTGATGAGCAGCGCTAACCGCAGTCTGGCCCTCCGCGTATTGGGTTTTCGCGCCTCCCCTTCTCGACGGCCGAATCGGGTAGAAGGCTGGCGGAAAATTCGCGCGCTTGCAGCCGGGTTCACGCTGATTGAATTGATTCTGGCGTGCTCAATCCTGTTCGTGCTGGCGGCCGTGGCGATACCACTCGCTCGAGTGGCGATCAAGCGGAGGAAGGAAGCCGACCTTCGATATGACCTGCGGCAGATGCGGACGGCAATCGACCGGTACAAAGATGCCGCCGACAAGAACCTGATCCAGGTGAAAGCGGGGACGGAAGGATACCCGCCGGATCTCGATACTCTGGTGAAGGGCGTGCAGTTAACGGGAGCGAAGAGCGAGCACGTACGTTTCCTGCGTGAAATTCCGAAGGACCCGATGACCGGGACGACGGACTGGGGAATGCGTTCGGTTCAGGACGACACCGATACTACGTCGTGGGGCGGCCAGGATGTGTTCGACGTTTATTCGAAATCGACGGGGACGGCGCTGGACGGAACGAAATATTCGGACTGGTAGATACTGATGGGTTGGGTGTTGAGGCATCGAATGAAGCTATTTCGACAAGACGGGGATCGATCGGATGGCCGGCGGACGGCAGCGGGGGAGCACGGATTTACGCTGATCGAATTGATGGTGGTGATGTCGATTATCGTGATCCTCATGTCGCTCGCGACCGTGCATTATCAAAATGCGATACTCCGTTCGCGTGAGGCAGTGCTGAAATCAGACCTCCGGGTAATGAACAATGCGATACAAGACTTCACGAGAGACAAAGAAGCGGCGCCGCAGTCACTCGATGACCTTGTCAGCGGGCAGTATTTGAGCGCTATTCCCGTCGATCCAATCACACGCAGGAAGGACTGGGTGACGGAAAACTGCGACACACTGCTCGATCCCGACCAATCGGCGGTGGGCATTTGTTCGGTGCATTCCGCGTCGGATGCGGTTTCGCCGTTCGAAAACACCCCGTACAGCACGTGGTAACCGGCCTTCGAGGAAAACCAGCAACAACGCCGCAGGTCAAGTAGCGGAAGCCGATTTCCGATCGTCCACGGTATCGCCGCGCTCCAAGTACGCCTGCAGCCATCCCAACATCCGCAGCCAACCTCTGTAGCTCTGACCTAGCCCGGGATGAGCAGCGAGCCCGCTATGACGGATTCTAAGGAGCGTACCTCGTCTCGTAGACTCCAATTCCCAACGGACGACCGTCTTCGCGTCACCCGTCCAACTCGCAATCCACGAATAGACGAGCAAGCGCGGACGATCAATTTCCAGATACTCGCCCGTAACTTCGAAGCCGCCGCCATCAGGGCCAACGCCGGCACTGCGCCATTTTCCTCCGGCGCGCAAATCGGAATGGAACTCCGTACAACGATAGACGCCTCCCTGCCCCCACCATTGCACCACTTGCTGCGGATCCACGAGAGCCTGGAACACGCGTTCCGGTGAGGCGGCTATTTGGATCTCGCTGATAATTTCGTCTTCGCCGGGAGCAACATTCGATGGAACCATGACAAAACCTCCAATCTATTTATTTTGTGTTTTCCGGCGCCGGGCACGGGATTGGGCGCGCTCTTTTTCAACGTGAACCTTCAGGCTGGCAAGACTGGTTTGCCAGGATGTTCGATAGTGACCCAGCCAGGATTCGACAGCCCGTAGCGGATCGGGAGTGAGTTCGTAAACTCGATGGCGGCCGTCGCGCCGCTCTTTGACGAGGTGGGCGCGACGCAAAAGGCGCAAGTGTTTGGAGATAGCGGGCCTGGAGACGGGAAAGAGCCGGGCGATCTGTCCCGCGGGGCGACTCCCGCGGCGCAAGAGGTCAAGAACGGCGCGGCGAGTGGGATCGGCAAGCGCGCTGAAGGTCGCTTCCGTAGAATTTGTAACCGTTCGGTTACCCATAATGCGTAACGATATGGTTCCATATGCCGGGTGTCAAGCACTTGTTTTCGGGACACGCAAGACGCCGGCGCGGTGTTCTCGTATTGCAATTCTGTCTTGGCGTAGAAGCCCGACCTGAGATAGAGATCGCAACAGATCCGCCGGCTTGCTGCGCGGCAGCTATCCATCCGCGACTTCTACCGCATCGGACGCGCTACAGCGGGAATGCTACCGCCGAAAACGACCCTGAAGGCGGACTGCTGGTCCGCCTGGAACTCCCGGCAAAATAAGAATTCCCGACGCTCAAGTGGGGTTGCACAGCCTGGCTTGCTCAAGGTGTCTGGAAGTGTTTGCACGATGCTTGATCTGGCGCTACGAGAAAGGAAGAGACCGAATGATGAATCGCCTGGTCCCAAAGATCTTCTATGACAAGCTCGACGACGCCCTCGATCTCTTCGTTGCCTGCCTTGGATTTAAGGTGCTGCACCGCGACGCCACGTTCGCCGTGGTCGAAAGGGATGGAGCGAAAGCCTATCTGGTCGAAAGTTCCGAGTTCGCGGCAAAGGACCGCCCGGAGCTGGCGATTGAGACAAACACGATTCACGAGCTCTACGACGAGATCGCCTCAAGAAGGCCCGATATGCTGCATCCAAACTCAAAGGCCGTGGAAACCAAGCCTTGGGGCGCCCGGGAATTCGCCATTCGCGACAAGACACAAGTCTGCGTTATTTTCCGTCAATGGTGACTGCGGGCAGGTGTTTCCTGCGGGCGCTTCTGCTCGAACGTGCCCGCACTTCCGAGAAGTGCGGCGAAGCCGCCCTGTTCCAGCCATCGCTGTGCGGCAGCGTCGCGCTTCAGGGTTGCGTCCCAGAAAGCTGTCGAGGCAACGCAGACGATCTGCTGGTATTCCTTGTCGTGCTCGCCTCCCGGGGCCATCCGTCCGCGCCCCGAGAACGCTCGATGGCCTCCGTCCTTGAACGTCAGCAGGTAAGCTTGAGCAGCGTGCGTGTGGTCGTATGCCACTCGCCCCTGTGCCGCGGTTGTGTTGCCTTTGGGAGTGCTGCTGGCGTCGGCTGGATTTCTGATTGTATTCGTGATCAGCGACTTCAAGCACAGCTTGTTTACCGTGGTCTTGATCGCGATCAGCTACCGGTCTATTTGTTGGCGGTAAAGAAGAGGGCTGCCCGCAGTTCGGACCCCGACATCCTCGTTCTGAAAGAAGCCAAGGCGGAGTATACGAAGGCGCAGTAGCTGCATTACTTCCTCTAGTGGAAGCTCGATTCGTCCTTGTCTCCGGCTACGAACGGTTGACGGGCAAACCGGAAACAATCAGACACTTCGGCGCCTGCATTGAGATCTAAGCTCGAGGCTCAATGGGCACACTTCGAATCCATATTGCAAAATACAAATTCGGATGGTTGCAGGGTTCGCGGAAGTTCCTGACAGAAAAGAAATTTTGGTTGCGGGGGTTGGATTTGAACCAACGACCTCCGGGTTATGAGCCCGACGAGCTACCAGGCTGCTCCACCCCGCACAAAGATAATAGCACAGAGACGAGCGAGCGTGCACACCCGGCACAGCACCTCGAAACCCGCTTGGTTCGGCCGGCCGCCAGACATTCCGCTAATTCCCACCACCGTGAATTGTGATAGCATTTCGAATCCCCGCAGGATATGGACGAGAGGTTTCCTCTCATGAGCCACCGATTTACGATTGGCGTCGAGGAAGAATTTCAAATCATAGATCCATCGACGGGCGAACTCCGCTCGCACGTCAGCCAATTGGTGGCGGCTACTTCGGCGAATCTCGGCGAGCAGGTAAAGCGCGAAATGCACCAGTCGATCGTCGAAATCGGTACCAATATCTGCGCGAACGTCGATGAGTTGCGTGTGGACATGCACCGGACCCGCGGAGAACTGGTCCGCTCCGCGGAGAGCGTCGGCTTGCAGGTGGCGGCGTCGGGCACGCACCCGTTTTCAAACTGGATCGACCAGGTAATCACTCCGGGTGAGCGCTACAAGAATATCGTCGAGGAATTGCAGCAACTGGCGCGTTCCCTGTTGATTTTCGGCATGCACGTTCACGTGGCCGTGCCGGATCGCACGACGATGATCGACCTGATGAACATGGTGCGTTACTTCCTGCCGCACCTGCTCGCGCTTTCGACGAGTTCGCCGTTCTGGATGGGTCGCGACACCGGATTGAAATCATTTCGCACCACGGTCTTCCGCCGTTTCCCGCGCACGGGAATTCCCGATCACTTCAATTCCTGGAGCGAGTACGAGGATTATGTCGGTCTGCTCATCAAGCTTCGCTGCATCGACAACGCGAAGAAAATCTGGTGGGACGTGCGGCCCCACCCCATCTTCGGCACTCTCGAATTTCGAATCTGCGACGTGACGCCGCGAATCGAAGATGCGATTGCAATCGCCGCCCTGGCTCAGGCCATCGTAGTGAAGCTGCATCAGCTCTACACGAAGAACATGAGCTATCGGATGTACCCCCGCGCGCTCATCGAAGAGAACAAATGGCGAGCGGCGCGTTGGGGCGTCGAGGGCAATCTGATCGACTTCGGGAAACAAGCCGAAGTTCCCATGCGCGAACTCGGCGAAGAGCTCCTCGATTTCGTAGACGATGTAGTGGACGATTTGGGCAGCCGTGACGCGCTCGCGCCGATTGAGAGAATTTTGCGCGAGGGCACGAGCTCGGAGCGGCAACTAAAGGCCTATGCGGAAACGGGCGACTTGAAGGCAGTGGTGCGGCAGATCGTGGCGGAAACGCGCGGAGAAACTTCGGCGCAAGCGTCGTCCGCGGCCCATTTTCCGGCGAATGCGTGAGTTCAGCAGGGACGGCCGCTCCTGGCGGTCATTGCGACGGCGAGTCGCGAAGGAGTAGATACCGCGATGAAGATCGGAATAATGTGCGGCCGCGAATACAGCTTCCCTCCTGCATTTATCGAGCGAGTGAATCAACTCGGCGCGCCCGATGGAATCACGGCGGAATTCGTGAAGCTGGGCGGTACGCGAATGGGCGAGCCGGCGGCGTATCGCGTAATCGTCGACCGGATCTCGCACGAAGTCGAGTACTACCGCGGATATTTGAAGCACGCCGTGCTCGAAGGCACATACGTAATCAATAATCCGTTCTGGTGGACCGCCGACGACAAGTTTTTTAATTATTCGGTTGCGTCGAAACTGGGAATCGCGATTCCCAAAACAGTGCTGCTGCCGCAAAAGTCGTATCCCTCCGACGTGGACATCAATTCCGAATCGCTGCGCAACCTGCAATATCCGGTCGAATGGGACGCCCTGCTCGACTACGTCGGTCGGCCGGCGATCTTGAAGCCCTTTTCCGGCGGCGGCTGGAAGCACGTCTACAAGGTGAACAACAAGGAAGAGCTGCTGGCGGCATACGATGGAACCGGCCCTTACTGCATGACACTCCAGCAGTTTGTAAACTTCGACCAGTACGTTCGCTGCTTCACATTCGGCAAGACGGATATAACGCCGGTTGCATACGATCCGAAAGAGCGGCGCTACCTCGTCGACCACAATTACCTTTCTGCGGAACTCGGTGCGCGCGTTGTGAAAGACGCGCAAACGATCAATCAGATGCTCGGCTACGAGATGAACACAATCGAATTTGCCATTGAGAACGGCGTCCCCTATGCGATCGACTTCCTGAATCCGGCGCCGGATTTTGAGCGCGACCGGATCACCGAATTTTATTTTGGGCATGTGGTAGAGAAGATGGCGAGGCTTGTGATTGACCGCGCCCTGAAGGGCAACGTTGCAAATTCGTGGCCGCGATGGGAAGAGATGCTCGGCATCGGCGCGGCCTCCGGCTTCACGGCTGCGCCCGCCGTGGCGAAAACCAGCACAAGTGTCGCGGCAAGAGGCGTGGCGCCAAAAGGCGTAGGAGCGAAGAGCGCATGACGGGTTCGCCGCAGGCATCCCGTTCAACCTCTGTTCAAGGGGCGAGCGAGGGCCCGGCTTCTCGCCAGGAGCCGCTTGCTGCCAAGGCATGGCACAGGCTCTTGCGGCCAGACGTCGAGCTTTCGCCCGAATATTGTGCGGAATTGAACGCGCGCATGCGCGCTGAGAAGTTGAAATTCGGCGACCGCGTGCACTGCCCTTTCCTTCGCCCGTTTTTTCTCACCAGAGAAGACGACCGGCGCGTGCGCGAAGTTTCTGAAGCAATCGCCGTGATGGGCGAACGTATCGTCAAGCAATCGCTAGCTGATGCGGCGCTCCTGGCGCAAGCGGCGCTGAGCCCCGACGAAGAGCGTCTGGTGCGAATTTCCGCCGGCTATGGCACTTCCAGCACCGCCTCACGGCTCGACGCGTTTTTGCTGCCTGATTCCCTGCAATTTGCAGAATACAACGCGGAGTCCCCTGCCGGGCCCGGTTACGCCGAAACGCTTGCCGAAGTTTTTCTGTCGCTGCCTGTGATGAAGCGCTTCGAAGAAAGTTATCACGTTCGAAAATACGAAACCATGAAGATGCTGCTCGACGCGTTGCTCACGAGCTATCGCGAGTGGGGCGGCAGCGCCTCTCCGCCGGTGATCGGGATCGTGGACTGGCGTGAAGTCCCCACCTGGAGTGAATTCGAGATATTGCAAGCGCGCTTTGAGCGCGAGGGCGTGCCGACAATTGTAAGCGACCCGCGCGACCTACTATTTGACGGCAAGAATCTGACGGCGCAGGGGCGCAAGATCGATTTGCTTTACCGGCGCGTATTGATAAACGACATTCTTGCGCGCCCGGCGGAATGCGAGGCTCTGGTGAAAGCCTATGCGTCGGGCGCGGTATGCATGGCAAATGCGCTGACGTGCAAGATTCCGCACAAGAAGGCATTCTTCGCCGTGTTGACGGACGAGCGGAACGCTTCGCTATTCAGCGATGCGGAGCGGGAGCTAATTCGCCGCCACATTCCGTGGACGCGTCTGCTGGCGGATACCAAGACCAATCGCGACGGCGAATCGTTTGGGCTGCTTGAGTACGTGCGACGGCGGCGACAAGATTTCGTTTTGAAGCCAAACGACGAATATGGGGGCACCGGCGTCACGCTTGGCTGGGAAAATGACGAGCGCGCGTGGGACGCTGCGCTCAATCGAGCGCTCGCCGATCGAGAACACGCCTGGGTAGTGCAGGAGCGGATCGCGATTCGCCGCGAGGTTTTCCCAATGCAGACGGCGAACGGCGTCGAAATGCGCGACATGCTCGTGGACCTCGCGCCGTATCTATTCCGCGGGCGCATGGCGGGATTTCTCACGCGGCTCAGCTCCACGGGGCTCGCAAACGTCACCTCTGGTGGCGGGCAGGTGCCGGCGATGGTCGTCGAGGCTCTGGGATGATGATTGTGGTCACCGTCCCGCGTTCAGCTCTAGAAACGAATCGAAGGCGAAACTAGAATATCCAGATGAACATCGAGACCGTGCAAGAAGACCTGATCCCAGGCGCACGCAATGCAGTCGAGACGTGTCTCGCGATCCAGCCGGGCGAACGCGTGACGCTTATCTCGGACCGCACGAGCGAAGAAGTCGCTGCGAGCCTAGCGCGCGCGATTGAGACGCGGGGCGCCGTTTGCGAAGAATTCCTGCTCGAAGACCTCGCGCCGCGGCCGCTCGCCCGCGCCCCGAAGGCGGTTCTTGATTCGCTGGAACGCGCCGACGCCGGGATTCTGTGCATGAATCCAATGCCGGGCGAACTGGGGGCGCGGAAAGATATTGTGGGCATCGTCGAACGGCGCCAGATTCGCTACGCGCACATGGTGGGCGTGACGCCCGAAATCATGCAGCAAGGCATGCGCGCGGACTACTCGCTCGTCGACCGCCTTAGCGAAAAATTGCTGGACCGAATGCACAAGGCGCGCTCGTTGACGGTGCGGACCGATGCGGGCACGTCACTGGTCGCAACGTTCGATGCGGGGCTCGACTGGGTGAAAACAAGCGGGCTCATCAGCCGGCGCTACTGGTCGAATCTTCCGGCGGGCGAGGTTTTCACGACTCCTGCGAAGGTGGATGGCACGTTTGTCTGCGACGGTACGGCGGGCGATCATTTTTGCGGCAAGTACGGCGACCTGCAAAAGACGCCTTTGGTGCTTGATATCCGCGGTGGACGGCTCGTGAAGGCGACGTGTTCGCGTAAAGATCTCGAAGCCGAATTCTGGAGCTACTGCCACACGGACGAGAATAGCGACCGCGTGGGCGAGCTGGCGTTTGGCACAAACCTGAGCCTATCGGACATGATCGGGGTGCTGCTGCAGGATGAAAAATTGCCGGGCGTGCATCTCGCGTTTGGCGATCCCTACGGCAGCCAGACGCATGCGGCATGGAGTTCGTCGACACACGTGGACGTGCTCGCGCGCCACTGCAATGTCTGGATTGATGAGGAGCAGGTGATTGCCAAGGGTCGCTACATGCTGGAACGCTTCGACCTCGCTTGAACTTTCTCCCGCTGCAAATCAAGTTCAGAAAAGCTGGCTGATGTACTCCCACATCTGGTGCTTCCAGAACGGCCAGTCGTGCCCTCCCTGCGGCCCCCAATCGTCGAGATGATGGTGGATTCCCCTGCTGCCGAGGATCTGCGAAAGCCGATAGGAAGGCCCGCTGTTTTCCCAGGGGCCGCAGCCGGTCGCGATGTGAATATCGCATTGATTCAGTTGTGCCACCATATTGCCGTCCGCGTTCGAAAGGTAGTCGACTGGATTGTTGAAGTAGGTGTTGTCGTCATACATGCCATCCATGAAGTTCTTGATGTCGTACACGCCGGAAAGCGCGAAGCAGCGCCGCACGACATCTGGATGTTTGAAGAGCGTATTGGCGGCGTGATACGCGCCGAATGACGCGCCCATCGTGGAAATGGCGATGTCGCGCGACTGGCAATTGTCGCGAATGAATGGAACAACTTCTTCGCGCACGTAAGCGTCGAATTGCGTTTCGACGTAGCTGCGATGAAATGGGTGCGCGCCTTTGTTGTAGAAGCCCGCGGAATTCACGGAATTGATGCTGAAGAATTTCACCCGTCCGGCATCAATTAGCGGCGCGAGGCTGCCGATCAGTCCCTGGCCCTCCAGCTCCCATTCGTCGCCCGCGCTCGTTGGAAATCCCAGCAGTGGCGGTCCCCAGTGTCCGTATACAACGACTCCCATCTCGAGGCCCAGGCGGTGCGAATGCCAACGATGATATTCCCTTTTCATTTTGCTCCTGCGGGCGCGTTCTGGTTTCAATCGCCGAGCCGTTACGAAGGCGGGCGGTATTATACGGCGATTGCGAGCACTAGAAAGCGGAAACAATCAGCGTAACGATTTCGCCTCTGATATCCTAGTTGGTCTTTTCTGGCATGCTGGAGCGATCTTCGATTGTCCCCTCTGATACACCCAAGTGAGGCCGCAGCCGCCGGCCCCGGCCAATTGCGAAAGTACGAAAACTACCGCTCCCGGTACCTGTCGGGAGTGCGCGACCTGATCGTCTACGTGCCTGGCATCTACGAAAGGCGCCCGGACCTGCGTTTCCCCGTTCTCTATATGCAGGACGGCCAAAATCTTTTCGACCCATCCACCTCATTTATCAATGGCGTCTACTGGCGCGTCGGAGAGACAGCCGACCGGTTGATTGCCGAAGGCGCGATCCAGCCGCTCATCATCGTTGGAATTTATAACACCGGCAAGCGGCGGCTCCGCGAGTACACACCGGCGAAAGATCGGAAGCTCGGCGGAGGCGGAGCGGATCGCTACGGACGAATGTTGACGCGCGAGATGAAGCGTTTCGTAGAATCGCAATACCGGACGCTTCCGGGCGCGGCGAACACGGGAATTGCGGGCTCCTCTCTCGGCGGACTACTGACGCTCTACCTCGGCTTGCGATACCGCCAGGTGTTCGGAAGGGTGGCGGCGCTATCACCGTCGGTGTGGTGGAATCAGCGGTGGATCTTGAGCTACGTCGCGCGCGCGCGCGTCGAACCGAGACCGCGAATCTGGCTCGACGCCGGAACCCAGGAAAGCGCGCACGAGATTGACGACGTGCGGAGGCTTCGCGATTCCTTGCTCGCCCGGGGATGGCAGGAAGGCCGCGACCTGCGCTACGACGAAATCCAAGGTGGCAAGCACGACGAAACGGCCTGGGCCCTTCGCGTCGACCCATTCCTCCGATTTCTCTTCCCTGCCGGATAGACCGACGTATAATCCGTTTTTTCGCGGCGCCGCGGTCAGCCGTTATTCGCCGCGAACGCACTCCAAGGACGGCCCGTGTCGGCCAAACGCCCCCTCACCGTTCTCTGCGTCAGCTCCTACGAAAAAGGTCAGGAGTTCATGCGAACGTGCAAGCAGAAGGGCTGCGACGTTTTCCTGTTGACCGTCGAGAAGCTTCGCGACGCGAACTGGCCGCGCGAAGCGATCAACGAAGCGTTCTACATCCCCGAGGACCTGCCGTTGCAGGATTTGATTTATGCCGTGAGTTATATGGCACGGTCGCGGCCTATCGATCGCATCGTCGCGCTCGACGAATTTGACATGGAAAATGTGGCCGCGCTCCGCGAACACCTGCACATCCCCGGCATGGGCCTTACCACGATGCGCTACTTCCGCGACAAACTGGCGATGCGTGGGCGCGCCAAGGAAGCGGGCGTCGCGGTTCCGGATTTCGTTCACGTGCTGAATTACGACAGCTTGCGAGAGTTTATGGCTCGCGTAAAACCGCCCTGGCTTTTGAAACCGCGGTCGCAAGCCTCGGGGATCGGGATGAAGAAAATCGGCGCGGAGGCGGAACTGTGGCCGTGGCTCGATCAGTTGGGCGACCAGCAGTCGTTTTATCTGCTCGAACGATTCGTGCCCGGAGACGTGTTCCACGTTGACAGCATCGTCTCGGAGCGCAAAGTGGTTTTTGCCGAAGCGCATGCGTACGGCGCTCCACCGCTCGATGTCTCCCATGGAGGCGGCGTGTTCACCTCGCGCACGCTGCCGCGTACCTCGGCGGAATCAAAAGCGCTGCTGAAATTGAACCGGGAATTGATCGACATCCTGGGACTCGTGCGCGGGGTGACCCACGCGGAATTTCTTCGCGCGCACGAGGATGGCAAAATCTACTTCCTCGAAGTGGCGGCGCGCGTCGGCGGCGCCTATATCTCCGACGCGATTGAAGCAGCGACCGGAGTGAATCTGTGGCGCGAGTGGGCCCGGCTCGAAATCGGAGCCGGAAAGGCGCCGTACACTCTTCCGAAGAAACGGCGCGACTACGCCGGCGTGATTGTTTCGCTCGCCCGCCAGGAATCGCCCGATACCTCCGCTTACGACGATCCTGAAATCGTCTACCGCGTTCCCAAACATCATCATGCGGGTTTCGTGCTGCGTTCCGCGAAACCGGAACGCATCGGAGAGTTGCTCGATTCCTACAGCGTGCGTTTCCGCGAGGATTTTTACGCCAGCCAGCCGGTCCCCGACAAGCCGACCGCATGACAACCAATGGCCGGCAAGAGCAGGCCAATTGTTGCGATTAGAAAGCGAAATTTCTAATCGCGAATCCTGACATTAGAAATTACTCTAAGTTGATGAAAATAAAGGCTTGCGCGCTCGTCTAATCGCGAAAAAATTTCAGATTGCTCAGCTGCCCTCTCACCCCCGAAGCGCCCGCAGAATTCAAGAATTTTCGATTCTGGGGAGACATCTAGATTTCGGTGCCGGTGAGCCGGTCCGCCCTCCGCAAATCCGGAAATCCCCAAGCCCACAACGCCGTCACCATCAACGCGCCGATGCCGCCCAGGATTACAGCCGGCACCGTGCCGAACCATTGAGCCGTCAATCCCGACTCGAACTGGCCGAACTCGTTGGAAGCGCCAATAAAAACCATGTCCACTGCGTTCACCCGGCCGCGCATTTCGTCGGGCGTAGCGACCTGGATTAAGACACCGCGGATGATGACGCTCACCATATCGCTGGCTCCCACAAGCACGAGCGCCGCGAGCGATAGATATAGATTGCGCGAGATTCCAAAGAGAATTGTAAAGGCGCCAAATCCCGCCACGCAGCAAAGCATCGTAACGCCTGTCCGCCCTCGCAACGGGCGATATGCCAGGAGAATCGCCATCGCACCGGCGCCCACTCCGGGTGCGCAACGCAGTAAGCCCAGGCCCCAGGGGCCGGTCTTGAGAATTTCGTGTGCGTAGACCGGGAGCAGCGCTACCGCTCCTCCTAGCAGCACCGCAAAGAGATCGAGCGAGATGGAGCCGAGAATCACCTTCTGCCGCCAAATGTAATGGAGACCCGCCAGGACCGTCTTGTGGCTGATCGGCTCGCGGGGACGTGGCTTCGACTTCGGACGTACACGAGTCATGGACAATACGGCGGCTGCGCCCGAAACCATCGCGATTGCATAGACGGCGGAAGGACCGCGGGCCGCCGCATAGATGAGGCCGCCAAACGCCGGACCCAGAATTGTGGCGCTCTGAAAGGTGCTTGATCCCCAGGCAACCGCGTTCGGGAGATGCTCCTCGGAAACCAATTGAGGCAGAATCGCGCGTGTCGCGGGACCGTTGAAGGATCGAACGACGCCAAGAAGCATCATCACAAGGTAGATCGGATAAATCGATCGCACTCCATGCAACGAAATGTATAAAAGCAGGCCAGAGCAGGTAGCAAATCCTGTGTAGCAACCGAAAAGCACTTTGCGGCGCTCGAATCGATCAGCCGTGTGGCCTGAGACCAAGAACAGGAGAATCCCAGGTAGAAACTGCGCGAGACCCACGAGGCCGAGATCCAACGGCCGCCGGGTGATTTCATAGACTTGCCATCCGACCGCTACCGATTGCATTTCGAGGCCAGCGATGATGAACCACCGTGCTACGAGGAAAAGACCGAAGCCCGGATAGGTGAATGCGACTCGGCCGGCGGGTTGAGAGGTCTGTGATTCCGCCATCGGTTTATACTTTGTCACAGAATTCGGATTTCGACGAGCGGCTGGATGCGAATCTGGATCAAGACGATGAGGGAGAGCGCTTGCCGCGGCTAGCTGGGCGGCTTGGATCCGGACAAGGCCACGACACGGGGGGAGCCGCTCGTCGTGGCCATCCGGACTACCGCGGGGTGGGAAATCGGCCTCCTGTCAGTGAGGTGCTCGGCGTCCTCAGTGCAACAAGCCCGTTTGGTAATTCAGGGTCGAAGATTGAATTTCGTAATCGTATTTGGCGCTGGCCTCGGCAATTTCAGCCTGAGTAAGGTTCAATTGGGCCTGGCTTAGCTCGATGATCGAACTCAGGCCTAGCTTGTAACGCGCCTGAGCCAATTCGAAAGCCTGGCGGGCTTGCGCCAGGAATTGCTCGGTCACGGAGAGGCGCTCGAAGGCGGAGTTAGCATTCAGCCAGGCGGCGCGGACGTCCCGGGTGATTCGGTTTTGGAGATCGCGGACAAACTGCTGCTGAGCGTTTTCACGCGCGTCAGCTTCCGACCGCAAGGCTCCAAACAGGTGGCCATTGAAGATCGGAATGTTGACGTTGAATCCACCCGCGGCGTACCGGGAGGCCAGGGTATCCGCGCGGTACGGAATCAGTCCGGCGGCTCCGACGGCGCTTAGCGTGGGAAACCAGAGATCGCGCTCGGCGCGCGCATAGCTCTGGGCGGACTGGAGCTCGAAGCGCTGTCCGATCAGTTCGGGCCGGTTCTGCATGGCGAGCTGCAAGACGCCGTTAAAGTCCACCGGTGGAGGCTGCAGAGGTTGCGTGAGATTTTGAGTGTCGTCGGCAAGGTTGAATGCCCGCTGATCAGAGTATCCTAGGGCAGCCGAGAGGTCGGCGAGCGATGCGTCGAGATCGTTCCGCGCTTGAATTTGAAGAAGCCGAGCCTGCGCGAGATCGACGTTGGCGAAGCTGACGTCCAGCCCTGATTTGAGCTTATTATTTGCGAGAGTTGTGATCTGTTCGGCGACCAACTGGCGGGCTTTCACCGTTTCGTCAGCCACCTTGAGTACTGCCTGGGCCTTGAGCACGGCATAGTAAGCCCTGTCCGCACCCAGGAGCACGTCCGCGCGGGAAAGAGTGACGTTCGCCTGCTCGGCTTGCGCCGCATACTTCGAACTTTTGACCAGCTCGTGGGTACGGCCGAAATCGGTGACGAGCTGACTGACAGTGACGCCCTCCGCGAATCGGTTAAAAACGATCGGATTATTGAGACCGCCGGCGGCGATGCGGCTATCGTTTTCGGCGTAGGCGCCGGTGACACTGCCGAATGCCTGAGGATAGTAGAGCGACTCGACCTGGCTGACGCGCGACTGTGCCGCGGCAGCAAGATAGGTAGCGACCTGGACCTGGGGATGATTCTGAATCGCGATTTTCTCTGCGTCCTGCAGCGTGAGGCTTTGCACCGCCTGTGGAGATGCGGTCTGCGGAGTGGCCGGCTGCCCCGGAGGAACGTGCATCGGGGCCGATTGCGCGGGCGCCGTCTGCGCGGCGCTGGGGCGAGCGAAGATGGAAACCGCGGCCAGGAGCAGATCGACTACGAACGGGAAGCTGCGGGGTTTCATCATTGCGCCTCCTGCGCGACGGCGGGAGCATTGGACTCGGCGCGGCGGCTATAGATCAGGAGGTATGCGGCAGGCACCACGAAGATCGTGAGAACCACCGAAACGACGAGCCCGCCGATGATGACCCGCGCGAGTGGAGCATAGGCTTCGCTGCCTGTTTCAAGTTTCAGAGCCATCGGAAGAAGGCCGACCACAGTGGCGAGCGAAGTCATCAAGATGGGACGGAGGCGGATTCTGCAGGAATGCGCCACCGCGTCGCGTACTCCCCGGCCCTCGCCGCGGAGTTTATTGGCGAAATCGACGATCAAAATGCTGTTGGAGACGACCATTCCCGTAAGCATCACCACGCCCATAAGGGACTGAACATTGAGCGACGTATCGGTGAATGCGAGAGTGAGCATGACCCCGACCAAACCGGTCGGGACGGCCAAGATGATAAGGAAAGGATCCGTGAAGGACGAAAACTGAGCGACGAGGACGAGATATACAAGCAGAACCGACAGCAGCAGGCCAAAACCAAAACTCCGAAATGAGGATTGCATGGTCGTAACAAGACCGCGAATGTTGATGCGGAGGTTGGAAGGAAGCTTGGTGGAATCCACGATTTTGGCGATTGCGTTGGCGGGCTTGCCGAGGTCTTCGCCGGTGGGGGCGACATAGATATCAATCGTGCGTTGGAGCTGGTAGTGATCAACTTCGGTGGGAGTGAGGATCGTGGAGACATCAGCGACCTGGTCAAGGTAGGTGGGAAGCTTGAGATTGGGAGCGTGCAGGGGCATGGTTTTGAGACCCTCAAGCGATTTCACACGATTCTCGGGATACTGCACCGTCACAAAGTAATTGTTGCCGCTCTTAGGATCTACCCAGTAACTGGGAGCGATCATCGCGTTCGAAGTAAGAGCCGTGATGAGGTTGTCGACGACTTCCTTTGGGGTGAGGCCGAGTTCGGCGGCCCGCGTACGGTTGACATTTACTTTGAGCGCCGGGTAGTCCATATCCTGCGGAACGTAGACGTCCGCGACGCCGGGCAGCGCTTTGAATTTTGCGGCGAGGTCGAGAGCGATCTTGTTGGCGGCGGTGAGGTCCATACCGCTGACCTGCACGTCAATTGGCGCAGGCTTGCCCTGGTTCAAGACGGCGTCCACAAGCCCGCCGGACTGAAAAAACGTGCGGACCTCGGGAAGATCGGAAGCGATGCGGCGGCGCACGCGATTCATGTAAATAAAACTGCTGACCTTATGATCTTCCTTAAGCCCAACCTGGACGAACGCCGTGTGCATACCGGAATTGGGCGTGAAGAGCGCGGATAGGTCGGACATCAGTCCGATGTTGGAGACGACGGTATTGAGTTCGTCAGCTGGAACGACTTGCCGAACAATATCCTCGACCTGCTTGACGTAATTTTCGCTGAGTTCAAGACGAGTGCCCGTGGGAGCTTTCACGTTGATGACAAACTGGCCGGCATCAGTGCGCGGAAAAAACGAGACGCCCACAAGGGGATACAGAGCGAAACTGAGCACGAAGAGGGCGAGAAATCCAAAGACGATTTCTCTAGGCCGATCGAGAGCCCGGTGAACCTTTCGGTCGTAATAGTCAAGCATGCGGTCGAACTTCTGATTGAACCAGAAATGGAAGCGGGCAAGCGGAGACTTCCTGGATTCAGAACCAGAGGTGTGCTCGTGAAAACCCTTGAGGACGCGCGCGCAATAGAGAGGCACCACGGAAACCGCCACGAAATAAGAAGCGAACAGAGAAATGACAACGCCGAGAGCAAGGGCCGTGAACAGATACTTGCTGACACCGAAAAGAAGCGTGACTGGGAAAAACACGACGACGGTGACGAGGGTGATGGCGAGAACGGCGAGCGCGACCTCATTCGATCCCAATTCTGCAGCGACGGCTGGTTCTTCGCCCAGCTCGATGTGCCGGAAGATGTTTTCGAGGACGACAACGGAGTTATCGATCAACCGCGAGAACGCCAGCGCGAGTCCGCTCAAGACCATGCTGTCGATCGTCTTGTCGGCGGAGTGAAGCAGGAAGAAAGTTGCCATGACCGAAAGCGGAATCGAGAGGAAGACTGCGGCGGTAGCGCGAGGGCTACCGAGGAAAACAAGAATCATAACTGCGGTGAGAACAAGGCCGATGCCGCCCTCGCGCATCACCGTGGAGATCGCTTGCTTGACAAACAGGGACTGGTCAAACTCGACGTGTGTCCGCAGTTGCGAAGGGATGTCGCGAAGCGACTTGATGGCCTGCTTGATACCATTCACGACCAGGATCGTATTGGTGTTGCCGCCCTGCTTGAGGATGGGGACGTAGACCGATTTCTGACCGTTGACGCGGACGATGTTGTACTGAAGGGCGGCGCCGTCGACGGCGTTGCCGACATCGCCGATGAAGACGGATCGCTGGCCTTCCGTCTTCAAAGGCACGCTGTTGAGAGCGGCAGCATTGTCCACTTGCGCGTTGGTGTAGAGGTTGTAGTCCATCGGGCCGATGCGGACGTCGCCTGCCGGAAGAATCAAATTCGAGGAATCGGTGGCGCGCACCACGTCCATGGGACTGAGTTGGTGCGCCTGCAGTTTTAGCGGATCGACATAGACCATGATCTGCCGCGAACGGCCGCCGTAAGGCGGAGGCACAGTCGCGCCAGGCACTCCTGCAATCTGGTTTCGAATCTGAAATTGCAGGTAATCGTGAAGTTGCGTTTCGTCCAACCCTTTGCCGTCTACCGTCAGCAGGCAGACCGGCAGGCTCGATGCGTCCACTTTCATAACGACGGGCGGCAAAGTGCCCTGAGGCAGGCGCCTTAAATCGGCCATTGCGAGATTGGAAATCTGCGTTACATCTGCATTGGCATCCGTGCCTGGCTGGAAGTAAATCTTAATCAGGCTGACGCCCGACATCGAGCGCGATTCCATGTGATCGATGCCACTGCCGAGCGTAAAGAATCGCTCGAATGTGTCGGTGATGTCCGCTTCGATCTGCTCCGGCGGCATGCCGCTGTAAAACGTGGCGACGAGAACGACGGGAATGTTGATCGGGGGAAACATGTCGACGGGCATTTGGACGACGCTGGTGAGGCCGAGAACGCATACAAACAGACATATGACGATGACAAAGTATGGATGCTTCAAAGAAAAAGAGGGCATGAGTACTCCTATTCCATGTCCGTCGTGTCGACGACTTTGGGCTTGACGATCTGGCCCGGCTTATACTGGCCTTGTTCCCCGAAAACGACGAGCTGATTCTCGGTAAGGCCGGAAATAATCTCGACGTGATTGGCGGTCTGGAGGCCGAGAGTGACATCGCGATTCTCGAGCTGGTTGCTGCTATTGACCACGAGCACTGAGCCGCGCCCCTCGCCGGAAGACTGAACGGCCTGGATGGGAAGTGCGAGGACATGCTGGGCTGAGTGCAACGGCAGACGTACGGACGCGTACATGCCTGGGACTAGCTCAAACTTTGGATTGGGGACATTGACCTCGGTGTGCATCGTGCGGGTAGCAGGATCAATCTGCCCGGAGAAGCGAACGACTTTCCCATCGAAGGTTCGTTTGAGCGCGGAGACTTCGACAGCGACCTCCTGTCCGACCCGGATATCGGGAACGGCCCGCTCAGGAACCGGAATCACGAGGCGCAGAAGATTGTTCTGCGAGAGCCGGCAGAGCGCAGATTCGCCCTTGCCGGAACCGGTGCCGGCGGGGAGCAGCGCGCCCGTGTACGCATTGATCTGGGTGACCACGCCGTCGAACGGAGCCGTCATTCGCGCGTACGCGAACATGGCTTTGTCCTTATCGAGCGCAGCCTTGGAAGCGATCGAGGCCTGTTCAGCCGCAGCGACAGCATCTTTGGAGGCCGAAACTCCTGCGCTGGCTTCGAGGTCTTTGCCCTGCGCGACGTCAATATCCTGCTGGGCGACAAGCTCAGGGCGCGTTTTTTGCACGTCGGCAAGACGTGTATATGTGATATGTGCAACATCGTAAGCGGACTGGGAGCGACCGAGTTCCTCACGCGCGCGCTCCATATCCTGATGGCTGCGGCGGAGGGCCGCTTCGTCCTGCGCGAGTTGCTGCTCGAGCTCGGGAATTTCTAGGACAGCGAGGAGCTGGCCCTGTCTGACGTGCGTTCCCCAATCGACGTAAAGCTTCTGGATGTAGCCGGAAACTTTGGCGTAGACGTCGATTTCCTGGAACGGGAGGAACTCGGAAGCGACCTCGAGATCATTCGAAAGATCCTGCCGGGTCACTTTGACGACAGCGACAGTGGGAGCGTCGGCTTTGTCGTCCGCTTTGGTTCTGCCGGCCGAACCGCAGCCGGCGAGAAGCGCTACGCCGAGCAGAGGGAGGAGCGCCGCCCATGCGGACAAGTGCAGCGTGGGAGATCTTTTTATAATCATCTTCATCGTGAAGTCCATCCGTGTTACGTCTGAGCTAGGATTGGTGCCTATTTCGCTGTTCATTAAGCTCTCTCTGGAAACACTCCCGCAGTTTTTCAATCGAAAAGTTCGAAGAGCGACAGAGGTCAACTATCCGCTGTCTACAATCTTGAATATCGGCCGCCACGGGCGGAATTTTGTCCGCAATATCCAAGGGCACCGAAAGCACGCCGTGGCGATCGGCATGAATGAGGTCCCCGGGACGAATCTTAAGACGGGCAACGTCGACGGTGCCACCAAAGTCAAATACGTGCGCGTAGCCGTGTGAAACGGAAACGTTGCCCGCAAACATCTGGAACCCCGATTTCCGAACAGAATTCAGGTCACGAACCGCCCCATTGGTCACGAGCCCCACGCATCCGAGCGCTTGGAGGATATGTGCATGGACTTCGCCGACAAAAGCGCCCAAGCCGGGATGAGCATCAATATCCTGAATCACCACGACGCGAGGCTCCGGTATGGTTAGCAGCTGGTTCCACCAGTCGGTGCGATCGTAGAAGAAGCTGCCGCCTTCCATTGGCGGCTCAGCGCTCCGAATGCGCGCAGTAGCCGCATAGCCTACGATGGGAGCTAAATCCTCGAAGATGCACCGGATGCTGGAATCAGAGAATCCGGTGTTGGGAAGGCGAACGTGAAACGTTTCGATCGCGCTGGCGACCAAACACGTACTGAAGCGCCTCAACTGTTCCAAGCGAACAGGCGTCAACGGATGTGCAGTCATGAGAGCTCCCGCTCCGGTTACAACCCGTCAATTCAATAGAAACAGACCGTTGCCGTGGTTTCGGACTAAGGGAATTAAGCTTATTCGAGCGTGATTCTTTTAGGAGGGTATAGCAGGGGGAGCACGGTGCCGCAAGCAGACACTAAGACTGATGCGCTGGACGAAGGGTGCTTCCCAGTGATCCACGTTTGCAACAATAAGAATCGGCTCAGGAATCAGCAGTCGTGATCTGGGTTGTGCCGGCTCCAGTTCGATTGGGGCAGGAGAACAATCGGTATCCGCCTTCATTTTGCTGGCGATCGAAAGATACCGAGCAAGATTGGATTTCGGGAGACATTGATTATTCTTCGCCAAAGTGGAAAGGCCGGCCAAAGACACCAGTAGCGTGACAACCAAGATACGAATGAAGGCAATCTTATGGGTGTTTGTTTGCACTGTTTCCGTGTGTCTGCTGCCAAGCCCGCGCGGGCGCCAATCCCTCTCGGGCTGAACGCTTATATGACATCCTAATCCCAGTTCGATTCCAAATGCAAGAATTTGGATGTTTGACGATTACCACTTCGCTCCCTCGACCCGCAACACGACGCCGGTTCTGCCGCGGGAAATATGCCAGGTCAATCGGGCAGAGATTTCCCCGTCGTTTCGACACCGAAAGGAATCAGTAGTAGTCCGATCGCAAAAGCGATGGCGGTATACGCCACGGGTTTCCCGAGTGTCCCCGTGTTCCGAACCATCGCACCCAGTCCAAAATTCACGCCAGCTCCGACAAACCGTCCAAAGGACGTCGCGAATGCAAAAGCCGTGGCGCGCACCGAGGTTGAATATTGTTCCGGCAGCCAGAGGCTGAACATCGTGAAATTGCCGCCGAAAAATCCCAGGAAAAACAACATCGCAATGAATGGGCGCAAGGCATTGGGCAGATAGAACGCCCAGCCGAAGCTCAACGCGATACAAATTGCCATGCCAAGAAAATAAATGGCCAACGTGATCCGGCGGCTGGTGCGTTCGGCGAGCATCGGAAGCGCGAGACAGCCAAGGATTGTGCCGATTGACAGGAGCCCCGTGCCGTACGATGCGGTCCGGACGGCACCCGGTAAAGACATACCTGCCTTCTTCGCCAGCGTAATAATCGCTGTCGGCTCATAGACTGCTCCCGCCCAGAGCCCAATGATCGCAACCGTCAAGAGCGCGGTATTCACGATTGTGCGGACGCGGTATTGCGGGCTAAAGATTTCGCGGAGTGGGCTACGATGACGGGCGGGCTCAGCTTTCTGTTTCCAGCGCTCCGGTTCTTTCACGCGGATTCGTACGAGGAAGGCGACGATCACGGGCGAGAGGCCGCACAGGAACATCGCACGCCAACCGAAATGCGCACCAACCGTGTAATTCAGCGTGGCAGCGAGAAAAAATCCGGCATAGTAGCCCGTCTGGAGATACCCGGCGCCCATTTTTCGGCGGTCTTCCGGCCATGCTTCCGCCACGTAGGTTCCTGCGAGCGCCCACTCTCCGCCGATCCCGATGCCGGCGAGCAAACGAAATATTGCAAGCTCCCAAACGTTTTGCGAGAGAGCCGCAGCGCCCGTGAAGATCGCATACACCAATATCGTTGCAGCAAGAACGCGAGCGCGGCCATATCGATCGGCGACGGGCCCCCACAAGAACGACAGCCCCCACCCGACAAGGAACAGCGCGAACAGAATCGATCCGGCGAGCCCAACGTTTCCCGGGGTGCTCGCGATGCCGGACTTTGGAAGAAGCTCGGTGAGCGCTGGGCTCAACACCAGGGCATAAATAAACGAATCCATGCCATCCAAAGTCCATCCGGTCCACGCGCCCCAAAAGCCGGTGATCTGGTCCCCCGTGAGCTTCGTGCGAGCCGCGGGAATTGCTACCGATCGAGCTGCATGCATCGCGCCTCCTTCAAATGCCGACTTGAACCGACGTCTTCGACATGCAATGCACCAACAGGCCGAACACCGGGAACATGAGAAATTGCCGAACGGATATCCATGCCAACTGCGGGTGTGTATACACCGCTTGATGGGAAGCAATCAAGGACAGAAGACTACAGGTCGAACGAGTAGCGACTAGGCCAGCGCCTGATCCAGCAGCGGCTCGATCGCCGCAATGTTCTTCTCGAGCTCGGAAGGAAAACCGTGGCGCTGTTGGAGGTAGTCAGGAGAATTGAAGCTGAGCCAGACCTTGCCAGCGCCGTCTTCCCACGCGAGGGCTTTGAGTGGCAGGTCAATCGCGACGCTTGGCGCGGCAAGCATTAAGGGTGTCCCCGCTTTCGGATTACCGAAAATCAACAACTGCGTCGGGCGCATTTTTACGCCGATTTTCTCGGCCTCGCCGCTGTGGTCGACGAGTGCGAAAATCGCTACACCTCTTGATTTCAAAATCGTGGTGACGCGCTCGATGGTTTCGGGCACTGAGCGCTTGCTGGCCTTGCTGATGAATCCCGGAACCAAGTTCGCGTTCACGGACCTTCTCCTCGGATCAGTCAATCCAATCGAACGTGCGAGTGACGGCCTTCTTCCACATGCGGAAAAGCCTATCGCGAGTGGCACCGTCCATGGAAGGTTGCCACTCCCGCTCGACTGCCCAGCGGTCGCGAAGCTCATCGGCGCTCCTATAAAAGCCAACGGCGAGGCCCGCCGCATAAGCAGCGCCGAGCGCGGTGGTTTCCTGAATCGCGGGACGAACAACCGGGCGGTCCAGAATGTCCGCCTGGAATTGCATCAATAGGTCGTTGGCGACCATGCCACCATCCGCGCGAAGCTCCTCCAAATGAATTCCGGAATCGTGCTCCATCGCCTCCACTACTTCGCGCACTTGGAAAGCGGTGGCCTCGAGCGAAGCGCGGGCGATATGGCCACGATTCGCGTAGCGGGTGAGGCCGGCGATCACTCCGCGGGCATTCGCTTTCCAATATGGGGCATATAGACCGGAAAACGCGGGAACAAAATAGACTCCGCCATTGTCTTCGACCGTGCGCGCAAGCGCGTCGATATCAGAACTCTTCTCGATCAGCTTCAGGTTGTCGCGCAGCCATTGCACGAGCGCGCCAGTGATCGCGATGCTTCCCTCGAGCGCGTAGCAGGCCGGTTGCGTGCCGAACCTGTAAGCGACGGTTGTAAGAAGGCCGTGACTCGATTGAACCGGCTTTTCGCCCGTGTTCATCAGCAGGAAGCAGCCGGTACCGTAGGTGTTTTTCGCCTCGCCTGACTTGAAACACGTCTGCCCCACCAGGGCGGCTTGTTGATCGCCAAGAATGCCGGAGATCGGCACGCTCTTCACCACATCGAGCTGTGCTTCGGCGTAGGTTTCGCTGCTCGAGCGAATTTGCGGTAGGATCGCTTCGGGAATTTCGAGTTCGCACAGAATAGTTTTGTCCCATGCGAGCGCGCTCAAATTCATCAACTGCGTGCGGCTGGCGTTTGAGACATCCGTCACATGAATCCCGCCGTCTGTGCCACCGGTAAGCTTCCACAGCAAAAACGTATCCATATTGCCGAAGAGAATCTCACCCGATTCTGCCCTTTCTCGAAGCCCGGCCACGTTGATCAGCAACCAGCGAATCTTCAGGGCGCTGAAATATGTAGCGAGCGGCAAACCGGTTCTCGCACGAAAGCGATCCTGGCCGCCAACGGCCGAGAATTCACGAACGAATTCGTGCGTGCGGGTGTCTTGCCAGACAATTGCGTTCGCGACGGGCCGGCCGGTCTTGCGTTCCCACAAAACCACGGTCTCACGCTGATTAGTGATTCCTATCGCTGCGAGATCCTTGGGGATGAGACCGCGCTGCGTCATCGCACCCGCGATCACTTCCTGCGTGCGCGACCAAATTTCCTCGGGATCGTGCTCCACCCAGCCGGGCTGCGGATAAATCTGCCGGTGTTCTTGCCGCGCGATAGAAACGATTTTTCCGGAACGATCGAAAATGATGAATCGCGTGCTCGTGGTTCCCTGATCGAGCGCTCCGATATAATCCGCCACGATTCCCCTTTCCGGCGTTGCTTGCCATGCTGCTCGTTAAGCTGCCTGCGGTTCGACCGCCAGCCCTGCTTTCCTGTGCAAGTCCAGGATCTTTTCGACGTACTCGTGCAGGGCCCGCTCCCGTTCTACCACCGGCCAGCCGAGCTCACGCCCGAGCAATTCTGCGGTTGCTGGAGCCGCCGCGATCGCTTCGCTCCACCCGTACATCTGCAATCCAACTCGCCGAGCGAGAACATCTTCGATCGTCATCGCCATTTCGTGCCGCACGCTGAACGTCACTTCCGCGCGTAGCGGGGCCAGCCCTTCGAGCAGCGACGTGCCGAGCTGCGAATCTTCCGCGATCAACTCGCATACCTGCGCCGCCCGCGTTCCGAACTTTTCCGCGAGATGTCGCGCCGAAGCCTCCGAGACTCCAAACTGACGCCCAAGGCTCTCCCAGTATTCTGCAGAATACCGATCGGAACCAATCAAAGGATGATTCAAAGTTGAGCACGGTCTCGCCGGGACGCCGAGATATTTCTGCACCGTATCAGTCGTGTCCTCGGCCATCGCACGGTAAGTGGTCCATTTCCCGCCCATGATACTGATCAATCCGGTCCGCGAATCGAATTCGACCTCGTGATCGCGCGCTAATCTCCTTGTGTTCCGCGAATCCCCCGAACTCAACAGGGGTCGCGCTCCCGCGAAACCACCCACCGCCTGTTTCGCAGATACCGGCTCTGCGAGATACCGGTTCAGATGGCGCAACAGGTACTCGACTTCCTCGCGCTCCAGATAGAGTTCGTCGTCAACCTCCACTTCACTCTCAGTGGTGCCGACGAGCAGGCGTCCCATCCACGGAATTGCGAATAGCACGCGGCCATCCTCGGATTTTGGAATCAGCATCGCGTCGGTGCTCGAGAATACGTTCATTGGCAGCAAGATGTGCACACCCTTGCTCAAGCGCATCCGCGGTGGCACTCCCGAACTCGCCATGGTGCGAATTGTGTCCGCACGCGGCCCTGTTGCGTTGACGAACGCGCGCGCACGCACAACGAATTTCTCTCCGCCCATTTGGTCTTGAACTTCGGCAACCGCAAGCTTTCCGTCAGCGTTTTTCTCAAGAGCAATCACGCGCGCGTAGTTGAGCGGTTCACCTCCGGCCTGCGCAAAAGTTTCAACGAGCGTCACGTTGTAACGCGCGTCGTCGAACTGTCCGTCGGTGTAGGACACGGCTCCCGTGAGGCCTTGCGCATTCAGGTTTGGCAGCCGGCGCAAGACCTCGTCGCGAGAAATAAAATGACTGGGCGCGAGACTCGCGCTTCCTGCAATCCAATCGTAAAGCTTCAACCCTGCCCCGTAATATGCGAGGTCGAGCCAGTTGTAACAGGGCGTGACGAATTCTTTCGTCCGCGTCAGGAACGGGGCGTTCTTCAACATGTGCACACGTTCGCGCAATGCGCGCTTTACCACTTCGTATTCGGCGATATCGAGGTGGCGGAACGCTTCTTCCAAGTAGCGTACTCCGCCATGCACCATCTTTGTGGAAGTGCTGGAAGTGGCCGAGGCAAAATCGCCGCCCTCGAGGAGTACGGTCTTAAGTCCCCGGAGCTGGGCATCGAGAGCGCAGCCGGAGCCGGTGGCGCCAGCGCCGATTACGCAGACGTCGAAGGAGAGATTTTTGATGTCCTGCAGTGCTTTCGCGCGGCTCTTCATGATGGAGGGCGCTCGCGGATACTGTGGAAGTTAGGGCTTCGCGGTCGCGCTTGATTGGCCCGCACCTGCAATAGGCTTCGGGCGGTGGTTCGCACCGCGTTTCCGCAACGGGTCGCGCCACTCGCGCCCTTCGCGACGAAGCAAGTCGGCGGCCTGTTCCGGTCCCCAAGAACCTGCTGCGTAGTTGGGGAAATCGCGTGGCGGAAGCGCCTTCCAAATATCCAGAATCGGCTGAACCACACTCCAACCCGCTTCCACCATATCGGCGCGCTGGAAGAGTGTTGGGTCGCCCATCATGCAGTCGTAGAGAAGGGTTTCGTAACCGGTGGAAGGCTCCGAGCCAAAATAATCAGCGTACTCAAAATTCATATCCACTGCGCCAAGCCGGACCACTGGACCAGGAACTTTGGCCTCGAAGCTCAACGAGATTCCCTCGTTCGGCTGAATGCTGATTACCAGTTCATTAGACGGAATGCTCTCCACGGGCGTTTTTCGGAACAGGACGAAGGGCGGCCGACGAAAACGCACCACAATTTCGGTGACGCGCGTCGCCATCCTCTTACCGGTTCGCAGATAGAACGGCACGCTGGCCCAACGCCAGTTGTCGATATGAAGGGCAATCGCAACAAAAGTTTCCGTCGTGGAATCTTTCGGAACATTCGCCTCGGAGCGGTATGCAGGCACCGGCTTGCCGTCAACCGCCCCATCACCATACTGTCCACGAACCGCCTGGGTCAGGACCTGCTCAGGAGTGAGCGGTTGAATCGCGCGCAGGATCTTCGTCTGCTCGTCGTGAACGGAATCCGCGTCGAACGAAATAGGCGGTTCCATCGCCATCAGCGTAATTAGCTGGAAGATATGATTTGGAACCATGTCGCGAAGCGCCCCGGCGCGATCGTAGTAATCTCCGCGCAGCTCGACGCCAAGCTCTTCTGCGACGGTAATCTGGACATGATCCACGTACCGGCGATTCCATACCGGCTCGAAAATTCCATTCGCGAACCGGAATGCGAGAATGTTCTGGACCGTCTCTTTGCCCAGATAGTGGTCAATGCGGTAGATCTGGTTTTCCTGAAGCACCTGTCCGATTTCGTGGTTTAACGCCATCGCGGACGCTAGATCGTGGCCAAAAGGTTTCTCGATGACCACACGTTTCCAACCAACGGAATCAGAACTCGTCAGGCCGGCTGCGCCCAACTGCTTCACGACGACGGGGAAAAAACTCGGGCTCGTAGCAAGGTAGAACAGGCGGTTCCCGCACGTCGCGTGATCTTTGTCCACCTTAGCCAGCTGATCTTCTATTTTCTTGTAGAGCGCGGGATCGTTGAAATCGCCCGAGAGGTAGTAGAGACGATTGGCGAACCATTCCCAGGCATCGCCCTGTGCACCCGAAAGAAACTCTTTCATTTCTTCGGTCGTCTTCTGGCGGAACTGTTCGGTGGAATACGCCTCGCGGGATGCGCCGATGATCGCGAATTGCTGCGGAAGGAGCTTGCTCCTGGCGAGATTGTAGAGCGCGGGAAAAAGCTTGCGCTTCGTCAGGTCGCCGCCGGCGCCGAAAATTACCATCGCGCACGCGTCGGCGGGCCGGCCGCGCTCGTCCTGAACCGAATGTGTCAGATCCACTGCGCTCATCGATTCGGCCTCCGTCGGAACTGGTCGCACCTACAACAGCGCCTGCCGAACCGCGCTGTGAAGGCTCCGCAAACCCGCCGCCACATCCGCGCCCAAGTGAATCCGCAACGCCCGTCGATCCCGCTCCGCCAGCACCTGAAAATCGCCGCGAGCCTGCGCGGCTTTCACCACGCCGAACGTGTACTTCTGGTCGGGCACGGGAATGTCGGCGGCGTCATCGCAAGTGATTTGCAAAAACACGCCGGAGTTCGGGCCTCCCTTGTAGGCCTGTCCGGTCGAATGTTGGAACCGGGGGCCGAACTGTACGCACGTAGCGACCCGTTTCTTGTCGCGAATCGTATGACGAATCGTCTGCAAAGCCGTTTCGTGCGCATCGTTCATCTCAATGTAGGCGAGCATCGCAAAATAGTCGCCGGCGTGCAGCCGGTTCAAATGCGCGCGAAGGTATCCGGACAGCGTCAAATCGCCGCCAGCGACCTTCTTCAGTTCCGCGGCGTTCTTGTCGTCTGTGTAAAGTTTCACACCGGTGCCTTCAAAGAACGGATACTCCGCAGGGAGCGAACCGTTCTTCTCGTATTCGGACGTAAGATTCTTCGTCGCAATCTTGGCGGCCTCCACGTCCGGCTGGTTGAACGCGTTGATCCCCATGATCGAGCCTGCAATCGCCGTCGCAATCTCCCAGCGGAAGAATTCCTGCCCGAGTTCATATATATTGGGCACGGCGATGCGGACGACGGGTTGCCCCGCCTTTTCCAGGACCGCTACCCCCTCGTCTTGTTTCGGATCGGGTGCCGACTGAAGCCGCAGGTACGCGAAAACCCGGTCGGCGCCGTAGACATGGGGCGAACCGAGCTGTTCACGATCGACGGGAATGAGCCCCTTTCCCTGCTTGCCGGTGGATTCGGCGAGAAGTTGTTCAAGCCACGCTCCGAGGTCCGAGATCCCGGGCGACGTAACGATCGTCACCTTGTCGCGCCCCGCTTTTTGCAGCGTGCCGAGAATCGCGCCGAGAATCGCGCCGGGATTTTCATCGGCAGGCACCACGGACGCACACGCGTGCACCATTTCCGCGACTCGGTCGAGAAACCTCGGAACATCGAGGCCTTGAATCGCCGCCGGAATCATCCCGAAATTCGAAAGCGCCGAATAGCGCCCACCGATGCTCGGGACGCCAAAGAAGATGTGGCGGAAGCCGTCTGCCTCGGCCACTTTCTGTAGATGCGAGCCAGGATCGGTGATCGCAATGAACCGCTTTCCCGCTCCTTCCGAGCCGATCGCTTGCTTTACTTGGTCGTAAAAATATTGCTTGAAGATGTTGGGCTCGAGCGTGCTTCCCGACTTGCTCGAAACAATAAAGATCGTTTTCGTGATGTCGAATTTACTCGCCAGAGTTCGAAGCTGCGCCGGATCGGTCGAATCCAGGACCAGGAATTCCGGGTGCCCCTCGATTTTCCCGTAGGTAAGCTTCATCACTTCCACACACAAACTCGAGCCGCCCATGCCGAGCAGAACCGCGTGGGTGAAACCGTTCTGACGAATGTCATCCGCGATTTGCTTGAAATCGCGGCTATGGGCAATTTCATCGTCCGCGATCGTCAACCAGCCAAGCCAGTTGGCCTCGTCGGTGTTCGACCACAGAGAAGCATCGCGCGCCCACAGGCGCTTCACCTTGCCATTCGTTTTCCAGTCCTCCAACGTCGTCTTTACGGCCGCTGCCAGATTTTCGGGCAGCTTGTAGGTCAGGTTGTTCACCGCGGAAGGGACAGACGCCGTTGCCCGCTTGCCCACAGCTGCCAACAGCTTGTCGAAGGCATCGGCGAACAGTTTCACGCCTTCTTCTGTCAGCTGGTCCGTCGCTGCTTTCATCGAAATCCCGACGCGCGCGAGCGTGTCCATCGTCTCCTGCGCTCCCGAGACATTTTCCTCCAGGCTCGCGCGAGGTTTTCCGTGGTCGCGAAACGCGTCGTAGGTCGCCGGAGGAATCGTGTCCACCGTGTCCGGCCCGATGAGTCCCTCGACATACAAAGTATCGGGAAAGGCCGGATTCTTCGTGCTTGTGCTTGCCCACAGAACGCGCTGGGTGTATGCGCCGAGCGACGCGAGAGATTCCCATCTCGGCCCACTGAAAATCTTCTTGTAAACTTGGTAGGTGAGTTTTGCGTTCGCGATCGCGATTTTCCCGAGAAGCCCACGCAGCGTAGCCTGTTCCGTCGGATTCTGCGATTTCTTCGTGCGATCAGTAATCTGACCGTCGATGAGAGTGTCGATCCGGCTCACGAAGAAGCTGGCCACGCTCCCGATCTGGCTCAGCTTGCCGCCAGATTTCGCCAAAGCCTCGAGCCCTGAGATATATGCTTCCGCGACCCGCTCATACACGTCTTGCGCAAAGAGCAGCGTCACGTTGATGTTGATTCCCTCGCTGATCAACTGCCGAATCGCGGGAATTCCCTCGGGTGTTCCTGGCACTTTCACCATCAAGTTTTCGCGCCCTACGACTTTCCAGAGACGGCGAGCCTCGTCGAGCGTCTCCTCGGTTTTGTGCGCAAGGTATGGCGCCACTTCAAGGCTCACATAGCCGTCGCGTCGATTCGTCTTGTCGTAGACAGGCCGCAGCACGTCGGCGGCGTCTTGAATGTCTCGGATTGCGAGCGACTCGTAAATCTGCTTCGCGTCGAGGTCTTTCCGCGCGCTCAACTCCTCGAGCGCTTTCGAGTAATCGGTGCTGCCCGTGATGGCCTTCTCGAAAATCGAAGGGTTTGAAGTCACGCCTCGCAGCCCGTCCTGATCGATCAGCCGGGCCAATTCGCCTGTCGAGATCAGGCTTCGTCGGATGTAATCGAGCCAAACCGATTGTCCGAACGCATTTAATGCCTTCAGCGGATTTTGCGATTTATTTGGATCCTGGCCTTGCGGAGTCGTCGTCGCGCTTGTACTCATAATGTCCCTCGAATTACCGCAGCTCGAAAGTTTAATGTGTGAAGCGTGTAATCATCAATTCCAACCTCCAATTCTACCCCAGTAGGGACGCGGCCGAGCGTGAATCCAATGTAAACTCCGGCAACTAGCCCGTTCTGCCATACTGCCGTGTCTTTACAACGCGCGTTTGAAGTGACAAGCTGACCCCACCATGGCGAATCCGAAACTCTTTACGCCCCGCGAGGCCGCGCAAGTCCTCGGCATCAGCTATCCGACGCTCAAACAGTGGATCTACAAACGCAAAATCCGCACCGTCAAAACCGCTGGCGGACACCATCGCATCCCCGAGAGCGAGGTGGACCGCTTCCTCTACCGCGCCACCGAACGCGGCGATGTTTCGGAGCGGCGCACTAATTTCCGCCGTATCAGCGGCCGCAATCAGCTCGTCGGACGTGTCACTGACATTAAGGTCAGTGGACTCATGGCCCAGGTGAGTCTTTCGATTGGCGGCCAGCACATAACTTCCATCATCACTGCCGATGCCGTGCGCGAAATGCGCCTCCAAAAAGGCCAGACCGTCGCTGCGCTCATAAAATCCACCGAGGTCATGATCATCAGGAGCTGATCTCTGTTACCCTTGCTCGACTCGCGCCATCCCGCATCCTCACAATCGCCTCAAGTCAGTTTGACATATCTACTCGAATCGTATTAAAACGTATTGTCCGTTAGCGCCCGCGTCCCAACGGCGTCAGTGACGCCTTCGACCGCTCTTACGCAAGGGAGACCGAAAGATGAGGTTCTACTCCGCCGCGCTCACTTCCACGTTCGAATCGATAAGGCGATTCGAGCAACGCCTTCCGTTTCGCAAGCAGAATTCACTGAGAGGCCTCACCGCGCTTCTCGCTCTCGTTTTTCTCTACGTTCCAGCGGCGTCTGCACAACTATCGGCCACTCTGTCGGGAGCGGTCACCGATTCTTCCGGCGCGGTCGTGGCGGGTGCCAGCGTCGCCGTTCGAAATCTTGAAACAGATGAGGTTCGCACCGCGCAGACCGACGCCACGGGCCGCTATCAAGTGTTTGCGCTTCCAATCGGCGTGTACGAAGTCCGCGTCCGGAAGCAGGGCTTCGCGGAGCAGGTCAGGACCGGTATCCACTTGGTGGTCGGACAGGTCGCGAACGCTGAATTACAATTGCGTGTGGGAGAAGTCAACCAGCAGATCAAGGTGGAGTCGGACGCCTCAATGGTGAACGTGACGACGGCGGATATTTCCGGCCTGGTTGGCGAGCAGCAGGTAAAGGACCTCCCGCTCAACGGGCGAAGTTACGACCTGCTTCTGCAGCTTAATCCGGGCATTGTCAATTTTACCTCGCAGAAGGCCGGGGGCACGGGAATCTCCAACTCCACCACGGCTAACAACTTCGCCGTTTCTGGTAACCGCCCACAACAGAATTTGTTCCTGCTGAATGGCGTGGAGTACACCGGCGCCGCAGAAAACAACATGCAACCCGGCGGACCGAGCGGTCTCCTGCTGGGTGTGGATTCCGTGCGCGAATTTAATGTCATGCGTGACTCCTACAGCGCCGAATTCGGCAAGCGGCCCGGCGGACAGGTGATCATCGCAACTCAGTCAGGAACAAATCAGTGGCACGGCTCCGTTTACGAATTTGTGCGCAACAGCGCTCTCGATGCCCCGAATTTTTTTGACACGGGTGCACCGCCGCCGTTCGAACGCAACCAATTCGGCGTTTCAATGGGCGCACCGCTGCAGAAGGACAAGACATTCGTGTTTGGCAACTACGAAGGATTCCGCCAGGATCTCAACCAAACTTCCGTGGCCTTTGTTCCGTCACTTGGTTCACGAGCGGCGGCGGTGCCCAGCGTTATTCCGCTGCTGAACCTGTGGCCTACGCCTCCAGCCGGTGCGGAGGATTTCAACGGAATCTCGCAAGTATCGGGCAGCGCGCCGCAGACGATCCGAGAAGATTTCGGTACAGTTCGCGTGGATCACATCTTTTCCGCTCCCGATACGGCGTCGGTTATCTATACAGTCGATGACGGTGGTGATGTAACTGTCACGCCAGCCGATCCCTTTAGTTCGGATATCCTAACGCTCCGTGAACAGGTACTAAGCCTCGAGGAAACACACATTTTTTCGCCCGCGCTCCTGAACACAGCCCGCTTCGGCTTTTCGCGCGCTGGTTACTTCTTCACAGGCGAGCCCACGCGTGACACGCCTGCGGCCGATGTTCCTGGTTTCCTTCTCGGGCATCCCGTCGGAGCGGTCGTGGTCGGCGGAAGTGCCGCGTCCAACCCGCAAGCTTCGATTGGCCTCGCGGGAAGCAACAATGGCAGCGATCTGAAGATCCATAGAAATCTGTTCACTTATGAGGATCGCGTCACGTGGACTCGGGGACATCATCAGGTTAGCTTCGGCGCCTGGTTTCAGCGGTTTCAATCGAACGAAACAATCGCCCTGAGTCAGTTCGGGCAGGCCACCTTTTCGAGCCTCAGCCAATTCCTCAGCGGCACGGTCGGCAGTTTCCTCTTCGACCCGACGCCCACCGAAATGAATTGGCGGTCGCTATTCGGTGCCTTTCACGCGGAAGATGTCGTTCGAGTGACGCCAAGCCTGACCCTCTCGCTGGGTTTCCGCGATGAATTTTCGACAGGCTGGAATGAAGCTCACGGCCGCGCCGCCAACTACACGTTTACCAACGGTATCATTTCGACAGACCCGCGAATCGCGGACTCCGTCTTTACCGTCAATAACTCCAAATTACTTCCCCAACCTCGCCTCGGCATCGCCTGGAGCCCGTTCCGCACGAAGACAGTCCTTCGTGTAGGATTTGGAATGTACAACGACCTACAAGACTCCCTGGGATACCGCACCGATCAGAACGCGCCCTTCAATCCCACCTACAACATCGCTTCGCTCCCTGTTTCAAGCCTTCCGATTGATCCTTCCGCGCCGGTCCCGGCAGGGGCGAAGCTCGTTCCCGGCGGCGTTCAGCCCAACATGAAAACGCCAACGCTGATTTCGTGGTCGCTTCGAGTCGATCAGGAGCTTTCACCAAACACATTGCTGACGCTGGGTTATGTCGGTTCTCACGGATACCACGAACTCATTGGGGTCGATGCCAACGAACCATTTCCGACGATTTGTCCGGCGGCACCCTGCCCCTCTGTCTACCCCACCGCGCCTCCTGCTACCGCCGCAAACGGATTTCCGGCCGATTCTCAGCTGGCGGGGGCACCCGTCCCCCCGGGCAGCTATTACATTCCCGTCGGAACGCCGAAGGCCAATCCCAGCCCCATATTGACGAACACTTGGACTTGGTTTTCAGTGGGTGATAGCTCTTACCAGGCATTGCAAATTGATTTGCGACGACGTTTCAGCCAAGGACTTTCCGTTCGCGCAGTGTACACGTGGTCGAAGGCCCTCGATGACGGAGACTCCCTCAATCAGACGACGTCCAATAACGCGCCCGGCCTTGTCTCAAATCCCTTCAATTTGAGGGGCGACAAAGGGCTCGCCACCTACGACGTGCGAAATCTGGCGGTAGTGAATGCTCTTTACGAATTGCCGATTGGACGCGGCAAACCCTTCGCAAGCAATCTCGGAGGGTGGAGCAACGGAATCGTAAGTGGATGGTCGGTGGCCAGCATCGTCACGCTTCAATCCGGATTCCCGATTACGCCGCAGCTCAGCTATAACCCGTCAAACAACGGCGACACGCGCAATCCAGTCCGCCCATTCGTGAATCCTGATTTTTCCGGCCCGGTCGTTCTGGGCAAACCGGATCAGTGGTTCAATCCGGCCGCCTTCATCGCGCCGCCCACCACGATTGGGTTCTACGGGAACTTGGGTAGAGACACGCTGATTGGCCCAGGCCTTGCCACATGGGATTTCTCAGTGCTCAAGAACACGCAATTCAACGAACGCTTGAATCTCCAGTTTCGGGCCGACCTTTTCAATCTTCTGAATCGCGCCAACTTCAACACACCGAATCTGATTGTGTTTACTCCGGCCGGCCTTTCGGGAACTGCCGGCGCGATTACGAGTACGTCCACCACCTCCCGGCAGGTACAATTTGGCGTGAAGTTGTTGTGGTAACGACGAAACGTCGAACGGAAGGGTCTTGCATGTTCCGCCGCGCTTTTTGCGCTCTCGCCCCAACTGCCCTCGCCGTCGCACTAACACTCGGAACGACAAACATCGCACAGCCTGCGTCGGCGCGCGAATTGACCGTGTCGGCAGCGATCAGCCTCAAGGACGCGCTGGACGAAATAGCTCGCCTCTACAACACGGACCAGCCCGGCGTTGCCGTGCGCTTCAACCTGGGCAGCTCCGGCACGTTGCAACGACAAATCGAACAAGGAGCGCCAGTCGACATTTACATTTCCGCCTCGCCGAAAGAGGTCGATTCGCTCGAGTCGCAGGGATTATTGCTACCTGGCTCGCGCAGGAATCTCGCGAAAAACGCCGTCGCCCTGATTGTTCCCGTGGGTCGCACCGCAATCTCTGATTTTCAGGATTTGACGAAGCCCGCGGCGAAAGTGATCGCGATTGGCGAGCCACAAACCGTGCCCGCAGGCAAATACGCAAAGGAAGCCCTCACGCATTTCGGCCTATACGACGCAATCAAGCTCAAACTAGTTCTCGCGAAAGACGTCCGCCAGGTTCTCACCTATGTTGAAACGGGCAACGCGGATGCCGGGATCGTCTACGCCACCGATGCGAAAGGATCAAAGAAAGTCTCGATCGTCGCAACGGCACCGCAAGGTTCACATTCGCCTGTGATCTACACCGCCGCCGTGATCAAGAATTCCGCAAATGCGGCTGACGCAATGAAGCTCCTCGAATTTCTGGCTGGCGAGAAAGCCCGTGCGGTTTTTCAGAAGTGCGGTTTCATTCCTGCGGCGAATTGATTGGAACCAGCGGAAGAGTGCTACCCGAAAAGAAGATGTTTCATCGTCCGAGCAGGACGGTAGAAGACAAAACTTGCGCGAGAGACGCGCGCGAGCAAGCGCCCGATGAGGGTTCGCCCCATCGACTCCATGTCGATGTGGCGGCTATCGCGATGAACGCGAATCACGCGGCCCAAAAACTCCGCTCTCGATACCGGCGCATCTTCAGTGTCGAGCGCATCACCCTTCGTAATTAGGTTGGTTCGGAGACCTCCGCCATTCGTTCCGGCAACAATCACCCGGTGCACAAATAAACGCTCGCTGCGTTCAAACAAAATCACGTCGCCCGCGGAGGCCTGGTCGAAAGCGAATCTCCGCACAAACACCAGATCGCCGGACCGAATCCACGGAAACATGCTCGCTCCAAACACGCGGAAGCACACAGATCCGTCAGCCCGAATCTTTGCAGCGATCGGATTCGGTGCGGCTTCTTTGAACGAGGTGCGGGAGGCGGGCTCGATTCTCGCCGGAGCGTATGCTGTAGATGGAGTCATCAGGGATTCAGCTGCACCATCTGAGTTGTAATCGCGTTGCCATCAAGCGAAACACGCACGGTCCAATCCCCGGTGATTCGCCGCTGCGAAATCCAGGTCCCTGCGACCGGGACCGTCCGCGACATCGTCATGGAAGCCTGCGAGGAATCCGCCACAAGAAACGAACTCTGCGAAGATTGGTAGAGCCCGCCTCCCGGCTGGAGGATCTCAAGCAACTGAGTGTGGTTCCCAGCTGAAAGATTTTCCCAATTCACACTCACTACAAGATCGCGTAGCGATGCGACGCTGAACGAAGTAGCCGGCGTACAGCTCCCTTCGCCATCATCGCAGAACGAAACCGTGGCGTCGGTCACCGGGGGCAGAGGTCCGCCTCCAGTCGCCGAAGTGGTGCCTGTCTGGCAGGACGAGAACCCGGCCGCGAGGCACAGCGTGGCGCAACTCAGCAACACCGTGCTCCAAATGCGTCGTGCCGGCCATTTTCTTGCGCTCTGCATTACTAGCATCTCCTAGAACGGAAAGGCAAAACCGTACGCGCGCTGGTCGTTGGTGGATATGTAGATTCTCGAGAGTGTTACATCCAGCGCCGGATCGCCTACGATTCCGGGCTGGCCCGTATTGGCGGTTCGTTGTTTGCCGTCCACACCGGTCACCGCGTCGAGTTCATGGATCTTCCCATCGCCCGAACCGACATAGACCTTTGCGAATCCGGTATACCCAATCGGCGCGGAAGGGGTGTTAATCGTGGTCGACCAGAGGTTCGTAAAAGTGTTCGCGGCCTTGTTGTACGTCATCGCGTGAACCTTCGTCTGTCCGGAGAATATAACCGTGTAGGGTGACGACACTCCGAGTGCGATCGGAAATGAAATGATCGCTCCGTCGCCGCCAGCCACTGACTGTAACGTCGCCCCCGACACCGGATTGATTGCGAAAATCGTTCCAGCGTTGTTAGCGACGAATAAGACATCGCCCGGAATGGAGAGCGTCGGATCGGCGTCCGTATCTCCGAGGTTGGCGGTGAACAGCACCGCGCCCGTGTTGGGATTAAGTTTCCAAAGGCTCGGCTGAGTGACGCCTCCGTTACTCCGGCTCGTCACCCAGACTGCATGATTTACGAAATCTACTGCCGGCGTGGAATTGATAATGTCCATACTTGCCACGCTTCCGGAGTTCCCGATCGTCTGCCACAAGGTCGCGCCCGTATTGCCATCGATTCCCACGATTCGATTCGCCACCGTCGATCCACCGTTCCGCGTCCCAACTACGAGCAGATCGTGGGCCGGCGTAAAGGTGCCGTCGCTGAAAGACTTCACTTGCACGGAGGGCGCCGCTTCAAACCCGTTCGTCGTTTGCCCGGTCGGATTCACGACCCACAGGATTTGTCCTGTGTCCGTCGCGATTGCATAGACGAGCCCGTCGTTATCGGCTACGTACATCACGTTTTGCCCTAACGACGAATCCGCCGCATCGATGACCGGCGATCGCCCGGTCACCGCCCCGCCCAGCGACACCGCCGGGTACTTTCTCATTCCCGTCACGGCGTCGATGCCAAATGACAGGTTCGTTTGCGATCCGGCCATCACGATCGATCCCGGAAACAGCGAAGGCGCGGCCAGCGTTGTCGAGAATGTCGCCGCGATCCACGTGGAATTTTCGCGGTTTGCCGCCGTAGCGCTCGGCCTTGCGGATATTTCCGCCGTGTATACGGAACCATTCGAAATCGGCTGTGTCGCGTAATAATTCTTCTGATCGCGCAGGAAAACTTTGTAGAACCACGTATGACCGTTCGTAGGCGCCCCGCACGTATCCGAGCTATCGTCCGTAAAGCTCGTCGCCAGCGATGAATTATCGAATACCACGGTCCCCGAGCCGACAATTGAGCACAAGGCCGGATCGGTCGTGTCAGTCGGGACGGATGCCTTGTCCACAGGCAAGTCCGGCCGCCTCAGGATCAGAACACCGCTATAGTCTTCTCCAAAATTGACTCGTCCGATCGCGGCCGGATAACCCCAGCTCACTGTCACCGTAGCGTTTCCCGGCGCTGCTGCGAGGTTCGTCACGTTTTGAATAAACGTTACGTCGAGTTCAGGAGCGTTTATGGCCGTACCGTTGCGCGAGCCGAAAGTGGTCGTAGCGCCGGGACTTGCGCCGCTTTCCGTGTGATCTTTGATCAGAGTGCCGTAGTTGGGCGTGCCGTTGTACCAGTTTCGAACATCGGCGGTGATATCGAATTGGACGTTCGATGATCCGGCGGGTACGGACGCTAACCCAGTCCGGGTCCCGCCAATGTCTCCGCCGCCCGTGTTCCATCCGAGGTTCGCCACCCGGGTATTCCAAGTCACATCCGGTTCGTTGAAAAAAGAGGTCAGGCTGTACGCGTCGTACGTCCGCGGAAATCCCGTACCGGCCGTGGCCGTGGCATGCATCACGAGCAGTGCTTGCTTGATGGCGACGTTTGGCAAACTCGAGAGATCAAACTGCACGATAGCGCGTCGATTCGCACCGCCGGCGAGCGATCGGACGGTGAGCGTCGAAGCGCCGCCGGAGTTGGTTGCGGGGTTGGCTTGGTCGAGCGTCGCGTCGGCCCCTCGCACTTGTGCGGCCGTCGAATGAATCGCAATCACTTCCCGAGCCAACAGAGGCACGGCCAGCAATAGCGAAAGCCCGAGCCCCAATATCTTCTGCACGGCGCCGTATCGCTGATCTTTATTGGAAGGCCGGTTGTTCATGAAGCCTGTTGCCTCCATCGCAAAAGCTCTTCGCAAGAACCCTGACTGTCGTCTACGACCGCCTCGGCACTGCATGACAAATCCCCTGCTGTCCGGGCAGCTTTCCGCACGCCAGTGCGAGCGTCTCGTAGATCGGCTCTGATACGCACCCGGGCTTCACGTAAGCCTTCTTGCCCGCCGGCTTCTCCGCGCTTCGCTCCGTATCTTTTGTCGTCCGTTCCATCTGTTCTCCCAACACGAGTCCGCCGCCCTAAAGAGACACTTGCACCAGGTCCCGCCGCACCATCATTTCATGCGCAGGACCTTCCAACCTTTCCTTGACGTGCATCGCACTCACCGGATTTTCCACGCCAGCCAGGCGCGCATTCATCTCCGCCAGCTCGCAAGCGCGCTCGTACGCCCCCAATAAATCTCCGCCCTCCATCTGAGCCAGTCCTGGGCAGCGTTCGCAATAACCCCGGATTGAGCATGTCGAACACAGCGGCAATTCCGACTCCCTCACGGCCCGCACCCGCTTCAGTTCGCGCGACCCGTACCAGATCTCCTTGAATCGCTGCTTCCGCAGGTTTCCCGCCGGTTTCGGCATCTGCACGCACGGAGACACATCGCCATAAGGCGAGATGTAACAACTATTGTGTCCCGCACTGCAGGGGATGTCGTCGTACGCGCTGCTTTCAATTCCGCTGGACGTCGCGCTCCCCGTCACGAACGCAGCCTCGTTCGTACTTTCCGGCGGCGCGCATGCCCGCGTGTTTAATTTCTGATCCTGCAGCACCTGCAAGAGCTCCGTCGCCGAGCTTCGCAGCGCCAGCACTGATTCATCGCCGTTCATCTTTGGAGTAACTGTCAAGTCCAGCATGTACGGCACGCACAACTCCTCCGCCAACGCCTGTACTTCGCGGAACGCCGCCAGGTTCTGCTTCATCAGCGGGCAGGCGAGCTTCACCTGAAGACCCTCTGCCTGCAGAAATCGAATCGCACGCAAAGAACGGTCGAGCGAGCCCGGCACTTTTGTAATCGCATCGTGTATTTCAGGGTCAGCGCTGTAAATACTGATCTGGATCTTGCGAATGCACAATTCGCGAAGCTCCCGCGCTCGATCTGCATCAATCAGCAGCGCGTTGGTCTTTAGGCTCACGTCGAAATTCAGCCGGCGCCCGTATGCGATCAACTCGAACAAGTCCTTGCGAAGAAAAATTTCGCCTCCGCTGAAAGTCAAAAACAGCGCCCCCGCCTCCGCAAGCTGGTCCAGCACGTTCTTCACTTCGCGCGTCGTCATCTCGCCGTGATCTTCATGGTCGAGATAGCAGTGAACGCATCGCTCGTTGCAGCGGTAGGTCAGGTCCATGTGCACGTTCCACGGCAGATGCCTCTCCACCGTCTTGCGCACCAACCGGTCCATGACGGGCGTGTTAGACACCGGCAAGTACCTCTTGCCGCTTGGGAGCCATCAGAAGACCCTTCGCCGAAAGCAACTCGACCAGTTCGCTCACGTCGGCCCTTACTACCGGTAGAGGGACGTCGTATCCAGCCGCCACAACCGCGGCGATTTCCTCGATGCTGTGCTTCCCGTCCGCATGCTTCCAGATCAGGCTCGCGGTCTCGTTCAATTCGTGCACGTGGCTGTCTTCCGGCGAAATAATCACAGCCTCGCCGTCAATTTCGCGCCAGGCCAGTTTCGGATTTCGTTCCGGACGAACACTCATGCCGCGACCACCTTCCAGAATCCGTCATCGCGGCGAAAATGCAGCCGGTATCGGGGAATTCTCTCCACCATCTCAAGCAACAAACGCAGTAGCTCTTCATTCGCTCGGGGCTTCGACGTAAAAAACAGCACGCACGGCAGCAACGCTCGCAGAATTTCCTTCGTGGTCAGCGGCTCCACGCGATCTTCAATGGACTGCACCAACGTATAAATTCCCGCAATCGGATAGTGCTCGTTCTGGCCGGCGGCCCGAAACTCTCCCCAGAATGGTGTGCCGTAGGCGTGCCAGCATCCGTCGGTGAAACGCAGCAGCGATATCTCGTCGGTAAGCACGGTCCCGGCGGGTGAGAGCGATGCCACTGTGCTTTTCCCTGCGCCCGATCGCCCCGTAAACACGTACGCGCGCCCGTCGCGCACTACCGTGGCCGCATGCAGCAAGAATCCGTGCCGGGGCAGCAGGACCATCGTCAGCAGGATGCGCAGCAGTGAATCCAGCGCGTACTCGTGTCGTACGCCGTGAAACTCCGCGCCGAAAGAGCCAAGGAGCACCGAAGCATCGTCAAGAACGTAGGAAAAGTCAGAGCTATCGTGTTCGCCTCGCTCGTTGCTCTGCGAATCGTTTCGCAAAACAATCGGCAGCCCGTCGACACACCCTGCCGAGAACTCCCGATATCTCGTAAGCGCTCGTTCGTGTAGATTTTCTCCGGGAATGAACAGCGATAGAGGCACACGACCGATGGAAATGTGCAGCGGCCGCACACAATACTGCGAGGTGGTTGGAGTTCCCAAGTACAAAAGACCCCTTTGTTAAATCGTTACGGCACGAGTGCGGACGCTGACCCCCAGCAATCTTCCCATCAGCGGCGAATCGCTTAATTCCCCAGTAATTCGAGAGGAAGCCTGGATCAGTCTTGCTGGGGTTATACAACAGGTCAACACGGATATCCGCTCGCGTGTCCTACTTGTGACTAATCTTTTGAGGACTTGCTCGTAGCCCCACCTTTTTGTGACCGCAAGTCACAGATTCGGTTACCCCATCTTCGCGGGTTCTCCACGATAGATCCGAATCTGGCCCGGGCTTACCTGAAGATTTTGCTGCGGTTCACTAAGAAGAAGACGTATCCTGCCTTCCTCGCCCCGTCCAACCATACTTGCGCAATAGGCGAAGCGGCCGCAGCACGAGATACAGCGGCGTCAGCGCACCCGGCAGTCTCACCACCTCCCAGTCCTCTTCCGCTGGAACCATCGCAAGGCGAATCGAATACCGCCATCCCTCCAGCTGTCCATCCACCATTCGGCGGCGAAATCGCAGCCGTCCTCGCGAGTCGAACGGCACCCGATCACGGCTTAGCAGCCTTCGTGTTATCTCCCCAGCCAAAACCCTCGCCTCAATATCGCAGCGTACCCGGTAGCTGATCTCCTCGGGCAGTGGAGCGCCAAGCAGGTCCGCCGCAAGCGCGAGTCCCAGATGGACCATGCGCCCGGCGTGCAAGGTCTCAGCCGTTCGCAGGACCTGGTCCCAATCGAACTTCGGATACCTCTGAACCAGTTCCGAAATATCCGCAATCCACGAGATTCGCTCCCAGAAATCCTTGGAGCCGTGAATGCAGAGCGCCGTCAGCAAGTCTTCCGCCGCAAACGTTCGCACTTCTCGTCCGCCAACGAGAACCGCCTCCAGCCGCCTGCCGAACTCATCGAGGTCCGGCGCAACAGGAAAATGCCGCAACGTGAATTCCGTGTGCAGTTCAACCATTACCCGGCGCTCTTCATTGCGATAGTTGTATTCGCCCGGTATCTGAGACGCGCTTGCTCTCGAATCTAGAACCCAGGGGAATCGCGCGCGGTACCCCAAACTCCGAATCGCATCATGCGCCTTCGCCAAATCGCGTTGTGGAAGAATGATATCCAGGTCGTCGAAATCGCGGAGCGTCAGATCAGCATACGCCTGCTCGGCGAGGACCGGCCCCTTATATGGAATCGCTACAATTCCTGCAGTTCGAAATAAGTCGAGAATCTTGTGGAGTTCGGCCGTCAGAAAAAGACAGCGGACGGTGTTCGCGCGCGTAGCAATCTTGAGCCGCTCCATTTCGGCGGGCGGTGCCGCATTCGGCCCAACGGCGCGTAGGTTTCGATCCAGAAGGGGCTCAATCGAATGGTCAATCGCTTCATTGAAGACGTAATCCCAGTCAAGAGGCCTCGCTACAAGCTCGCGAACTTGTTCCGCAATTGCTGGCTCCATCCTCGTCCGAGCGCAACAGACGAGCAGCTGTTTCTCATCGCAAGCGGCATCCTGTTTTGTCGAACGGTCCATGAACCTTCCGCGTGAGCCTTCCTCGCGGAATACTACGCTATTTGACGAAGCGCCAACGTCGGATTTTTCTGTCAGAGGGAAGCTCCTGCGCCGCTTCTCGCTGGGCAGCGCAGGAAACTTGTATGAACGGGAATCTATGAATGAAATATCAAGGGACTGCGAATACGGGCGGCCGGTACGCAGTTCGGTCCCGGTTATGCCGCCATCGAGTGGACGTAGGGGCCTTCCATCTGGACCTTCTTACCAATCTTCACTAGCCGAGCTCGCAACGTATCCGGATCAAGTCCTGCGCATCCGCAAACATCGTGGAAATCAGACTTGTCCTCAAACAAAAATGACTGCGCTGCCCTCCGCGCTTTCAACGTTCCGTTCCGCCAATCCTCCACTGCCATCACGATCACAGCCGTCCACAACCGCCGTTCAGAAATACATTCTTCCGTGACTGCTTCCTGTTCCAACATCCCTGCGTGGCCCCTCGTTGCATTCGCGTCCATCGTTTCCCCCTGCTTGCCCTGAGCGGCTATTTTCGGTGTCGTTCTTGCCGCGCGCATCTGACGAATGCATTCGACGGGCCAATCGCGGTTCGGAGCTATGGCTTTCGAGGAGGATGAGGAACAGGTTGCAAGTGGAAGGGGTTGCCAGCGCTCAGGTGTTTGAAAGTCGCTAGAAACCTATGCGTTCGGATTCAAACGATTGGTCCACACGAGCACAGTTGTTTCATACGCGCACAACGCGCTTATCCTGCTTGGCCTTGGATTTACGTTTATTGGATGGCGGCGCCGGAAAGTATCTCGCGCAGCTTCCCAGCGAGCGTAATCAACGTGAAAGGCTTTTGCAGCAACACTGCGTCGTTCTCGAGAATCCCGTGGCGAACGACTGCCTGATCGGTATACCCAGACATATATAGGATCTTGATCCCGGACCGAATCTGCCCCACGCGCTCAGCGAGTTCTCTACCGCTGATTCCCGGCATTACCACGTCAGTGAGCAGCAGATGAATGGGGCCCACGTGCATGGCTGCCAGCTCGAGTGCCGTGTGTCCATCTTCCGCTTCGATCACCGTATATCCGCTCGAAGTAAGATATTCCCGGGCCAGTTCTCGAACGCCTTTTTCGTCTTCCACCAGGAGAATTGTCTCGGTACCGCGTTGTGGAGTGCGTGTGCCGCTCTTGCCGTCGCGCCCGTCAGCCGCCGCTTTTTCTTCGATCCTCGGCAGATAGATTTTGAAACTCGTTCCTCGTCCCGGCTCGCTGTACACCCAGACGTATCCGCCGCTCTGCTTCACAACGCCATAAACAGTTGCAAGTCCAAGCCCGGTTCCCTTGCCCTTCTCTTTCGTCGTAAAAAAGGGCTCGAACACGTGCGCTTGCGTCTCTGCGTCCATGCCGCAACCATTGTCCGTCACAGCCAGCATCACGTATCTGCCCGGCGACAGAACCGCCGGCGGGTGCGAATACGAAGCGTCGAGTTCCACGTTTGCCGTTTCGATCGTCAGCCGGCCACCTTGGGGCATTGCGTCCCGTGCGTTCACCGCCAAATTCAAGATCACCTGCTCGATTTGGCTCCGGTCAGCCTTCACGAGTCCCAAACCCGGTGCCGACGACGTTTCCAATTGAATATCTTCGCCGATCAGCCGCCGCAGAATTTTCTCCATGTCTGCGACCACGCTTTGCACGTTCAAAATCTTCGGCGCGAGCATCTGCTTTCGGCTGAACGCCAGCAATTGTCGCGTCAATGACGATGCTCTCTGCGCGGCCATCTGAATCTGCTCGGCGTTGCGATGCAATGGGTCGCCGCTCGGAAGCCGTTCGACCAGCAGGTCACCGTAGCCCTGGATCACCATAAGCAAATTGTTGAAGTCGTGCGCGATGCCGCCGGCCAGCCGCCCCACCGCTTCCATTTTTTGAGCTTGTCGAAGCTGCTCTTCGAGCTGTTTGCGGTCCGTGATATCCAGCGACATGCAAATCGCGCCCGAAACTTGACCATCTGAATCACGTAGCGGTTCCACATGGCACGCATACGACCCGCTCTTCCACTCCACATGAAAAGTCATCGGCTCGCCGGCCACCGCGCGGCGATGCGCGGCAATCGGCAGGAACGTCTGATCCGCGGTTTCGAAATACTCAAGCAGCGACATGCCCACAAGTTGATTCGGCTTTAGTTTCAGGCGTGCGAGCCCCGCTCCCAGCGCCGATGTGAATCGTAAATCCTTGTCCACCGTCCACAATACCGCCGGCAGCTGCTCTACCAGTACCCGCAGTCGCGCTTCGCTCTCGCGCACCTTTTCTTCCGAGCGCTTTCGCTCGATTGCCAGCGCGATTTGTCCGCCCACCGACGCCAGGAATTCCTGGTCACGCGCCGTGTACGCGCTCTCGTCTTCGTAATGTTGTACCACCAGCACGCCGATGGTCGCCGCTGGTGTCCGCAACGGAACGCCGAGCCAGGATGGCGACGGCGTGCCCACGAGTTCCACCTCGCCTTGCTCAGCCAGGAGGTCGAACGTCTTCTGCGGAATCAACATTGCCTGCCCGCTTCGATAGACGTGCGCTGTGCAACTTCGCCCTACGCGTTGCGGCGGCGGCGCCACGTCGAATTGATCCACGAAAAACGGAAAATGGAACATGGAAGTCGCTGGCTCGTACAGCGCGACGAAACAATTTTCCGCGTACAGGACTTTTTTCAGAGCAATGTGTATCAGTCGCAGCAAGTCATCCAGGTTGTCCGTCACGTTCACCGCGTGGATGATTTCAAACGTAACTTGCCGCTCCAGCTCCGCTCTCTTCTGCGCCGTGATATCTTCAATTGTTCCTTCGTACGACAGAGTCTCGCCCTCGGGCCCCCTCACCACGTGCGCGTTCTCGGAAATCCAGATTCTGGCTCCGTCTTTTCGCCGCACCTCGTACTCGAAATCCTTCACCGCCCCGTGCTTCTCGATCAGGCGCTTGAATTCTTCTCGAGCCGCGGGGTCCGCATACACCTCTTTGCCCAAATCCTGCACGTTCATGATCATTTCCGCCGGTGACGCGAACCCGCACATCCGAGCCAGCGCGGGATTTACGCTGAGGTAGCGTCCGTCGGTCGTAGTCTGAAAAATTCCTTCGGTGGCATTTTCGAATAGGCTGCGGAAGCGCTCTTCCGCTTCCAGTTGCGCCTTTTCCGCAAGCCTGCGGTTCGTGATGTCCTCGTACATCCCGAAGCTGCCGATCAGTTTCCCCTCAACCACAATCGGCACTCCGAGAATTTGCACGTCCACCAGCGAACCGTCGCTGCGCATCCGCTTCGCTTTATCGCGTACTACCGCGCCACCAGATGCCCGCTGGCTCAAATCCGCCGCTTCCGCGGCTGAGTCGCCCGGCGACAGCAACGAATCGAGATCCGCTCCAAGTATTTCTGCCTGGTCATAACCGAACAGCGCCTCAAAAGCGGGGTTGCACATCTGTATCCGGTGATTCAGATCGAGCACTACGATTCCCAGCGGATTGTTTTCGGTCAGCGCATGCAGATATGCCGCATGCTCCACGGTACGCGGAATTGCTTCGCCCGCTCGCACACCTTCGGCTTTCTGTTTCTCGGCTCCACGCGGCGAAATTTTCCGCGCGGCGTCAAGCCCCTCAGTTTTCAATGCCATAGGTGTAGTTTCGGAGCGAGCGCATAGCCCCGCGGATATACCCCACGGTCTATGTATAACGGTAGGTGATACGGGTCACAATGGTACGTTCGTACCAAAGCCAATCATTTAGAGGCACTTACGACACATGGCGAGGCGTCTCGAAATCGCGCATTGGGGGCCGCACGCGCTACTTGGGGGTCGTCGGTTCTTGAGGTATGGCCGCACCGTCCTTACGCGGATCGGATCCGCCAAAATTCACACCGGTCGAGAAATCGCGTCGCACGGCTTGGCCTCCGCCCATGCTTGACGAAAAGTTGCCATTCACTTTTATTTGGTGCCCGCGCGCGGAAAGCGTCTTACGCACATCGGCTGCAATCCGGTCTTCCATCTCGACGTCGCATCCGGCAAACGTGCGCTTGGTGAATCGCGCCGCTTCGAGCGCGGCCTGGATGTTCATCCCGAAATCAACCACGTTCGACACAAACTGCGCGTGTGCCTGCGATTGATTGAAACCACCCATAATTCCAAACGCAATTCGCTCGTCCCCGCGCGCCATGAACCCCGGAATGATCGTGTGCAGCGGCCGCTTGTGCCCCGCCAGGGCGTTCGGTGACGCCGGATCGAGACTAAACAGCGCGCCGCGATCCTGCAGCACGAATCCAGTCCCGTCGGCCACGATTCCCGAGCCAAATTCCGCGTAGTTGCTTTGAATTAGCGACACCATATTCCCGTCTCTGTCCACCACGGTGAGGTACGTTGTGTCGCCAGTCGTTGAAAACGCCGGATCGCCCGGTGAGACACTGCAATTCGCCTTCGCCATGTCGATCCGCTTCGCGCGTTGCGCGGCGTAATCTTTCGCCAACATTCCTTCCACCGGCACCTTGCTGAATTTCTGGTCCGCTACAAAGTGATGCATGTCGGCGTACGCCAGTTTCTTGGCCTCAATCATCGCGTGCAGCGCGTCTGCCGAGTTGTGCCCGAACTGTCCCAGCGGAAACGTTTCCATGATGTTCAGCATCATCAGCGCGGCAATTCCCTGCCCGTTCGGGGGAATCTCGTACACCGTCCAGCCGCGATACGTCGTCGAGATCGGCTCCGCCCACTCACCCGCATAATCCGCCAGATCTTCCGCAGTCATCGTTCCGCCCAATTTCGACGACGTCGAGAGAATCCGCTTCGCAATCTCACCTTTGTAAAACGCATTGCTTCCGCCCGCGGCGATCAGTTCGAGGGAATTTCCTAAATCCGGATTGCGAAACACCTCGCCCAGCCGAGGCGCCTTCCCGTCCATCAGAAACGTCGCAGCGGTATTCCGATTTTCCTTCAAACCGTTTTCCGCGTCGCTCCAGTACAGTGCGTCCCACTCGGGAACCGGAAATCCGGCACGCGCGTAGTGAATCGCGGGGACCAGCAACTCGGCAAAATTCATCGTCCCGAATCGCGAAAGAAGGCGCGACCAGCCGTCCACCGTGCCCGGCACTGTCACCGAATGAATTCCGCGTTCCGGAATTTCTCCGGTAATGCCTTTCGCCTTCAGAAATTCAATCGAAAGTTTAGCAGGCGCCCAGCCGCTTGCGTTCAATCCGTACAGTTTCCCGGTTTTTGCTTCGTAGACGATCGCAAAGAGATCGCCGCCGATTCCCTTCATCATCGGCTCAACTACGCCCATCACCGCGTTCGTGGCGACGGCCGCGTCA
>JBARFX010000020.1:0-6290 GCA_049797655.1 Candidatus Acidiferrales bacterium | reverse complement strand
CGATGCTCTTTTTCATCACCATTCACGGAGGCTTGCTGATTATGATGGGACAACACTCCCGTTCCGAGTCGCTGTTCTACTACTTTCGCATCGAAGATCAGGTTCCTGAAAACCACTTACTCCGTCTCATTGACCGGCACGTCAGCTTCGATTTCGTTCGTGAGAAGTTGAAGGACTCCTACAGCGATACGGGCAGACCCTCGATCGATCCGGAACTCCTGTTGCGCATCCTGCTGATCGGCTATCTCTATGGTGTTACCAGCGAGCGCAAGCTGGTCGAAGAACTGCAAATGCATCTGGCCTGGCGCTGGTTTACCGGACTCAGCTTCGATCAAGAGATTCCTCATCACTCCACGTTTTCCAAGAACCGTCATGGACGCTTTCAGGAGTCGAACCTTTTTCAGCAGCTCTTTGAGCACATCGTGGATCGTTGCATGGAAGCCGGATTCGTAGAGGGTGAGCACCTGTCCGTGGATGGCAGCTTTATTCCAGCGAACGCCAGCCGATTGAGCCGCATTCCGCGGGAGCAACTGCCGGAAGCCGCTCACGTGAAACGAACGGTGCGAGAGTACTTAGCGGACCTTGAGCAAGAGAACCCTGTCGAAGAGCCGGCCCCCCAACAAGATCAGGTATCGACGACGGATCCGGATTCAACCTATTCGACCAAGGGCGATCGTCCTGCGGAACTGGGGTACTTCAACAACTACCTGATCGACAACCGCAGCTGTGTGATTCTGGGCGTGCAAGCGACGGCAGCTCGGTTGAGTCAGGAAAGTGCGGCGGCTCGCGAGATGATCACGCGGTCCGCGGAAAGACGCGGGCGCTTCCCACAGTCGGTTGCCGCCGACACGACCTATGGGAACGGTGAGCTTTTGGCCTGGTTTGAGGAGCGAGGCATCACTCCCTATATTCGCGTGAAAGAAAGTCCTGCTCCCAAAACCAACTTGTACGGGATCGAGAAGTTCACCTACGTTGCCGAGACGAACAGCTATCAATGTCCTGAAGGAAAGCGACTCACGTACCTCGGGGTGAATCCGCGCAACCGCAACCATATCTATCGGGCCACGTGGAAGCGCTGTCGCGACTGCCCGCAAAAAACGCAATGCACCACCGGACACTATCGGCAAATTGCGATCCATGTTCACGAAGCGGCGCGACAACGGGCACGAGAGCGGGCGACCATTCCGGCTTTCGCGGCAGCGCAACGCCAACGCCGGAAAGTAGAAGCACTCTTTGCGGAGTTGAAGAACCAGATCGGACTGCGAAGGGTGCGCTTGCGGAGAATCAAGCATGTTCGCGAACAGTTCTTTCTCGCGGCTACAGCGCAGAACCTGAAACGACTGGCTCGCTTCCTAAGATCGAGATCTCTAGAATCAGCCACGGTGCCGATCTGAGATAAAAAAAGAAAGCACGAAACACCACAGGAAAATCACTCCACCTGAGAACTCCCGCCAGTGGGCGAGTTTTTCAACAGCCACGCCTGTTATCAACAGTTACGCAACCTGGCTCGTCGTGAGGATAGGCCCTGCCCGGACTGCCTACAGGATTTCAACTTGAAAGATCAAGGATTCACCTGATGACCGCGTCCGTTCGAATTCTTACAGTAACGGAGTACGACAGGCAGATTTTGAAATGCCTCAGTCGAAACAGAGGTGAAAATTATGAAAATCGTAGTGATCGGCGGCAGTGGACTCATCGGGTCAAGGCTCGTTCCCAAGTTGCGCGAGCAAGGGCACGAGGCGGTAGCGGCATCGCCGAATTCCGGTGTCAACAGCGTTACAGGCGAGGGACTGGCCGAAGCGCTCAAGGGTGCGTCGGTGGTCGTTGATGTGTCGAACTCTCCCTCGTGGGAAGACGCGGCTGTGATGAAGTTCTTCGAGTCATCAACCCGCAACCTCCTCAGCCATGAAACGGCCGCAGGCGTGAGACATCACGTTGCGTTGTCAGTGGTAGGGACTGACCGCATGCTCACGAGCGGATACTTCCGAGCAAAACTCGCTCAGGAGAATTTGATCGAGGGTTCCTCAATCCCCTACTCAATTGTGCACGCGACGCAGTTCTTCGAATTCATCAAGGGCATCGCCGACATTTCCACCGACGGCGGCAAGGTGCGTTTGCCACATGTGCTTTTCCAGCCGATGGCTGCCGACGATGTCGCCAGTGCGGTCGGAAAGGTCGCGATGGGCGCGCCTGTGAATGGCACGGTTGAGGTAGGCGGCCCCGAAAAGTTTCGACTCGACGAACTCGTCCGGCAAGCTCTAGCCGCATGGAAGGATCCGCGCGAGGTTGTTGCTGATCCGCACGCGCGCTACTACGGCGTGGAGGTCAGCGAGCGGACACTTATTCCCGACGACGGCGCGCAACTCGGCCAAACGCGTTTCGCGGACTGGCTCAAACAGCCCGGAGCGAAAGCGGTGGCGGCTACCCACTAGCGGAACTACCCAGTGAGGCCGGTTTCCCGGAACCGGCCTCAGCGGTGCATGGCACGAATCGCGCGGGCCGGCGGGAAGGCCAGCACGCTGAGGATTGACTGCATGCCGAACAGTATTCCGTGGGCCGCTACGCTTGACTCGAAGCGCAAGCACACAACGGAACAAAACTTAGCCAGGTTTGTTTGCGAGGTTTGTTTATGACGATTACAAAACTAGTTTTAGCGCTGGTCTGTCTGATGCCCATCACGTTGGGACCCAAAGAGGCGAAGGTGACGCCGCTCTTCTCGAAAGACCTCACGGACTTTCCCGGTAAGGAAGGTCTGATGATCACAGTGGAGTATCCGCCGGGCGCCTCCGACCCAATCCATCGCCACAACGCACATGCGTTTGTCTATGTGCTCGAGGGCACGATCGTGATGCAGGTGCGGGGAGGAAAGGAAGTGACCCTGACGCCTGGCGAGACCTTCTACGAAGGTCCCTCTGATATTCACGTCGTCGGGCGGAATGCAAGCCAAACCAAGCCGGCGAAATTTGTAGTGTTCCTGGTCAAGGACAAAGGCGCTCCCGTACTGGTGCCGGCGAACTAAATTAGAACCGCGAGGATGGGTTCTGAGTCTTAAGACGATTTATCGCCAGCGACGCCCCCAAGCTTTGCGTTCCCGCGTTGACTGGAGAGCAATGAGGGACCTAACATGCCGCAGGCTGCGTAGCACCATCGGAAGCAAACCTTGATGATCGCCCCGGAACGTCATTCTTCCCAATCCTCGCAAATCGCGCACGTGCTGTTTATGGACATTGTTGCTTACTCCACTTTGCCGACCGCCCAGCAACACCGGTCGCTCGAAGCATTGATCATATCGGTGCGCGACACGCCTGAATTTGCTCGTGCTTCGGCTGAAGATCAACTCATTCGGCTGCCAACTGGTGACGGCATGGCGCTGGTCTTCTTTCGCGATCCGGAAGCCCCCGTTCGGTGCGCTTTGGAGTTGAGCCGAAAGCTCTGCAAGCATCCCGAGATCAAGCTGCGCATGGGAATTCATACCGGGCCGGTCTATCGTGTTGCGGACATCAACGCGAATCTGAACGTCACCGGTGGCGGAATCAACGTCGCCCAGAGAGTCATGGACTGCGGCGACCCTGGCCACATTCTGGTTTCCAAGGCGACGGCCGACGTGCTGAGCGAGGTCGGCGGTTGGAAGGATTCGCTTCGGGATCTCGGTGAACTAAAAGGTGAAGCACGGTGTGCGCTTGCACCTCTTCGAGGTTTTGAAGAAGGAGGAAGCTGGGCGACCACAGCGGTCGAAGAAATTACGGCGAATTCGTGCCAGGCAGACACGGCGCGCATTGACGTCAGCTTTCCTTGTGATTCTTGTCGCGGGTGTCGTGAGCTCCTGGCTGCTTTACAGCCGCAAAACGCCCGCACTCACCAACAAGGACACAATTGTTCTTTCGGATTTCGACAACAAGACGGGCGACGCTGTGTTCGACGACACGCTGCGGCAGGGTCTCTCGGTTCAGCTCGAGCAATCCCCTTTCCTCTCGCTAATTTCCGAAAGCAAGATCAATCAAACCTTGAAGCTAATGGGGCGCCACGCGGGAAACCCCTTGACGCCGGAAGTGACGCGCGAGGTTTGCCAGCGCACGGGCAGCAAGGCAATGCTGACCGGTTCGATTGTGAGCCTAGGCAGCCAGTACGTGATTGGCTTGAAAGCGGTGAATTGCCAGAGCGGAGACCTCTTAGCGGAAGCGCAGGAGCAAGCCGCCGGAAAGGAACGGGTGCTCAAGGCTTTGGACGCTGCAGCGGTCGACCTGCGCAGCAAACTCGGCGAGTCGCTCAGCACCGTGCAGGAATACGCCACGCCGCTCGCCGACGCAACCACGCCTTCTCTCGAAGCGCTAAAAGCCTTCAGCCTGGGGCAAAAAACGCGCTCTACGAAAGGCAGCACAGCTGCCCTGCCCTTCTACAAGAGTGCCGTAGAACTCGACCCGAATTTTGCCTATGCCTACAGTGCCCTGGCGGTTTGCTACGAGAACCTCAACGAAGCAGGATTGGCCGCGGAATATGCCCGCAAAGCTCACGAGTTGCGGGAAAAAGTAAGCGAGCGGGAGCGCTTCAGCATCGAGGCACACTACTACCAGTTTGTAACAGGGGAACTGGAGAAGACGGCTCAGACATTCGAACAGTGGCAGCAGACCTACCCACGAAACTTTGCGCCTTACACGAACCTGGGAGTGATTTCCTTCATCCTGGGAAATTACGAAAAAGCATTGAACGAATACCGCGAAGCGCTGCGTATTGAACCGAACAATTTAAACATCTATGTCGGCCTGGGCTTCACCTACATGAGCCTCAGCAGGCTGGATGAAGCAAAGGCGGTGTTAAAACAAGCGGAAGACCGCAAGCTCGAGGGCGAGTATCTGCTCTTGAACCGCTACGAGCTGGCTTTTTTGAAGGGCGATGCCACAGAGCTGGACCGGCTCGCCTCCGCTTCCATGAGAGAACCTGGCACGGAAGACTTCTTGCTCTCGACTCGATCAGACACACTGGCGTGGTTCGGGAAATTTAAAAGCGCGCGAGAGCTCACGCGCAAGGCGATGGATTACGCCGAAAACAATGGCGCCAGAGAGACAGCCGCGGGCTACCAGGCGGAATCGGCATTGCGCGAGGTGGAAGCGGGCCGCCGGGACCAGGCGCGCGCCGATGCGCATGCCGCACTGAAATTGGCCCCCAACCGCGATGTGAAAGCCATGGCGGCACTTGCCCTGGCGCTGGCAGGCGATACGGCAGGAAGCGATAAGCTCGCAGCCGAACTGTCCAAGGAATTTCCGCTGGACACGCGCGTGCAGAGGTATTGGCTGCCCTCGGTCCGGGCTGCTGTTGCGATGGATCACAATGACCCGAATCGCGCTGTGGAACTTTTGAAAGAGACGAGCGCGATAGACCTTGGCCAGCCCACCGCGGTCTTCACAGTGGCTTTGGTGCCGGTGTATTTGCGCGGCGCAGCCTATCTCGCGCTACGTGACGGCAACCGGGCGGCCGCGGAATTTCAGAAGTTCGTTGACTACCGTGGAGTTGTGATAAATTTTTCTTGGGGCGCACTGGCCCGGTTGGAACTGGCGCGCGCCTTCGCCCTCGAAGCGCAATCCGCACAAGGCCCCGCGGCAGATGCCGCACGCGCCAAAGCCCGCGCCGCCTATCAGGATTTCCTCACCCTCTGGAAAGACGCTGCCCCCGACATTCCCATCCTGAAGCAAGCAAAAGCAGAGTACGCGAAGCTGCGTTGAAATGGTTTGCGGACACGTCGATCGCGGAACAGCTTTTGCAAGGCCTGCGTAAGCTTGGATCCAAAGATTTCACGGATTCATCCGAATAATCCCTAACCGTCGTTTCCGCTGTAGCGCCGGCATCCTGCCGGCTCTTTTGACTCACGATTTCAAGTTGATCCCTTCCGTGCCTTGTAGGACGCGGTTTCAACCGCGTCGAAACCCTCGCGCGAAGATCCGCCGCGAGGATCCGCCACGAAGATCCGCCGCGAAGATCCGCCGCGAAGATCCGCCGCGAGGATCCGCTTCGCATTGCTGGTGGGAGCCCCCGCATTCATGCGGGGGAGGGAGCGGCTTCCGCGCCTTTTGCGTCCCGACGTTACCGTCGGGAAGCGCTCCCGAAAAAGTAGACGCCGCTAGGCGTCGCACCACTTGCGTGCCGCGCCGAATTCTGGCGGACCGGAAGTCTCACCTCCGTCGGCGGCACAGCCGCCGCCCGGCAAGCCTCGCCGTTGACCCTGCGCCCGGCCAGGGCGCGCTGACAGAAAATCCGTTTCGCATTCCCGGTGGAAGCCCCCGCATTCATGCGGGGGA
>JBARFX010000019.1:0-8975 GCA_049797655.1 Candidatus Acidiferrales bacterium | reverse complement strand
GGCGGCAACCGCGCGTGCGGCGCTCGCCACCGTCGCGGGAAAGCGAGCACTGGTCGAGCAGGCCGAGTTGAATCTCGAGTACACCAAGCTCGTAGCGCCGGTAGACGGTATTGTGATGAAGAACGCGGAAGTGGGGATGAACGTTCAACCTGGGCAACAATTGTTCACCATCGTGCCGCTCGATTCAGTATGGATCACGGCGAATTTCAAAGAGACGCAGTTGAAATACATGCGGCCCGGGCAGCGAGCGAAGATTCACATCGACGCCAACGGGCGCGACTACAAGGGACACGTTGACAGCATTGCCGGATCGAGCGGGGCGCGGACGAGTCTGCTGCCTCCCGAGAACGCAACCGGCAATTACGTGAAAGTGGTTCAGCGGGTGCCGGTGAAGATCGTGCTCGAACGAGGTGAAAATAGCGACCACTACCTGCGGCTGGGCATGTCCGCTGAACCGAAGGTGTACGTGAAGTGAGCATCAGCGCGGCCATATTGGCACCGCGCGAATTCGAGCGGCCCGCAGTTAACCCGTGGATTATCGCGCTTACGGTTACGCTTGCAACGTTCATGGAAGTGCTGGATACGAGCGTTGCAAACGTAGCACTGCCCCACATTGCGGGCGGCCTTTCTGCCGGGCAGGACGAAAGCACGTGGATCCTGACGTCGTATCTCGTTTCCAATGCGATTGTGCTGCCGATGAGCGGGTGGTTCTCCTCGCTGATCGGGCGCAAGCGGTTCTACATGTCGTGCGTCGCGGTCTTCACGATCAGTTCATGCCTCTGCGGATTTGCGCCTACGCTCGGCTCGCTGATTTTCTTCCGCGTGCTGCAGGGAGTGGGAGGCGGCGGACTGCAGCCCAGCGAGCAGGCGATTCTGGCGGACACGTTTTCGCCCAAGCAGCGTGGGATGGCGTTTGCAGTCTACGGAATGGCAGTGGTGCTGGCACCTGCGATCGGCCCGACTCTCGGCGGGTGGATCACCGACAATTTCTCTTGGCGCTGGATATTCTTCATCAATATCCCGGTTGGACTTATTTCGCTATTTCTCACGAATCGTCTGATTTCCGATCCTTCGTACATGAAAGGCGAGAGGAAAACCGGTTTCCGAATCGATTACGTCGGCTTAGGGCTTCTTGCGCTTGGGCTCGGCGCGCTCCAAGTGGTGCTCGACAAGGGACAGCGGGATGATTGGTTCGGCTCGCACTTCATCGTTGCGATGACGACGATCGCGGTCGTCGCGCTCATCGCAGTGATCGTCTGGGAGTGGAGGCACAAGGATCCGATCATTGACCTGCACCTGTTCCGCGACCGGTCGTTCGCCGTCGGGAACCTGCTGATGTTCATGGTCGGCTTTGCATTGCTTTCGAGCACAGTGCTGATTCCTCTTTTTCTGCAGACGATCATGGGATATACGGCGCAGCAAGCGGGGCTGGCGCTGATGCCGGGCGGATTCGCCATCATCCTGGCGATGCCACTGGTGGGATATTTACTCGGCCACTACGACGCTCGAATCCTGCTTTTGTTCGGCCTAACGGCTGTCGGCTTGTCTCTGTTTCATATGACGAATTTCGACGTGATGATCGACTTCCGCACCGCCGCAACTGCACGCGCGTACCAGGCGCTGGGCCTCGCATTTCTGTTCGTGCCAATCAACACGGCGGCGTATGCATTTTTGCCCAAGGATAAAAACAACGCGGCCTCGGGGCTGATCAACCTCGCGCGAAACATCGGAGGCAGTGTGGGAATATCGCTGGTCACCACAATGCTCGAGCGGCGCAGCCAGTATCATCAAAGCGTGCTGGCCGGGCACGTGAACATGGGCAGCGGAAGAATGCACGCAATGATCAACGCGATGACGCGGCTGTTCGTTTCGCGGGGATCGAGCAGCTACGAAGCTACGCACCGGGCCTACGGAATGGTGTCGAACCTCGTGACGCAGCAAGCGACGATGCTCGCATACATCGACAATTTCAAAATGCTGGGTGTGGCCGTGCTTGCGATGATTCCGTTTGTCTTCCTGATGAAAAAAGTAAAGCCGGGCGGGCCGATCGCAGTACACTAGTGATCGGGGCACGAGGCAATGCAGGTCCGGATCGTCACTCTCGAGCGGGAATATGGCAGCGGCGGAGCCATGATCGCCAAGCGTCTTGCCGGGCGCCTGGGCTGGAAGCTCTGGGATGAGGAACTGACCGCGGAAATCGCGCGCGTCGCGAAGGTGGATCATCGAGCGGCGCTGCGCTGCGACGAGCGGTGCGATTCACTTTTGTACCGGCTGTTCAAGGTTTATGCGCGAGGCAGCTACGAACGCACGCTGCCGCTCGAAGGCGAATCGCGCTCGTTCGACGCCGATCAGATGGTTGCAGTACTGCACAAGGTGATCGAAGATGTGGCCTCGCGGGGCAATTCCGTGATCGTTGGCCGCGGCTCTCCGTACATCTTGCGGAATCGCGCCGACACGTTCCATGTTTTCATTTACGCGCCTGCCGAAGAGAAGATCCGCCGGATCATGACGCTTGGAAAATCAGAGAGAGAAGCGGCTCAGCTTGTCGAGGAAGTGGATACGGAGCGCGCCGCATTCATCCGGCACTACTTCAACAAAGAGTGGCCCTTGCGTTCGCTCTACAATTTAATGATCAATTCGAAATTCGGCGACGAGCACACTGTCGATACGATCCTCCAGGAGATCGCGTCGCTCGAAGCGCGCGCCGTCCCACAGACCGCAAGCCGGTAATAAATTGCATATTGACTTCTCGTCCCACGCGAGTTCGGGATCTTTCAATGTATGCATGCGACCTCACTGGGGGGTCGGTTGCGCGTTGTAGTAACCTCGTCCTGACTCGACCAATCCGATGTATAAGAATAGCCGTGCTCAGGCTTTCTCGAGTCAAGCCGCGTTTGTGGATGGCCGGTCTTGCTGTAATAGCTGCCGCATACGCACTTGACCGCTCGTTTTCCGCTGGCATGATAGCAAGCAAATGGATCGGGCTTCCCCAGTATGCGTCGATGATGCACGATCTTCAGAAAGAATCGCGTCTGTGGGGTGTTGCCGCCCTCGTGCTGCAATCCGCGGCAGTCCTACTGTCGGTACCGAATAAGAGAAAACGACAATCGCCGGGCACTGGCTTCGGATCGCTTCCGGATAACGCTTTCTATGACAGCGAATGGATCGAATATTTCGGGAAGTTTGCTCTTCGCGTGATCCTTTGCTGCGTCGCGACGATTGCTCTGGCAGTCTCCTATCTTCTCCTTGCATGGACGGCCCATTGGTTTGCCGTTTAGAGGTCGAATAAGAAAGCCAGGATGATGAGCTGTCCGATCTGTGAGAAGCGGCCGCCGAAGCGATTCTGTCCCGCGAAAGGCGAGAAGATTTGCGCGGTCTGCTGCGGTGAGGGGCGCGAGGTGACGATTGATTGCCCGATGGATTGCTCGTACCTAATCAGCGCGCACCGATATGAAGCGGAGCATCGCAAGCCGATCCCGCAGGAGGAGTTTCCGCATCGCGATATTCAATTCCCGCTGGAGTTTGTCTACGAGCGCTGGCCGGTGGTCGCGGGCCTGGGCGGGACGATCAACCGCTTTCAGATCGAGAGCAAGGAACTGAACGATGCGGCGGCTCTCGCTGCTCTCGAAGCGCTGGCGGAAACGTATCGCACGCTGGGCACCGGGATTTATTACGAGCGGCCGCCCGATGCCCCGCTCGCACGCGCCCTCTATGGCCAGATCGCGGCATTCTTGCAGGAGTTTAAGAAGGAAGAATCGGCTCGTGCCGGCATTTCGACGCTGAAGGACTCGGAGATTTTCCAGTTGCTGGTATTCTTGCTGCGTGTGGGGAAGCAAGAAACCAACGGCCGGCCGCTTTCGCGCGCCTTTCTGAGTTTTCTTCGCTCGCGATTCCCTCTTCCTACCGAAGCCACTCAGGAAGCGTCGCGCATCATCATCCCGTGAGCGAATCAGCCTAAGCACCGGAGCCGTAAAAGATCTGACAAGACGCGAGAGTTATAGGATTGCAGATGTGCTCGCTGCCGCGCTGGGCGCCCTCCTTCGCAAGCTGACTCAGGACGAAGCGTTCAAATCGAGTGCGAGCTGCGGAGAACGCCAGGATTTTTCCGCGCTTGGCCTATCTGGACGCGAGCCCAGGCCGTATTTCTGACGGAGATTCTGGAAGCGCGCTGAGATTTCCTTGCGATAAGCTTCCGGGGCGTAGCCATTGTGGGCGTACCATTTGCGGTAGCGCTTGGCGAGCTTCGGAAATTTTGCATCGATGAACGGCAGAAATTCCTTGAGCGACGACGGCATCAGGAACAGCACGCTTGCCGCAATCCACTGCGCACCGGCATCGCGTGCGGCGCGCGCGAGCGCGTCGAGATCCTCTTCGCCATCCGTCAGAGCCGGCAGCACAGGCATCGCGTTCACACCCGCGTTGATCCCAGCCTCGCGTAATTGCGTTAGCGCCGCCAGTCGCAAATCGGGACGCGGAGCACGCGGCTCGAGGAGCCGGGCGAGACGCGTCCTCGTCGTTGTCACCGTCATGTGAATCGTGATGGATGACCGCGCGGCAATTCTCTTGATCACGTCAATATCGCGGACCACCTGGTTCGATTTCGTGGTGATCGAAAGGCTCAACCCTTCGCGCTCCGCCATTTTCTCGAGGATCGCTCGCGTGGCGCCGAATTCACGTTCGGCCGGTTGGTACGGATCGGTGGCCGTGCCGATCGCGATGTGTTCGCCCCAAATCTTCTCGCTCGCGAGGTCGCGTTCGGCCAGCGGCCCGGCATTCTGTTTCACGTAAATCTTTGACTCAAATTCACCGCCGTCGAGGTCCATGTACTCGTGCGTGTACCGCGCGTAGCAGTATTTGCAGCCGAACTCGCACCCCCGGTAAGGGTTCACGGTCCAGCTGAAAGGGACGCGTTCGGAATCGCAGTGGTTCAGGATCGAGCGAACCGGCAGAAGGAAATATTCCGTCCCGCGCTTAGCATCGGCGCAGGGGGAGGAAGCAGCGAGGCGAGCAATGCCGACCAGTTCCGTAGCAGGCTTCGTTCTCCGGTCTGGTACCGGAGTGGGCGCGGAAGCGTTGCCAGGTGACTCACAAGTGCCGTGGCGAGCGGCTGTGGGGAAAAGGGTGAGGCTGGTCTGATTCGGCCGAGTCCGGCGACGCGGGAGCGCCTTCGGATCGGCACGAAGTATGGGAGAAGTGGCCATTGAATGCCTCGCTGCACGGTGGGGAATATATTCGCTTTTTGTTCGCTTTGTCAAGCGGAATATTTCGCTTTTATTTCGCCTGTACGGAAAGACAGGATGCCCTCTGGACACGCCTCGCACTCATTCTGAGCCCTGGCCTCATCGCCCGGCTTATACTCGACGAATTAGCCGATAGATAAGAATCGGAGCGGGTAGAGGTGTAATTACCGTGGCCGAAGTCGGAATCCTGATCATCGACGACGATATCGTCAGCCAGCGGGCGCTCAAAAACGTCCTTGATTCAGAGGGTTGGCACGTACGGATCGTCCCGCTCGCCTCCCACGCGATGGCCGAAATTGCCAGCGGTGTCTGGAGCCTGGTAATCGTGAATGTGGCGCTCACCGACGTCCGCGGTCCGATTTTCACGACCCTCAAGGAGCTTTCTCAGGGGCAGGCGGACGCACCCACAGACGTGGAAATTGATGCCTCGCGCCCCAAACGCATCCGCGTGCTTTTCCTTGTGCCGGTTCTGGCAGCCAAGCAGGCCCAGCCGGTGCTGGAACGGGAGGGGCTTCCCTACTCGCTAAAGCCATACCATTTGAATGAGTTCCTCGAGAAAGTCGGCGATTTGCTGGTAGAGGCGGGAGCGATCGAAACCCCGATTCGCAGCATGAATTTTTCCGTACGCAAACGACGCAGCGGCTCGCGGTCAGCCCGCGATAAGCGGAATGGCGCAATGTTCGCCTCCCGCGAGGACTACCAAATGAGCGAGGAAGAGATGGTCGACTTCGAGCGCCAGGAAGAAGAAGACCGGAAGAAGCGCGAAAAGCAGCAGAAAGACCGTGAACATCTATAGACTCCCGCCAGGCCAGCCTCCCCGTCCTCACGCATCGTGTCCGTAAGATTTCTTGCAAGGAATTCTCGCTGATTCGTTCTCATCACAGACGGCCTCGGCAAGCAATAACGTAGAGGTGAGGCCAGCGGGGGGATGCGATGGCGCCCAAGAGCAAGATCATTTTCGGGTATTTCGCTTTGTCCATTCTCGCTTTCGCAGCAGAGGGGTTGTTGATGACAAATCTCGAATCGGATGTTCGAGCCGCCTCAGGCGGCGATGAAAAATCCGCGCAGGGCTGGCGGCTGGGCGAGCCGGTGACGTACGAAAACCTGACGGTGTTCCCGGTGCTCAGTTCGCAGCAAGCAGACACCAGCGGTTTCGCAACTCTTGATGAAGCACTCGCCTCGGGCGACGCGATCGTCACCGAGCAAGGCAGCTACTTGCGCCGTACTCGAGACGGAAGTGGCGAAGCAATTTCGTCCGGTAGCGCGCAAGTGAATCAACTGGTCCTTGTGAATCGTGGGAAGCGCCCGCTTTTGCTTCTCGCGGGAGAGGTCGTTTCCGGCGGAAAACAGGACCGCATCATCGGCAAAGACCGAATCGTTCCCATCGGTGCGGAGCCGCTGCCACTGAGTGTATTTTGCGTCGAGCACGGCCGCTGGACCGGCGGCTCGGACAAATTCAAAGCCGCCGGCACGATGGTGCATCCGAGCGTCCGGGAAAAAGCTGCAGTGGCGCAAAGCCAGACGGAGGTCTGGGCGGCGGTGAGCGGCGCCTCTCCGAGCGCGTCAGCCAGAGCCGGTTCTGCGGTCGCCCCGCCAGTACTTTCGCGCAACACCTTGGACGCCGTCATCGCTTCGAACGCTCCCACAATGTCGTACAAACAGATCTATGAATCGCCGCGCGTAGGAAGATCCGTCGAAGAACTTGCCGGGCAGTTGCAGAGGCGGTTCGAACGCGCGACGAAAGGCCGGGACGTTATCGGCGTGGTCGTGGCATTCGGGGGCGAAGTTGCTTGGAGCGACGTGTTCGCGTCGTCATCGCTTTTCGACACGTACTGGCCGAAGCTGCTGCGGAGCTACGCCGTGGAAGCGCTATCGCGGCCTGCGACGCGGGAAACAGCCACGCTGGATGACGCGCGTGACTTCCTGCGCCCCGCCAACGGTCACGTGCGCGAAGAAACCGAACCGGGAGTGTACCGATGGCGCGAACGCACGGAGGGCCAAACCGCCGAGATCGAACTTGAAGCGCTCGATCCCAAGCCCATCACTCTGCACTGGCTCAAGGTTCTGCGAGCAAACTAATGAACGACGCGCATTGTCTTGGATGGAGCGAGTTCGCGGATGCTCTTATCTGCGAGCGAGAAGTTTCGCAAGTTTCTCGAGTTCAGCTTTTGCCTGGTTCATGTACTTCTGAGCGCTCAGGACATCGGCGTTCTTCAACGCCGTGTCAGCCTGGCTCAGAGCACTCTGCAGTCGTTGCTGAGCGAAGGCGAGATCCTCGCGAAGCTGCGAGGCAGATGCAGGCTGCTGTTTCTGAGCTGCCTCGACACGAGCGATCATCGAGCGAGCGCGGTCGGAGAGGTGGTCAAGATCTTCGCGCTCCAGGGCGACGAGGTGGGCGGTGGCATCTTCCGATGCGCGCAAATTCTCTTCGGCGGCGCGTGCGTCTTGCCGATCCGCCGGCGCTGGTGTGGTGCTTTGCGAGGCGGAGGGATTTTGAGAACTCGATGGAGCCGTTGCTTCTGGTTTTTCAGCCCCTGTCGCAGACGGCTTGCGGGCGGTTGAATGCGCTTTCCTGTCCAAACAGCGCGAGTCACCCGGCTGGCACGCAAGCGATTTCAACGCGGGAAACTCCGGATTCGCAGCACGGCCAACGGGTCGCTCGCCCGATGGATCGGCATTCGCTCCAGGCTCTATTGACGGCGCCGCCGGCGGAGCGGTCGCAGATGGCCCGTTCGTGGAGCCTTTCGACGAAAAAAACGAACCGCTATCGCCCGCACCGGAGTGCAGCCATCGTGGAATCACATACTCCGCAGCAGCGAGCAGCGCGATGATGCCCAGAGCTACGAGAGTACTCAGAACGGCGGTGTCGCGATTACGCGCTCGAGTGATGTCGTCGGACATTTTATGTACCATGAGCGCGCGCCACCCAGGTATACCTGCGCCATCGGTAATTTCAAATGATAGCCGACGCAACAGGCCGAGGCAACGCGTGAAACCAGTCGGCAATCAGACTGTGATGCAAGAAAAAGACGAGCCGGCGGGAATTTTCGATAACGCTACGAGCAAGCGCGGGCTAGCTCGAATTTTTCTTTCGGGGTGGCGACGGAAAACAGCCGAAAAATACGCAATGCGCTGTGGAGGGTGTCTCAATTGGGCACGCCGTTTTCCTGGGACTGGTGGAACGATGTTAAAACAGTGATGGATCCTTGACCGGGAACTTGTGAGCCTTGGGCGGCAAGAGGCACAGTTCGAGTGACTTTTCAGTCCGCTCGAAACAGTAGCGTGACTGGGGTTGACACGGCAGTTACAGTGCCCTATTGTTTGCTCAAGATTCCGGCGAAATTTGGGAATCCATCGAGTTCTTTGCCTTCTCACTTTGTGACAGGTGCCATCGCCTTGAATTCCTCCGGCGACGTCGGACACGGGTGAAAAGGCGCCAGAGACTGCCCGGCAGCCGCAGCCTCCAGCGCAGCAAGCGCGACGGAAGCAATTCGGATTTGAATTTCGGGGATGCCGCTAATTCAAGATCGTAACGCGGAGAAAAAAAGAGTTCTGCAATTTCAGGAGGCAGTGATGAACCTGGCCCAATCGAATAAGAAGCTTTTTCAGTGGTTCTTTGTATTTCTTGCTTTGGTAATCATCCCTGGCCCTGCCAGGGCGCAGAAGCACGGAGGAGGCGGCGGTGGCGGGTCGCATGCGGCGCCGGCGCAACACGCGGCACCTGCACAACATGCG
>JBARFX010000018.1:0-40197 GCA_049797655.1 Candidatus Acidiferrales bacterium | reverse complement strand
AAACTGATCGGGTCGCCTCCTGGATACCTGGGACACCGGGAGACGCATCCGCTGATCACGCAGGAAGCGCTCGCGCAATATCACACGGAAAAACTCAAGATTTCATTCCTATTGTTCGACGAAATCGAGAAGGCGTCGGATGCGTTGTGGCAGTTGCTGCTGGGCATTCTCGACAAGGCTACGCTGACGCTGGGAGATAACCGGCGGGTGAATTTGTCGCAGACGATGATTTTCTTGACGTCGAACCTGGGCGGAAGCGAGATCACGGAACTGATGACGGGCGGGATGGGATTTGCGCCGTCGGTCCGAGCCGACTCTGTGCCGCGCCTCGACGAGAAAGTGAACTTTGCGGCGGCGGAAGCGGCGAAACGGAAATTCGCACCGGAGTTCATGAACCGGATCGACAAGACGATCGTGTTCCATCCGCTGCGAGCGGAACAGCTTGAACAGATCCTCGAGATCGAGCTGGCGATGGTACAGCAGCGGGTGCTCGAGACGGCAAATGGTCGTTTCCTGTTCCGCGTGATGCCAGCCGCGCGGGAATTTCTGCTACGCGAAGGGACGGACCTGAGATATGGCGCGCGTCACTTGAAGCGAGCGATCGAGCGGCGCCTGGTGTACCCAATTGCGAATTTGCTTTCGACCGAGCAGGTGCGCCTGGGAGACATGATTTCGGTGGACTGCAGCGGCGCGGACAGATTGATTTTCATGAAGGAGGCGGAAGGCGCGCTCATCCCGATTCAGGTGCCTCAGAAAGCGAAGGAGGCGGCCGCGGCGCATTCGGGAGGCCGCTCGATTCCGGTCGACTCGGAATTTGCCGCAGCCGAGCATTTGCCATTTCGTCCGACACGGTAAGGCCATAGCCGCTTCGGAGACCGAAGCGGCGCCGGACTGTATCGGGCCCAAAGCACGCGATTTCCGAATTGTGGATGGGAGAGGAATGTCCGACTGGCGAACCAATGCGATTCGAAAAAAACGACGACTCTTGTCGTGTACCGCACGCAGCGTGGCTATTTGCGCGTGTTTTGCAATTCCCGCGTGGTCGCAACAGAAGACAGAAGATCTCACGGATCGCAGTTTGGAAGATTTGATGAATGTGCAGGTGACTTCGGTTTCGAAGACGGAGCAGAAGCTCTCGCGCACGGCTTCAGCTGTCTTTGTGATCACGCAGGACGACATTCAGCGTTCGGGCGCCACGAACATACCCGACTTGTTGCGCATGGTGCCCGGTGCAGATGTGGCCCAAATCAACGCGAACACCTGGGCGGTTAGCGCTCGCGGCTTGAACGGAGAGTTCAGCAACGAGCTCCTGGTGATGGTGGATGGGCGGACCGTTTATATTCCGACCTTTGGCGGGGTGTTCTGGGACGTGCTCGATATGCCACTGGAGGAAATTGAACGAATTGAGGTGATTCGTGGGCCGGGTGGCGCTGTCTGGGGCGCGAATGCTGTGAATGGGGTGATCAATATCATCACGAAAAAGGCGGGTGAAACGCAGGGGGCAACGCTCGTTGTCGGTGCCGGGAATATCGATCAGGAGTTTTCGACGGCGCAGTACGGAGGAACTCTTGGAAGCAAGACGGACTACCGCGTCGATACCAAGTATTTAAATCAAGATCATTTCCCGGACGTGACGGGACAAGATAGCCACGATGGCTGGCACATGCTGCGCGGCGGTTTCCGGACAGACAGCACCCTTTCCTCGAAGGACACGCTAACCCTTCAAGGAGACATGTACGCCGGGCAGGAAGGTAATCCAACGGCGGTGCTTCCTTCCGTGACGTCCCCGGGACTGGAGAATACAGTCTTACCGGTGGATTTATCGGGCGGATTTATCCAGTCGATCTGGAATCACACTTATTCCGCGCGCTCGGATACCACGTTGCAGGTTTCGTTCGACCGGTATCAGCGCAATGATTTTTTGAGGGAGGGGCGCAGCACGCTCGATATTGATTTCCAGAATCATCTCGCCCGGGGAGACCGGCACAACATCGTTTGGGGCGCTGGCTACCGCGTTTCGGCTTCGGACTCCGAAGGATCTTTGACGATCTCACTGAATCCGAGCGAGAACAATTTTCAGATTTTCAGCTTTTTTGTGCAGGACGAAATCACCCTCGTTCCGGACCGATTCTATCTGACGCTGGGAACCAAGGCAGAACGCGATAACTATACAGGGCTCGTAGTCCTGCCGACGGCGCGGGTGGCATGGGATGCGGATAAACGCAATATGTTCTGGGCAGCGATTTCCCGCGCGGAGCGCACACCGGCCAGTGCAGACATCGGAATCCGCGCGAATTTGGGAAGTTTGCCAGGGCCGGGGGGCACTCCGGTGCTCGTCGCGCTGGTGGGAAATCCCCACTTCAAGAATGAAGGGCTTCTCGCTTACGAAGCAGGCTATCGAACCACGGTGGTTGACCATCTCTCGATCGACTTAGCCGCGTACTACGACGCATACGATAACCAGCAAACGACTGAGCCCGGAGCTTTATTCTTCGAGACGGTCCCGCCACCCGCGCACTTTGTGATGCCCTTAACGTACGCAAATCTCATGCAAGGGGAAGCACATGGGGTTGAGATCGCGGCGAACTGGAAACCAACTAGCCGCTGGACCATCAGCCCGGGGTACGCGTTTGAAGAGATTCACATGCACACGAGCGCTGCCAGTCAGGACGTTTCGGAAGCTTCTGATACTGAGGGAACAAATCCTCCGCACTCCGCACAGCTTCGATCACACGTGGACTTGCAGCGTGGCATTGCGTGGGACGTATCCAGCTACTTCGTTGACCGTCTCAAATTTTCGAGCGTACCGGCGTACACGCGGCTTGACTCGCAGCTGACATGGCGGGCGGCCGAGCAGCTGTCCATCTCCCTTGTGGGACAAGACCTGATTCGAGATCACCACGTCGAGTTCATCGATTCGGGCGGTGCGTCGAGGTTTTCCCTGATCAAGCGCAGCGCCTACGCGAAAGTGAGCTGGCGATTCTGAGAGTGAGCGCCGACAACGTGGAGACTGGACGCGTGATACTGAATTGCCGCCCGAGATGCAGTTCCGCGATTGAGCAAATCTTCGCCTGCCGGGTGAATCTTGCGCCGATCTTCGCGAGCGTATTTCTGTGCGCGATCTTGAATTCAGTCATCGCGACCGCTCAGACAAAGTTAGCAGGCGAATATCAAGTGAAAGCAGCGTTTCTCTACAATTTTGCGAAATTTATTGACTGGCCGCCGAACGCGTTCAGCGATCCCAAACAACCTCTCAGTGTCTGCGTCTATGGGCACGATCCATTCGACAAAGTTCTCGAGGATTCCCTGCTCAGCAAGTCTATCGGGGAGCGGCGGATTAGCGTGGGCCACGCGAGCCGGTTACAGGATCTCGAAGGATGCCAGCTTGTGTTCGTCGCGGGAGCTGACGGCGTGCGAATACCAGACCTGGTTAAGCACCTGCACGGGCGGCCGGTTCTGCTCGTTGGCGAGAGCGAAGGCTTCGCGACTTCGGGCGGCGCCATACAGTTCACGATCGAGGATGGCCGGGTGCGTTTCGTCATTAATCCGGATGCGGCGGAACGTGCAGGATTGAAGGTTAGTTCGAAACTGCTGGCGCTGGCCACGATTGTGCGCGATTCGAACCCTTCATTGGCGGGGAGTTCGCTGAAATGAACTTGGGGCGTGACGATTCGATCCGGTGAAAAATCACGCAAGTGATCCTTCTCACGTGCGGGACGGCTGTGCTGGTGGCTTGTAGTGTATTCGCAATCTACGACATCGCAAGCTCCCGAGCTTCCCTGGCACGAGATCTTGCGATGGTGGCGCAAATCACGGGATCCAACAGCACGGCTGCGATCAGCTTCGATGATACGGAATCTGCCAGGGAAATTCTCAACTCGCTTGACGCTCAACCGCACATCGTTGAGGCGTGTATCTATTCGCGGGACGGGGAAGTAGTCGCGAAATACAGTCGCGGCGGTTCCGATTCGGATTTCACGCCTCCGCCAGTTTCTGCGGAAGGAGTTCGCACGGTTTCCGGATCCATGGTGGTGTTCCGGCAGATCCACTTGAAAGAGGACGTGGTAGGCACAATTTATGTGAAATCGGATCTAAAAGAACTCGAAGCCCGAATGGTTCACTTCGCGTGGACCACTCTCGGGGTGATCCTGCTCTCATTTGTGGCTGTATATTTTTCCGCCGCCCGTCTCCAGCGAATCATCGGAGAGCCGATCCTGGAACTGGCCCGCACGGCATTCGCCGTTTCGACTGGGAAGGATTATTCACTTCGAGTGGCGAAAAAGAGCGACGACGAGATTGGGTTTCTGTTCGACCGATTCAACGAGATGCTCGGACAGGTTCAGGAACGTGACGCCGCTCTTGGCCGGGCACGTGAGACTCTGGAAATTCGTGTGGCGGAGCGGACGAGGGAGCTTTCCAAGGAAGTCGCAGAACGAACCCAGGCCGAACGAACCCTCGGAGAACACACAACGTTCTTGAATTCGCTGATCGAGACGACTCCTCTCGCTGTGGTTGTACTAGACCCGAAATTCTGTTTGAAGATGTGCAATCCCGCTTTCGAAGGAATGTTTCGCTACCGCTCGGAGGACATTCTTGGACGGCCATTCGCCCAGTTGGTCGCGCCGGATGACTTGAGCGATGAAGTGAAATCAAACGAGCAAGCGCTATTGAGGGGCGACTCCGTCCACACTACGGGCCGGCGCATACGGAGCGATGGAAGCGTGCTCGAAGTAGAAGTATACATTGTGCCGCTGGGCGCAAGAGAAAGCTTGACTGGATATTTATTGCTGTACCACGACATCACCGAACGCAAACTGGCCGAAGAAGCACTACGTCGAGCGAAGGACGCGGCAGAGGCGTCGAGCCGGGCCAAGAGCGAATTTCTCGCCAATATGAGCCACGAAATACGCACGCCGATGAACGGCATCATCGGCATGACGGAGTTGGCGCTCGACACGCAATTGACGAGCGAGCAACGCGAGTATCTTGGCATGGTGAAAACCTCGGCGGCGTCTTTATTAACCCTCATCAACGACATACTTGATTTCTCGAGGATCGAAGCCGGAAAACTCGACTTGGACGTAAGCGATTTTCCATTGCGGCAGACCATCGGAGAAACCCTGAAGACGCTGGGATTTCGCGCCCATCAGAAAGGGCTCGAACTGGCATGGCGCGTGGAGCCAGACGTGCCCGACTACCTGTCCGGCGATATGAGCCGCTTGCGCCAAGTGATCGTGAATCTGGTGGGGAATGCGGTGAAGTTTACAGAGCAAGGTGAAGTGGTCGTCGAAATTGAAAAGGCACAAGAGTCGACCGAGACAAGTATCGTGCTTCATTTTCGCGTGCGTGACACCGGGATCGGAATCGCAAGAGAAAAACAAGGAATGGTCTTCGGGGCATTTACACAGGCGGACAGTTCGACGACCCGGCGGTATGGCGGAACCGGGCTCGGGCTGGCGATCACCACACGCCTGGTGGATCTGATGGGTGGAAAACTCTGGCTGGAAAGCGAGCCAAGCCTGGGCAGTACGTTTCATTTCACGATTCGCTGCGGGATTGCGGTTCGGCAGCCGCCCGCTCACATGCGAGATCCGAGAATCCTTACCCACTCCTCGATTCTTATCGTCGACGACAACGAAACGAACCTGGTGATTCTGGTTGAGATATTGGGGAGATGGGGCATGCACGTGGAAACCGCAGGCAGCGCGGAGGAAGCGCTTGCCGTCCTGGCTCGCGCCACGATACGAGGACCGCGGTTCGCAGCGGTGATTTCCGATCTTCAGATGCCGGATGTGGATGGGTTCGGGCTGGTCGAAAATATCCGCAAGAGTACTCAGTTCGGTCAGATTCCGGTGTTGATCCTGAGCTCTGGCGCGCAGCAGGGGGAGCGTGAACGATGCCGCAAGCTAGGGATTGCCGGCTACGTGGCCAAGCCGGTCCAACCCACCGAACTTCTCGACGCTATTTTGACCGCGCTGTCGGTGAGCGCGAGTGAGCCTGGTCGGAAGGAAGAAGCAGTGCCGGGGCCAAACGATGAGAGGCAGGGAATGAAAGTCTTACTTGCTGAGGACAATGCGGTCAACCGGACGCTTGCTAAACGCCTGCTCGAGAAGCACGGCCACACCGTTGTGGTGGTCGAAAACGGGCGCGAGGCTTTGGAGGCACTCGCACGAGAAACAGTCGACCTGGTGCTGATGGACGTGCAGATGCCGGAGATGGACGGGCTCGAGGCAACGGCGGCGATCCGCGAGCGAGAAAAAGCGACGGGAGGCCGAATACCCATCATCGCTCTCACAGCGCACGCCATGAAGGGCGATCGTGAGAAATGTTTGGCCGCCGGGGTTGACGATTATTTGACCAAGCCGATTCGCACGGCAGAGCTTTTCGAGGCAATCGACCGGCTTAGAAACGTCGAGACTGGCGCTTCTTCGGCGGCAATTCCGGCGGCGAAAGTGCCCGAAACATCCACGTTTGACATCGACACCGCGCTGAAGCGCGTCGAGGGCGACCGGGAACTTCTCGACGAAATCGTTCGCATCTTTTCGGACGAATGCCCGAAAACAATGGCTGAAATTCAGAACGCGATACGCGCGGCCGATCGTCCTGCGCTGGAACGTACGGCGCACTCTCTGAAGGGGGCGGCTGCAAATCTATGTGCGAGGGACGTGACGCGGCGTGCGTCGGAACTAGAACAATCCGCGCGAACAGGAGACCTATCCCAGGCGAGAGTTCAATTCCAATCGCTCGAGAACGCAGTTGAAAAGCTCCTCCGTGAACTTGAAGCGATATCGCGGAAGGTGGTCAGTTGATAACACTGTTCAAACGCAAGGTCGGCCCGCAGTTGATCGAGCTGCGAGGGCTCGGCGTGTCTTTACCCGACAGGACGTCGAGCTTATGGCGCCTGGGAATCGGCGCCGGATTTGTACTTTTTTTCGTGCTCCTGGACCGCACGACGGTGTTTTTTCAGTTGTGGGGAGGGATCAGCGCCTGGTATCCGCCCGTCGGCCTTGCACTCGCACTGCTCGTCGGGCTCGATCTCTCCTACGCGCCACTGTTGTTCCTCGCAGGCGCGATCGGCTCGGTTGTCAATTACCACATCTCGCCGTTTACCCTCACCTTTTGGGTGCTGAATGTGACAGTCGCCGTGGGGTACACGGGAGCGGCTTACGTACTGCGCCGGGTGCTGCGGATAGACACCGCCTTCCGTTCGCTGCGGGATGTGAACTGGTTTGTGGCTGTCGCGCTGGCGTCCTCATTTTGTGTCGCCGCTGCCGGCGCGGCAGCGTCCGCTTGGAGCAAAACGCTGCGGTGGGACGACTATCCACACGCAGCGTTAAATTGGTGGGTTGGTGATGCGGTCGCCCTCGTTTGCCTGACGCCGTTTCTTCTCATTCACGTCACGCCGTGGTTGCAACGGCGAGGGAGGGTGCGGGACGCGAGCCTCGAACTGCCCGACTCGCGTCTCAAGGTAAAAGCCGCAGGCGGCTCCCAACTTGCGCGGCGTGTTGAAAGCTGCGCACAAGCCTGCACCATACTCCTCTCGTTGTGGCTCGTGTTTGGATGGAACCTCGTAAAGAGTTACGACCTGTTCTATCTGTTTTTTTTGCCCATTCTTTGGATTGCGGTACGGCGGGGCTTGCGAGGGGTGACGTTTGCCGTCGTGCTCCTCAACTCCGGCGCAATGCTGATGCTTCGAATTTACTCGGCGGACTCGCATCGGCTAACGCTGTTGCAAATTCTGATGTTGATCGTTTCCCTCACAGGGCTTTCCGTCGGGACCGTAATTTCAGAGCGGGAGCGCGCCGAGCAGGAATCTCGGGAAGGGGGAGCGCGCCTGGAGGCGCTTGTCCATTCAATCGATGAACTGGTGTTTGAATTCGATTCGGATTGCAAATACAGAAACATATGGACGAATAACGAAAGCTTGCTCGTCCGACCCAAAAACGAATTGATCGGACAACCAGTCACCATATTTCTCAATGAAGAGACCGCGCGTCCGTTCCCTCCCATCTTTCGACGAGTGCTGGAAAGCGGGCACGGAGAGAGCGTGGAGTATTCGATTCCATTTAGTTCCGGAACGCGCTGGTTTCTCGGCCGGGTCAGCGCGATTCCCGCGCCCCTAGGCGCAGCAAGAACTCTCTGTATGACGGCGCGTGACATCACCGATCGCAAACGAGCCGAAGAAGAGTTGCGCAGCGCAAGGGACGCAGCCGAAGCTGCCAGCCGGGCGAAGAGCGAATTCGTCGCCAACATGAGCCATGAAATTCGAACTCCGATGAACGGGATCATCGGTATGACGGAGCTGGCGCTTGATACCGAGTTGAGCGCCGACCAACGCGAATATCTGGAGCTTGTGAAGTTCTCTGCCGATTCGCTATTGACGCTGCTGAACGACATTCTCGACTTCTCCAAAATCGAAGCGGGGAAGATGGACCTCGATCCGGTGGAGTTTGCGGTCCGTGAGAATCTGGACGAAACGCTAAAACTCATGCGATTTCGGGCCCGGCAGAAAGGGTTGGAGTGCGAGTGGCGGTTGGGGGCGGACGTGCCGCCGATTTTGATCGGCGATCCCGCGAGGTTGCGGCAAGTGCTGATCAATCTGGTCGGCAATGCGATCAAATTTACCGAGCGGGGCCGAATCGACGTCGACGTAGAGGGCGACGAGGGAAACGGGCAAAGCATGGAACTTACATTCCGCGTGCGCGATTCGGGAATCGGAATACCGCCCGAGAAGCAGGCTCTGATCTTCGAAGCTTTCACGCAGGCGGATAGTTCAACGACACGCAAGTTTGGGGGTACGGGTTTGGGCCTCGCGATTTCGACCAGTCTCATCAACTTAATGGGAGGCCGAATCTCGATCGAGAGCGAGCCGGGAAAGGGCAGCACGTTTGCATTCACCGCGAAGTTCGGGCTACTAGCTTCAGAAAGCATGGGCGCAGCTCAACCCAGCCACTCGGAGAGCGTAAGATGAATGAAGTAAAGGAAACGAAAGAACGAATTCTTGTCGCCGAAGACGATCCGGTTTCCCGGCGTGTGCTCGAAACGTTGCTGAAGAAGTGGGGCTACGACGCGATTGTGGCAACCGGCGGGTTGGAAGCTTTGCGACTGCTGGAAAGCCGGGAGTCGCCGCGATTGGCGGTTCTGGACTGGATGATGCCCGGCATGGAAGGAATCCAGGTTTGCCGGCGAGTTCGCGAAGACACCACACGACCGTACATGTACATCCTTTTGCTCACGGCTCGCAGCCAAAGAGAGGATCTGGTGCGCGGCCTCGAGGCCGGTGCGGACGATTACCTGACGAAACCGTTCGACGCACAAGAATTGCGCGCGCGTCTCCACGTGGGAAAGCGGATACTCGAACTGCAAGATAACTTAATCGCCGCACGCGAGAAATTGCTCTTCCAGGCCACCCATGACGCGCTCACGGGGATCGCGAATCGCGGGGTAAGCCTCGATGCGCTGCGTCGCGAACGGTACCGACAGACACGCGAAAATGGCTCGTTTGCGATCATTATGCTGGACATCGATCATTTCAAATATGTGAACGACAACTACGGCCACCCCGTCGGAGACGCCGTGCTGACGGAAGCCGCGCAGCGGCTCAAGAATTGTATTCGTCCGTACGACACGCTCGGGCGGTACGGTGGCGAAGAATTTCTGATTGTGCTCCCGACAGCGGATTCTCTTGGCGCGGTAGGCGTTGCGGAGAGGATTCGCCACGCAGTCGAAGCGGAACCTGTCATCACAAATGCCGGTGAGATAACGATTACCGCGAGCTTGGGCGTAGCCGTGAGTAAGGGAACGAATTCGTTCGATGCGGAGATTCTGTTACAGCTTGCTGACGGAGCGCTCTATCGGGCCAAAGAACTAGGCCGCAATCGGGTAGAGCTTGCAGTCGCGCCGGAGCACGAGGATGCGCAGGCATCACCGGTATCACCCGCCCCTGACGGAGCGATCAAGTCTGAATCGCGCTGAACCGCCCGGAGCATGAGACATGTCAGAATACGGCTCGGAAACTTCAGGTGAGAGGTTACGTCGAGAAACGTGGGCCGCACGAGGGTCTTTGCCGCTCAAACGATAATCAACGCGCCAGCCGATGAAGTTTTCCGCTGGCACGCGGAGCCCGGCGCGCTCGAACGGCTCACGCCGCCGTGGGAACCGTTGGAAGTTGTGCAACGCGCGCCCGGAGTCCGCAATGGGGATCGCGGCGTGCTGCGAGTGTGCGTCGGCCCATTCCGCGTCCGATGGGAATTCGAACACCGTGACTACGTTGAGGGACGCCAATTTCGCGATGTCCAAATTTCAGGTCCATTCCGCCGCTGGAACCACTTACACTGTATGACGCCGGAAGGTCCGAGTTCGTGTTGTCTTGAAGACCGCATCGAGTACGAACTGCCGTTCGGAATTGTCGGCAATTTACTCGGAGGCTGGCTTGTTCGAATGAAGCTGAACAAACTCTTCCAATACCGGCATCGCGTTACGGCGGAAGCAATGGCGGCGCAACGGTAGTGAAATCCGTAAATACCGTGTGAAGTGCCGCAAACAGGGAGAGTTAGGATGCCATACGCAAGCGTATGGAGACATCGCGATTAACATCTAGTAGCGTGCGGACGATTCCAGTGTCGCGGTGAGAGGAATTTGGTATACATTTAGTGTAGATTCGTAGGCTCGCGATGAGCGGGCTGAATCGTACGCTTGGGCGTGAAGGGATTGAGCCATGAATCCGACCAAGTCAGGAATAGTCTTGAACAACACCGCCGCACCCGCCAGCGCCCGCCGCGATTCGCTGACCGTGATTGACAATCGCAATGGCACGCAATACGAAATTCCCATCGCGCATGACACGATTCGCGCCATCGACCTCCGCCAGATCAAGATTGATCCCTCCGATTTCGGGATGATGAGCTACGACCCGTCGTACTCGAATACGGCGACCTGCATCAGCAAGATCACGTTCATCGACGGCGACAAAGGAATCCTGCGTTATCGCGGCTACTCGATTGAGGAACTCGCCGAGAAAAGCACTTATCTTGAGACGGCCTACCTCCTGCTTCGCGGCGAACTGCCGACGAAATCGCAACTCGCCGACTGGTCCTACAATGTGACGCATCACACGTTCATTCACGAAAGCATCAAGAAATTTCTCGACGGCTTTCACTACGACGCCCATCCGATGGGCATGCTGATTTCCACCGTCGCCGCGCTCTCCACTTTTTATCCCGACGCAAAGGATATTTTCAATCCGGATTCGCGACGCAAGCAGACGTATCGCCTTGTCGGCAAGATGCCGACTCTCGCGGCGTTCGCTTATCGGCACAGTCTCGGAATGCCGTTCGCGTATCCCGACAACGATCTGAGCTATTGCGGCAATTTTCTGAACATGCTGTTCCGCACTACGGAACTGAAATATCGCCCGAACCCGACTCTCGAACGCGCCCTCGACATTCTTTTCATTCTCCACGCCGACCACGAACAGAACTGCTCATCGAGCGCCATGCGAGGAGTGGGCAGTTCGCACGTGGATCCGTATTCGGCGACGGCGGCGGCCACCGCTGCGCTCTACGGCCCGCTCCACGGCGGCGCCAACGAGCAAGTGCTCCGTATGCTTCTTGAGATCGGCTCCGTGAAAAACGTCCCGGCCTACATCAAGAGTGTGAAGGCCGGCGAAAAACTCCTCATGGGTTTCGGGCATCGCGTTTACAAGAATTACGATCCGCGCGCCCGGATCGTGAAGCACATCGCGTATGAAGTTTTCGACGTGATGGGACGCAACCCTCTGATCGAGATTGCGCTGGAATGCGAGCGCATCGCGCTCGAAGACGATTATTTCGTTTCGCGGCGACTCTACCCGAACGTGGATTTCTACACCGGTCTCATCTACCAGTCGATGGGCTTCCCGGTAACGATGTTCCCCGTCCTATTCGCGATCCCGCGCACCTCGGGATGGATCGCGCAATGGGAAGAAATGTTGCTCGATCCGGAGCAAAAAATTTCCCGTCCGCGCCAGGTTTTTCTCGGTTACGACTTACGAGGCTACGTTCCGCTCGACGACCGCGGCTGATAGCGCTTTACCTTCGCCACCCGATTCGGGGCACCCCTTGAAATTCCTCTGTTTTACGCGATTCCGCCCGAAAAGTGATTGCATCCGAGCCTAATCTCTGGCAAAACACTCTGCACGTCCTGCAGGGGGCCTTTGTAAATGGAACTGTCTACGCGTGAATCCGGCATTGCCACGATTGTGGATGTGGTCGGAGACATTACGCTCTACAACTCGCCGGACATGCGCAAGGTGTTGATCGATTTGCTTCGGACGCAGCACAAGCCTCGCGTGATCGTGAACATGCTCAACGTGAAATACATTGATAGCGCGGGAGTGGCTTCACTAGTGGAAGGTCTAAAGATTTCGCGGGACCTGAAAAGCAGTTTTGCGCTTTTCGGGCTCAGCCGTACCGCGCGAGAGGTACTTGAGCTCACGCGGCTCATTAAAGTGTTCGAAGTTTACAACAACGAAGAGGAAGCTCTGCAGGGCGGTAACAAACCGGCCGCTCCCGCGAGATAACTTTCCGGGCGCTCTCGGCGAGGAAGTTTCGAGACAGCCGCCGCCCGTCCGGATTCACCGATGGCAATTACAGAATCAGTCGGCTCAGCGACGATCAACGGACTGGCGTACGTCGGCGGCCTCGCGCGCATTACCGGAGGCGCCGCGAGGGCCCTGTTCGTCGAGCCTGAGCGCGTTCGAAAACTGCTAAGCCGCGCAATCCACCAGGCGATGGCTGTCGGCGTCGAAGCGCTCCCGATCGTTTCCCTCATATCGTTCTTCATCGGCTTGATTTTTGCATTGCAGAGCGCCTATCAGCTCCGCAAATTGGGCGCTCTCCAGTTTGTTGCTGCTGCCGTAGCGATCGCGATTACCCGCGAGCTCGGCCCGCTTATGACGGCAATCATGGTGATTGGCCGGTCGGGTTCCTCATTCGCTGCGGAAATCGGCACGATGAAGGTCAACGAGGAAATCGACGCGCTCGAAACGATGGCGCTCGAACCGGTTCGCTTCCTCGTGGCTCCCAAATTCCTCGCCATGATCCTGATGTTACCGTGCCTCACGACGTGGGCTGATTTCATGGGCGTGGTAGGCGGAGGCCTGTTCGGGGTCACCAGCGGCCCTTTTACATGGCACTCCTATCTCATCGCCACGCTCGACGCGCTTGTCAAACGCGATATTTTGACCGGTCTGGTAAAAAGCATCATGTTCGGCATAGTGATCACGGCCGTCGGCTGCCAGGAGGGATTTGCCACGGGGCTGGGGTCGGAGCAAGTGGGCCGGTCGACCACCTCGGCGGTGGTGAAGTCGATTTTCATGGTCATTCTCGTGGACGTTATCTTTACGGCGATTTTTTATTTCTCGATGCACGACTAAAAAATGGAGCCCGATCTCATCTCGAAACCGCAAGACAGCCGCGCCGAAGGCGGCGCCGCGATTTCCGTGCGAAATTTGCGCGTGAATTACGGCGAGCGCGAAATTCTGCACACCATCAGTTTCGACATCAACGCGGGCGAGACGCTCGTCATCCTGGGCGGCTCGGGCTCAGGCAAGAGCACGCTGCTGCGAACGCTTGTAGGGCTTGAAAAACCCAGCGGCGGTGAGATCTGGATTCGCGGAAAGAATTTTGCGGCGCTGAATAACCATGATCGAGATGAACTGCTTAAAAAAATGGGCATGTCGTTTCAAGGTGGCGCATTGTTCGGCTCGATGACCGTCGGCGAGAACGTAGCGCTGCCGCTGCGCGAGCACACCCCGCTCGACGAATCCACGATCGAAATCATGGTACGGCTGAAGCTCGACCAGGTGGGCCTCTCCGGATTCGAGAACTACATGCCCGCGCAGCTGAGCGGAGGAATGAAAAAGCGCGCTGCCATCGCTCGCGCCATGGCAATGGACCCGGAAATTCTGTTCTTCGACGAGCCCTCCGCCGGCCTTGACCCGATCATCGCGGCGGGCATCGACGAGCTGATTTTGAAATTGAAAAAGGCTTTTCGGATCACGATCGTAGTCGTCACGCACGAACTCGCGAGCGCCTACCTGATCGCCGACCGTATGATTCTCCTGGATAAAGGCGTCATCGTCGCCAACGGGACCACCGCGGAGCTGCAAAAAAGCCAGCAACCTCGCGTGCGCCAGTTTCTCGATCGCGTTCCGGAGCCGGAGATTTCAACAGAGCTGGACTACCTGCAGATGCTGACGGGAGAGGTTCCGCCGCTGCGGCGCTGATACAGAAGGGGACGCGGGGCTCGTGCTATACTCCGCGCGCCTGAAGGGGCCTTCCCGGCACACCGGGTCGGATATTGAGGAAGCCAATGGACTCGAAGCGAGAACAGGCACTCGTCGGTTTCTTTGTAATCGTCGCATCAGGTTTGCTGATCGCGACTATTTTGTATCTTTCCGGCAGCCTCACCAGCGGGCTGGTTCCCTATCGTGCCTACTTCAAGAACGCCGGCGGGATGACTCCCGGCACCGAAGTTCGCTACGCAGGCGGACCACCGATCGGGCGCGTCAAGAAAGTTGCGCCCGACTCGAAAGACCCGACGCGCATGGAAATTGATTTCGCCATCGATCCCAGTGTTCCGGTAAAAACGGACAGCAAGGCGACGATCGCCAGCACCAGTCCACTCGGTGAAAATTTTCTCGGCATCCTTCCCGGAACTTCGCAGGCTCCGCACGCTCCGGCAGGTTCCACGCTGCCCTCGAAAGAATATGTGAGCTTTGCGGACATCGGCGAAATGCTATCCGGGCTCGGTCCCTCCGCTCAGGAGCTGATCGGCCATCTGAACGACCGCGTCGTCGAGATGAAAGTAACGCTGGCCCGCGTGAACGACGTTCTGAACGACGAGAATCGCGCCAATATTTCCGGCAGCCTGTCTAACATTCACGGCATGCTCGCCGAGAATCGCCCGGCCATCCGGTCTTCGCTGAATCACATTAATGACGCGAGCGCCAAGCTCGGTCCGCTGATGGATGATTTCAAGAAGACGTCCGCGCAGGCCAATGATCTGATCAGTCACATCGACGAAGTGATCGCCGAAGACCGCCCTGATATCAAGGCAGCGGTCGCCAAGTTGAAACAAACGCTGACGCAGGCGAACGAGCTGACAACTCAGCTCAACAACTTGATGGCCGCGAATTCGGAAAACCTCGACGAGATCATCGACAACTTGCGGGCCGTCACCAACAACATGCGAGAATTTACGGAAACTATCAAGACACGTCCGTACACTTTGATTCGTAGTTCCAGCCCCAAGCCGCACGAACCCGGCGAGGCTCCGCCCAAGTAGGGCTGGGAAAAGCGAGGAGCCTTGAGAGGAGTATTGATGCGTCGCGCGAAGCAAGCTGTCCTGGTTGCTGTGTTGGTAGGAACTTTCTCTGGATGCGGTGGTGCGCGCCCCACGAAGTACTACGTTCTGGATGTCCCGGCCGCTCCCGCCACTCAGGGGGACTCGCCATTTCCTGTCTCCTTGATCGTTGCGAGGCCGATCACCTCGCACTTATATCGCGACGATCGAATTGTTTACGGTTCCGGTCCCGTAGAACTTGGAACGTATGAGTTCGAGCGCTGGGCCCAATCTCCTGCCGACATGGTTCAGGACCTTCTTGTTACCTCCTTGCGCGCCACTGGACAGTACCGTTCGGTACTCCGCCCAGGCACGAATGCCAAGGGTGACTACATCGTTCGTGCCTATTTGAAATCGATGTACGAAGTTGATAAGCCGGAACTGCTTGCCCGCTTCTCGATTCACCTCGAGCTCTTTGATCCCAAAGCCGGTGCAACCATTTGGGGCGCCAACTATTCTCACGACGAGCCCGTGGCGGGAAAGAACGTCGCCGCCGTCGTTGAGGCGCTCGACAAGAACGTGCGCGCCGGAATGCAGCAGCTGACTTCCGAGCTCGGCCAGTACTTCACAGACCATCCCGCGAAGCAGCCGGCGGGCCAGTAACAAACCTCTAGCGTGATGCTGCGGAGGCAGTCTCAAACTCGCATGTATTTCTCGCGGCTCAGCCTGTGGCATCCCGTCTAGTCTGAAAACAGGTCTGTGCGATAGTCACCACGAGCGTTTTTGCGCGTCATGGGCCTTGTCGCACGTCACATCCGTTCGCCGCTGATTCGCCCGCGACCTCTAGATTCGTCTCTTACGTGTTCCATTCTGAAATCTCTCGCCTGGTGCGATTCGGCTCATCTGTTGATTCCTAGTTGCCGATACAACAATTGAGACACCTAATCCACCGGTGTCACTGCGGGAGGGCTCGTGGATTTTCTGAGGCAGCTCTTCGGTTCGGGAGACTTCCGGCCACATGGATACTGCTACCTCTGGAATTCCAGGCTCGTATGGCTGCATGTGAGCTCCGACGTGCTGATAGCGCTCGCTTATTTCACGATTCCGATCACACTGGCGTGGTTTATCCGGAAGCGGCGCGACTTACCCTTTAGTTGGATCTTCGTCTGCTTTGGTATTTTCATCGTAGCGTGTGGTGGGACGCATGTGATGGAGGTCTGGAATCTGTGGCACGCAAACTACTGGCTCGCAGGCGCTCTCAAAGCAGTCACTGCTGCCGCGTCTCTAGTTACTGCGGTCCTCCTGGTCACACTGATGCCACGCGCGCTCGATCTTCCCAGCCCAACCCAGTGGATTCATGCAAATGCCGCCCTCGAGAAAGAAGTGCATGATCGACGAGAACTCGAGCTCAATCTCCGCATCAGCGAATCGAACTATCGCGAACAAGCCGAGCTTCTCGAACTCACACATGACGCGATCTTCGTCCGCAGCCTCGACAAGAAGATCATCTACTGGAATCGTGCGGCGGAGCGCTTGTATGGCTGGCAGAAGGAAGAAGTCCGCGGGAAAATTACTCATGAACTTCTTCATACGGCTTTTCCGAAGCCTCTGAATGAAATTCAGGCGGACATATTCGAGAAAGGCTATTGGGAAGGGGAATTGACACATACGCGGCGAGACGGCTCGACGGTCGCAGTTTCCAGCCGCTGGGCTCTGCGTGTGGACGCCGCCGGAAAACCGGTCTCGATTCTTGAAAGCAATCGCGACATTACGCACAGAAAGCAGGAAGAGGAGAAGTTTCGAAACCTCCTCGAATCTGCGCCAGATGCCATAGTCATCGTCGATCACTCAGGCAGGATCCAGCTCGTCAACGCTCAGACCGAAAAACTATTCGGTTACCCGCGCCAGGAGTTGTTGGGCGAGCGGGTTGAAATCCTGGTGCCGCAGCACTTCCATGGAGAACATTCCGCACATCGTGACGAATACTCCCAATCACCCAGGCCGCGGGAGATGGGCGCGGGCCTCGAGCTCTATGGGCGGCGCAAGGACGGCACGGAGTTTCCCGCGGAAATCAGCCTGAGCCCGCTTGAGACCGGAGAAGGCACACTGACCTCGAGCGCCATCCGGGATGTTAGCGATCGAAAGCGAGTGGCTGAGGCGCTCAAAGCAAGCGAAGAGCGGCTACAGATGGCCGTTGAAGCGGCACAACTCGGAGTGTGGGATCTGGACCTCGGCACCGATCGCGCCTTCCGCTCACTCCGTCACGATCAGATCTTCGGATACGATTCGCTGCAGCCTGTGTGGGGAGCAGAAATCGCCCTCGCTCATGTCGTTCCCGAGGACCGAGAAGCCTTCCGGTCGAGCTTTGAGGACGCCTTCGAGAGCAGCAGCTTTGCCACGGAATGCCGCATCAATCGCTCAAGCGATCGCTCGGTACGGTGGATTTCTGCCCAGGGTCGCGTCTATCGGGATCCCGGTGGCAAACCCACACGGCTGATGGGAGTCGTCGCCGACATAACCGAACGCAAACAGGCTGAATTGGAGTTGGAACTCCATCGCCGGGATTTGGCCAGATCCAACGCCGACCTTGCCGCCTTGAACAGAGAGCTCGAAGCCTTTAGCTACTCGGTCTCCCACGACCTCCGCGCGCCACTCCGCCACATCGACGGATTTGCGCGCATCCTCAAGGAAGAACACGCGGCAGAACTCTCCTCCGAAGCACATCGCTATCTCGACCGCATACTCCACAGCGCCACTCTAATGGGCCAACTTGTCGACGACCTGCTCAATCTCGCAAGAATCGGCAGAAAAGAGCTCGTTCGCCAAAGAACCAGGCTCGACGACCTGGTTCGTGAGGTTCTTGCGCATTTACCGGAGACCGCAAATCGCAGCATTGAATGGCGGGTCGAGCCACTGCCGGAGGTGGATTGCGACCCCGGCCTCCTGAAATTGGTTTTCAATAATTTGCTCGCCAATGCCCTGAAATTTACCCGCGACTGCCAACCCGCGGTGATCGAGATTGGTACACACGATGTCGCCGGAGTCGTCACTATCTTTGTTCGCGACAATGGAGTGGGGTTCGACCCCAAGTATGCCGATAAACTGTTTGGAGTCTTTCAGCGCCTTCACCGTCAAGAAGACTTTGAAGGAACCGGAGTGGGCTTGGCCACCGTGCAGCGGATTATTCATAGGCACGGAGGCGAGGTTTGGGCCGATTCAGAAGTCGAGCACGGTGCCACGTTCTTCTTCTCGCTTTGCGCCCGGCCCGTCAGCACTCCGATACCAGAGCCAGTGGAGGCGAATCACCATGCCTGAGGCGATTGAAATATTGCTGGTCGAAGACAATCCGGCAGATGCGGAACTGACAATTCATGCCCTCGAAAAGAGCAAGCTGATCAATCGCGTCCGGCATGTGCAGGACGGTGCCGAGGCACTCGAGTACCTTTTCTGCCGCGGTGCCTTTTCCGCCCGAAATTTCGACATGCCTCCTCGCCTCATCTTGCTCGACCTGAAGTTGCCCAAGATCGACGGACTTGGCGTCCTTCGAGAGATAAAGAGCGACACGCGAACGAAAGCGATTCCGGTGATTCTCCTTACGTCTTCGAAGGAGGAGCGAGACATGGTGGTCAGCTACAAGCTCGGCGTGAACAGCTACATCCAGAAACCCGTGAATTTTATCGAATTTCAAGACGTCGTAAAGCAACTCGGGATGTACTGGTTGCTCGTAAACAGCAAGCCGCCCGTGGCTGCTTTCTTAGATACCTAGGAGTTTCAACTCGATGTCCAGCGGTCCATCAGAGATAGAGAGTGTTCGCGCAGAGTCGCCGCTCCGTCTCCTACAGGTGGAGCACGAGCCTGACGACATCGAACTATGTCTTAACGAGCTGAAGAAGTCCGGCCTTCAATTTCACGTCGACACGGTCGCCACACGCGAAGTATTCGTCCAGAAATTGCTCGGCGAACCCTTTGACGTCATTATCGCTGACTACCGGCTGCCCGGGTGGACTGGAATGGACGCGTTAGCCGAAATCAAGCAACGCGGCCTCAATATTCCGCTGATTCTTGTCACCGGCACCCTGGGCGATCGGCTGGCAGTCGAATGCATCAAGCAGGGCATTACCGACTACGTTCTGAAAGACCAACTGGCGCGCCTTCCCGCGGCACTCCTGCGGGCGCGGGAAGAAAAGGCATTGCGCGATGCCGAATCCCGAGCGCTTGAGGCTCTACGCGCTAGCGAGTCCCGCTTTCGAGGACTGGTTCACAACGCAACGTACGGAATGCTCTGGGTTACCGAAGACGGTGAACCCCTCGCCGTGAACCCGGCTTTTGTCAGAATGCTTGGGTACGGCTCCGCCGAGGAAATCCTTGCGATCGGCAATACCGCTGCCCTTTATCGCGACCGTACCGTGCGCGCCAAGCTTAGCGAGAAATACACGGCCAGCGGGCGAGTGGATGCGATCGTTGAATGGAAACGCAAAGACGGGAATGTCATCAACGTCCGGCTCAGCGGGCGCCGCGTCGTCGACCAGGCGCATAATAGCGAATGTGCCGAGGTCATCGTGGAAGACATTACTGATCGTCTCGCCCTCGAAAAGCAGCTCATGCAGGCACAGAAGTTCGAAGCGATCGGTCAGCTTGCCGGCGGGATTGCCCACGACTTCAACAACATGATTGGCGCGATTATGGGCTGGTCCGATATCGGCATTGAAGAAACAGAGGAAGGCGCACGCCTTCGCCGTCATTTTCAGAAAATACACCAACAGGCCGAACGCGCCGCCGCGCTCACGCGGCAGTTGCTTGCCTTCGCCCGCCGCCAGATTCTCGAGCCGCGCAACATCGATTTGAATCAAAGCGTCACCGAAACGCTCAATCTCCTGGAGAAAGTCATCGGCAGCAATATTGAAATAAGAACCACGCTGGCTCCGGCCTTATCGCTCGTTCGCGCCGATCCCACGCAAGTTGAGCAAGTCCTGATGAATCTATGCATTAATGCTCGCGATGCCATGCCCGACGGCGGCTCGTTGATCATCGAAACGTGCAACTCCGCATTCGACGCGGAATATTGCGCCCATCAACCATTCGCGCGTCCGGGCGACTACGTCATGTTGTCCGTTACCGACACAGGAACCGGCATGGACGCAGCCACGCTCGACCGCATCTTTGAGCCGTTCTTCACCACCAAGGAATTGGGAAAGGGGACCGGCCTCGGACTGGCCACGGTCTATGGAATCGTGCGGCAACACGGCGGGTTTACTCACGTCTACAGCGAACCGGGGATCGGCACCACGTTCCGCACCTACCTCCCGGCCACTCCCCTCGCGACCAAATCCGTCGAGCCCACTGAAGACACACAGCCTGTCCGCGGCGGTCTCGAAACAATTCTCATTGCAGAAGATCATGCCGCTCTGCGCGAGCTTGCTTTTGAAACTCTCACCAATCTCGGTTACACGGTGATTCTCGCTGCCGATGGCGAGCAGGCGCTGCATGAATTCGTATCCAGGCAAGATCAAATCGATCTTCTTGTCCTGGATGTCGTCCTTCCCAAATTTAGCGGCCCCCACGTCTACGCTCGCATTTGCGAGATCAAACCCGGTGTGCCCACTATTTTTGCCACCGGGTACAGCGCCGATATCGCCGCACTCCAAATCGCCCAGCAGCAAGGTCTTCCGATGCTCCAAAAGCCCTACTCGCCACGCAACCTGGCGCGAAAAATTCGCGACACGCTCGACCAGCGCCGCGCTATCACACAAGCCGAGCTTCGCCCGGGAGCGTTGCCGTCTCCAACCTCTCACGATTAGCGTTGACACCATTTCTCCGCGTGTGGTATTTGGGATTCAATCTGTGGACTCCGGCCTTGTGCCGGGTTGCTGGATCGCCAGACGCGGAAGTACCACCCAAATAGCGATCCGGCAATAAACCCCACCCACCCTGGGAGGTGAAACGCCACCCGGCTTTCACCTCCTTTTTTTGTCTGCAGCGATTTTGAATTCTTGCTACCGTTCAGTCCGCGATAGCTTGCGTGCTCAAGCAGTTGCGGGGTTATAATGCGCACTCGGCGGCCAGCATCTTCCCGGACGCCAGGGAGGCGAACATGGGCCTGCAAATCGCGGCGCGAAAGTCCGGGAACGTTACCATTCTCGATCTACAGGGTCGCATCACGATCGGCGTCAGCAACGATTCACTAGGCGCCGAATTGCGCCGTCTGGCCGAAACCGCCCCCTGCGACGTGCTCGTGAATCTTGCTGGTGTCCTGCAAGTCGATAGCTCCGGTATCAGCACCCTCGTCCGCTCTTTCGTCACGCTGGAACGTAACGCCGGCAGCTTGAAACTCCTCAACCCCACCGGCCATGTCCGCGAGGTTCTCGAACTCACTCGCCTCATCCAGTCAATTCCCACCTACACCGACGAAGCAAAAGCCGTAGCCAGCTTCCGCGGCGGCGTCGCCCTCGCGTAGCCCTATCGAATCATCTCAGCGCGGAGTTCGACGGGTTGAATTCAGGCGTCGGGGTTTGTAGACCGCGGTATTAACCGCGACATTCGTGTTGAGCGGACAGACGGGTTCAGCGCCTGATGTACCGTTCGGAGGTATTGCGGCAATTGGTCGAGCGTTTCACGGAAAGGGAAGTGAACTTTCCGGGAGGTTTGTTTCGCGGAGGAAATGACAAGCGGTTAAGCGTTCTTCTTCAATTCAGCCAGCACCAGCTTCGCCACTTCTTTCAACGTATCGAACACGCCCTGTCCCGTCACAGCAACCGCTTCCAGTGAAGGTTCGCCTTTCACGCTGAGCTGCTTCCGCAATTCGTCGACCGGCAGGATGTTGGGCAGATCGCGTTTGTTGAGCTGCAGAACGTAAGGAATCGTATCGAAATTCAGGTTGTGATCCTTCAAATGTTCGCGCAGGTTTTCGAGCGTTTCCAGGTTCGCGTCCAGCCGCTCTTCCTGCGAATCCGCCACAAACACCACTCCATCCGCGCCCTTTAAAATCAGCCGGCGGCTCGCCTCGTAGAAAACCTGTCCCGGAACAGTATACAAATGGAACCGCGTTCTAAAACCGCGCACGGTGCCAAGGTCGAGCGGAAGAAAATCGAAAAAGAGCGTGCGGTCCGTCTCCGTCGCGAGCGAAACCATCTTTCCCTTTTGATTCGATCCGGTGTGGTCGTAGATCCATTGAAGATTCGCGGTCTTCCCGCCGAGGCCGGGGCCGTAGTAGACGAGCTTGCAGTTGATTTCGCGAGCGGGAAAATTAATAAACGGCACAATTTCCTCAGTTTTGCAGCCGACGCTACTTATAGCATAGCCTCGCACCACCGCCAACGCGCCCTCTTGCCCGTGCTTCGCAATTGACAACTCTCCTCAGCACTGCCAGTTACCACGAATTCGCTCGCCGAATGACATTCCGCGTCCGAAATCACCGAAATGGGACTCGCTGACTACCGTGAGGGCCGCATTGACGCAACCGCCCGACTTTGCTATGTTTCCTCCGACGGTAATCGGAGCGTTCAATTGAAGCATCGTGCAGTTCGCACCAGCCAGTCCTCACGGAGTAGCCAGAAGCTTCTGAAAACAAAGACTTTGAAGGTTTCTTCGAAGGCGAAAGCCATGCCTCCGGACCCGGACGCTGCCGCCAAGCAGGTGCAGCTCAAGTTCTACGAAGAGGCCCTTAAGTACTTTCAGCAGCAGAAGTTTCATCGCGCCAAACAGTCGCTGGAGCGCGCCCTGGAAGGCCCCAGCAGAGAGCTACGCGACCGCGCGCAGGTCCACGTCCGAATTTGCGACCAGCGCATATCCCGTTTGCCCGCGCCAGCACCGAAGTCTGCCGAGGACCACTACACACAAGGTGTCGCCTTGATGAATTTGGGACGCTGGGACGAGGCTCGCGAGCACTTAGATCGTGCCCGCAAATCAGCTCCGAAGGCTGATCACATTGTGTACGCGATGGCGGCCCTGGACTGCCTCACCGGTGAAGCGGATTCGGCCATGCAGAATTTGAAAATCGCGATTCAGCTTCGCCCGGAGAATCGCTACCACGCTCGCAACGATGAAGACTTCGCGTTCTTACAGGAAGATCCTCGCTTTACGGAACTGCTCTACCCTGAGCGCGATGGTTCGGGCGCCTAGTTACAACTTTTCTTCGTGAAAACTCGTCTGCACCCCCGTTCCCGGCCCGTCCGCATTGTTGCTCTCGGCGGCGGCACAGGGCTTTCCACCGTTCTTCGTGGGCTCAAGGAATTTGTCGCCGGGCCCAAAAAAGAACGCGTTCGCAGGCCCATTGCCGATCTCGCCGCGGTCGTTACCGTCACCGACGATGGCGGCAGTTCCGGACGACTCCGTCGCGATTACAGTGTTCTTCCCCCCGGCGATATCCGCAACTGCATGGTGGCTCTCTCAAAGGACGAACACCTGCTCAGCAAGCTTTTTCAATACCGCTTTCCTGCAGGTCGGGGGCTCGCAGGTCACAGTTTCGGAAACCTGTTCGTAACCGCTCTCACGAACGTAACCGGAGATTTTTCTGAAGCGGTTCGCGTGTCCTCTCAAGTGCTCGCCATCCGTGGACGCATTTTCCCGTCAACGGCGCAGAATGTGACTCTCGAGGCAGATCTCGAGGACGGTTCGATCGTTGCCGGCGAAACGAATATCTCTCGCTCCAAGAAGCGCATTCGCCGCGTGCGGCTCGTGCCTCGTCGAGTGCGCCCCATCCCCGAAGTCCTCGATGCACTTCGCGCCGCCGACTTGATTCTCGTCGGCCCCGGCTCGTTGTACACCAGCATCATTCCGAATCTACTAGTTGACGATGTTGCTGAAGTTATTGCGCATTCGCGCGCGAAGTGCGTCTACATCGCGAATTTAATGACGCAGCCGGGCGAGACCCAGCATTATTCTGTTGCGGACCACGTGAATGCGATTTACGAGCACACCCGTCCCCGCCTCTTCGATTGCGCCGTGATCAACCGCACGCCGGCATCTCCTCAGATGTTGCGTCGCTATAGCGCGCAGGGCGCCGAACTCGTCCAACCCTCGTTCGTCGAATTGAAGTGCTTGGGTTTGCGCTACATCAGCGCTGATTTGTTGCAGCAGCACGGCAAGATCCGCCACGATACGGCACGGCTGGCAGATCTCCTCCTTCGCGAATTCGTCAAGCCAAGTGCCCGCGGCTAATCAATGTCCCGTTTTGTATCACTCCGAAGATCAATTTTTAGAAAGCCTTTTGTTGCGCGGCGTTCCCCCTGTTCGTATACTTGCCCGCGCTCTCCGTAAGCCATTTTCGCGGAACTGATATGAGTGCTCGTGGCAGCGCCGGGCTGCCAATGGTTTGGTTCGTGTTTTCTAGGATTTGTCAGGAGGTGTCATGTCTGCGGCTGCGCAGGATGAATTAAACGTTTATCAGTCTGCGGAAGCGCGTTTTGAAATTGCCGCGCAGAAACTGAATTTGGAAGATGGCCTCTACCGTTATCTGAAATATCCGAGCAAGGAAATTACGGTCTATATCCCCGTCCCACTTGATAACGGCAAACTCGAAGTCTTCACCGGGTACCGCGTTCTCCACTCCACGATCCGAGGCCCGGGCAAAGGCGGCATCCGCTTCGCTCCTAACGTGAGCCTCGACGAAGTCCGCGCCCTCGCCGCTTGGATGACGTGGAAGTGTGCGGTCGTGAACATCCCATTCGGCGGCGCGAAGGGCGGCGTCATCTGCGATCCGAGCAAGCTTTCGAAAACCGAGGTCGAGCGCATCACCCGCCGCTACACCGCTGAACTGAGTGAGTGGTTTGGCCCCGAGCGCGACGTTCCCGCACCAGACATCGGCACCAACGCTCAAACCATGGCCTGGGTGATGGACACCTACTCGATGCACGTCCGTCAGGCCACCACAGCCGTGGTCACCGGCAAGCCGCTCGAGCTCGGAGGCTCACAGGGGCGCACCGAAGCTACCGGACGCGGCTTGATGATGTGCTGCGACAAGGCCATTCAAAAACTCGGCATCAAACGCCAGGGCTGTCGCGTGATCATCCAGGGCTTTGGCAACGTCGGTTCCCAGGCGGCCGACCTGATGCACAAAGCGGGCTACAAAATAATCGGCGTCGCGGATATTCACGGGGGACTCTACAACGAAAACGGTTTCGACGTCCCCAAACTGATCGAATGGGTCTACACCCGGCGAAAGCCGCTACCAGATTTTCCAGGCGGCGGACAGAAGATGACCGCGCAGGAAATCCTCTTCCATCCCTGCGAGATCCTCGTTCCCGCGGCCACCGAAAATCAGATCACCACGAAGAACGCTCATCGAGTGGATTGCAAAATTCTCTGTGAAGGCGCCAACGGTCCCACCACGTCCCACGCCGACTCGATCATCGAGAACAAGGGAATTTTCGTCATTCCCGACATTCTCGGTAATGCCGGAGGCGTCACCGTCAGCTATTTCGAATGGGTGCAGGACCGCCAGGGCTTCTTCTGGCGCGAAAACGAGGTTAACGAACGGCTGCAGGATGTGATGGATCAAAGTTTCGATCAAGTTGTGCTTTACGCCGAAACCCACGGCGTGAATAATCGTATCGCCGCATACATTGTGGCGATCGACCGCGTGGCTCGCGCCCTGAAATTGCGCGGAATCTACGCATAGTTCTTTCGAAGAATGCACGTGCGGTGGAGGCGAATCTGTATCCTGAATCAATATCGCCGGGCGCCCTGAAGACTGAGGACGAACACCGGCGAGATATCTGCGCCGTCGGCCGCTGGATTCACGACCGCGGCTACGTCGCCTCCACCGACGGCAATATTTCTCTTCGTCTCGACCCTCGCCGCATTCTCACCTCGCCCACCGGCATCAGCAAAGGCATGATGACGCCCGACGATCTGGTCATCACCGATCTCCAGGGCCACAAGCTCAGCGGCCGCCGCAACCCCAGCTCCGAACTCGGCATGCACCTCCTGATTTACAGCCGCCGGCCCGACATCAATGCCGTCTGCCACGCGCATCCTCCGGCCGCCACTGGTTACGCCGCTGCCGGCGTGCCGCTGAATAAAGCGATCCTGTGCGAACTGGTCCTCTCGCTTGGCTGCATTCCGGTCGCACGTTATGGCACACCAGGCACCTCGGAGCTCACCGAAGCTCTCGAACCGCTCGTCCAGAGCTATGAAGCGATCCTGATGGCGAATCACGGAGTGGTCTGCTACGGCCAGGACTTGCTCTCTGCCTTTTTCCGCATGGAAACCACCGAGCATTTCGCCCGCGTAGCTCTCGTAACCGAATTAATCGGCAAACAAGTCTTGCTTTCCAGCGGAGATGTGGAAAAATTGCTCGCGGCGCGCGCTCGTTACGGAGTTCAAACGGCTTCATCGATCGGCTCCGATTGTCCGGTCACGTCTGATAGCGCCGACGCCGAGCGCATCACGCTCACGCGTCGTGAACTAGAAGCGATCGTCGACGAAGCCGTACAAAAGGAACGCGCGCGACGCTGATTTTTGCGGCCTGTTTTCGGACAGTCACCAGACGAACGGTCTCGAGACAACGTTCAGGAGTTTTGCCGGAGGTTTCAGAATGGGCGAAGCACTGGGAATGATCGAAACGCGCGGAATGGTCGCGATGATCGAGGCCTCGGACGCGATGGTCAAAGCGGCCAAGGTCACTCTCGTAGGTTGGGAGAAGATCGGCTCGGGCTACGTCACCGCGATGGTTCGCGGCGATGTGGCCGCCGTGAAGGCGGCCACCGATGCCGGTGCCGCCGCCGCGCGTCGCGTCGGTGAGTTGATCGCCGTGCACGTCATCCCGCGACCGCATCAGTCGCTTGAAGACGTGCTGCCGATCGGCAAGACTCCGATGGCAGCGGCCAAGTAACAATCGCGAAGCGGCAACGCGCCTGCCAGTCAGCGCTTGAGCGCCGGGCGCGGAATCATCTTCACTGCTTTCGGCTCTTGATTTTTGAATTTCATGTGCGGTGTATTGCTGTGGTGCTCGGCTGAAACGATTCACTGAAGTGACTTGATTCCATGCTCCTCGCTCGCATCGTCGGCACCGTAGTCTCCACTCGTAAAGACCCGCGTCTCGAGGGCAAAAAGCTCCTGATCGTTAAGCCCATCAATCCGGAAGGCGGAGACGAGTCCGGCTACCTCATCGCCGTCGACACCGTCGACGCAGGCTTCCGCGAAACAGTCCTCGTCGTGTCCGGCAGCTCCGCCCGTATGGCCGCCGAATGCAAGGACCGCCCCGTCGACGCGGCCATCATCGGGATCGTCGATACGGTCCAACTCGACTCGCAACACGAAGCTGAACTCGCCGCCGCTCGAAAGAAATGAAGTACTCGCGTTTCGAAGAACTGCCGGTCTGGAACGCGTCGATCGAGCTCGCCCTGCGCGTTTACAAACTTACTCAGGACCGCGCCTTCGTCCGCCAGCGCAGCCTCCGCGATCAACTCGAAGGGGCCGCCGTCTCCATCTCAACTATATCGCCGAAGGCTTCGAGCGCGGCACCACACAGGAGCTACTCACTTTTCTTTACATTTCCCGGGGTTCAGCCGGAGAGGTGCGCTCGATGCTGTGTTTAATCGAGCGTTTGCCTTCGTTTGTTCACCTGAAATCTGAAATTTCAAATTTCAAATCGGCCGCTGAAGAAGTTTCGCGTCAGCTTCGCGGATGGGCTGATTTCCTCCAAAACTCCACGATAAAGGGGCAGCGTCATCTCACGTCCAAGACGCGCCGTTCGGATCAACTCAAACGAGACCGCAACGATCTGCTCGAAGAGCTCCGCCGCGTCCAGGCGACAAATTCAGCAAGCGCGGGCTCGAAGTGAGGCCTCTCCGATGATCCTCGGCCGCGTCATCGGCAAAGTTGTCGCCACGATGAAAAACGAAACGCTGGCCGGCCAGCGCCTGCTCATCGTCCAGCCGATCGATCGCGACGGCCGCGACAAAGGCAAAGCCATAGTCGCGCTCGACTCCGTCGGCGCCGGTGCAGGGGAAACGGTTTACTGGTGCCGGGGCAAAGAAGCGAGTTTCCCGTTTCTCCCCGTCGAGGTTCCTACAGAGGCCACCATCGTTGGCATCGTCGACGAGATCAACATCCCCGCGAAAGCCGGCAAATCATAAATGCTCATCGGACGCGTGATCGGTGATGTAGTCGCAACGCAAAAAGCCCCTTCGCACACTGGCCGGAAGATCCTGATCGTCCAGCCGCTGAATCTAGATGGATCCGATCGTGGTGAAGCCGTGCTCGCGCTCGATGCCGTCGACGCAGGAGTAGGCGAACGCGTTCTCCTATCCGCTGAAGGCTTCTCTGCTATGACGGCAGTTGGCCGCCCGAATTCCCCGATCGACACCGCCGTAATCGGCGTGATCGACGAAGTCTCCCTGATCGAAGGTGTGAAATAACTGCGAGTCAGTAATTTTCCGCTCATCTCGGAAAATACACGGCCAGAGTCGTGTGCCAGAGGCAATCCCACCGCAGAAGCGCCGAATCCACGTCTTGTGAGTTACGGTTTCAGCCGTGATATAAAAAAACTCCACGAGAGAATCTCGACCGCTCGGCGGCTTGTTCGCCGAGCTCTCGTCTCCATCGCAAAAAAAGCGGGCAGCGCCCGCTGCATCGAACGCTGCCCGCTCACCCCAAACCACAAAATCCACAACCGTCGCCGGCCGTCACTTCCCCGATACCGTGCCGCCCGTCACCGAAATATATTTCGCCTTGCCTCCGAAATGGACCTCGGTGATCTGGTTGCTGTCGGTCACTACCGCAGTGTACGACGCCTTGCTCTGTCCGTCTTTCCATTCGATCGGCGCTTCAGCTATTACCTTACCGTCGCGCGAAATCGTCATCTTCGATTCATCCGCAGACACCTGGTACGTCCCGGGCTTGAGATCTTTCCCCGCAAGAGTCGCTGGACTGTGCAGGTCCACGGCAACACGGGAAACGGGCTTGATGGTTTTTGTGTCGTCGGCGCGAGCTGCGATCGGCATCGCCAGCGCAAGTGCCGCGAGGATTGTCATCACAAAGTTCATTCGACGATGTTCCATTTTCATTTCTCCTTGTTCTCACTCGCCCCTTGCAATTGAGTTAGACGCAATGCCTTCTGCACGGAAAGCGCCATTACGAAAGATTCACAAATAAAGCCTTAATGGTCGCTCTAGAAGAGAATCGCTCCGCTCGCGAACACCGTTTGCTCGAATTCGGACGGTGTCGTTCATTCGGGCGTGCAGAAAGTCGACACTCTCCGAATATTCGGAGGGCTATTGCAAACGACAAAATGCGCGATGTCATCCTGAGACGATCCGAATGGGATCGGGTAAGGATCTCAGCGTTGCATTCTTGCCCGTAAGTAAATCGCTTCCGTGCCACTACGCTTGCTACCTTCATATACGCGGCACTCCGGCGTTATGTTCCAAAAACTGCGCAATGTCCGCCCGAATTTACATAACCATCTGCGTCGCGCCTTCGATCTCTGCACTATGTGGGTGCATTTTCCGGCTCACGTTGACACCCCGCTAGCGCTCAGGAATAATCGCTCGACATGATTGGTTCGCTTCGCGGCAAGCTCATCGAGAAACGTCCTAACCAGCTTCTCGTCGAGGTTGGCGGCGTCGGCTACCAGGTACAGATTCCGCTTTCAACGTTCGCAGGAATTGGTGCGCTCCACGCCGACGCGACCCTCCTCATCCACACACATGTCCGCGAAGATCAAATCACGCTCTACGGTTTCGTCACTGCCCACGAAAAGCAGTGCTTCGAGCTGTTAATCTCAGCTTCCGGTGTCGGCCCGTCGCTCGCGCTGAAAATTCTTTCCGGCATGAGCATCGAAGAACTCGTTCCTGCGATCCGCAAAGGCGATTTGGCCCAACTCGTCCGCATCCCCGGCGTTGGCCGCAAGACCGCTGAGCGTATGGTCGTGGAGCTGCGTGACAAATTGGCGGTCGTCGATGTCGCGGAAAGTGGTAAACCGAGTACGCGATCGCAACTGGAGTCCGATGTAGCTTCCGCTCTGGTGAATCTTGGCTACGATGTGAAGTCTGTGGAGCGGGCAATCGAAAAGTCCCGCGTAACGAGCGGCGCCGAATTCGAAGATCTTCTGCGTTCGTCGCTTCAGATTCTTGGCGGATCAGCGATGCAAAAGACGGCGCGGGCAGGCCGTGATGAATAGTCCCGGATTTTCGACGCTGCTTCGATGTGTCGAAACTTGGGGACGCAGATGTGGAGGCCGATGTGGTTCAGTTCGTTTGGGAATTTGTCGCGCGCGCCGATAGAATCACTGACTTCGAGCGCCACTATTCGGCCTCGGGTCCCTGGGCCGAGCTTTTCCGCAAGAATGCGGGGTACCAGAGCACGCAGCTCTTGCGCGACGCCGAAAACGCCCGGCGTTTTCTGACGATCGACCGCTGGGAGACCGTCGCGTCCTACCGCGCGATGCGGGAACGTTTCGCCAAGGAGCACGAAGATCTGGACCGTGCCTGCGAAGCGTTCACCGAGAGCGAGCGCCGCGTCGGAGTTTTCGAAGAGGAATAGGTGCCGGAGAAAATGGCAGACGTTCGCAACCGCATCATCTCAGGCAAAGCGCTCGATGAAGACGCGCGCATTGACGCCAGCGTCCGTCCGAAAAAAATCGAAGACTTCATCGGACAATCGCGCGTGAAGGAAAATCTGAAGATAGCCGTCGACGCCGCCCGTAATCGCGGTGAAGCGCTTGACCACGTACTTCTTTATGGTCCGCCCGGCCTGGGCAAGACCACTCTCGCACAAATCCTAGCCAACGAAATGGGCTCGGCCATCAAGATCAGTTCCGGCCCTCTCCTTGAGAAAAAGGGCGACCTAACTGCGGTTCTCACTTCTCTCGACGCGCGCGATTTTTTCTTTCTCGACGAAATCCACCGCCTGCAACCGGCGCTCGAAGAGATTCTCTATCCCGCGATGGAGGACTTCCGCGTCGATCTGATTATCGGCCAGGGTCCGGGAGCCCGTGTGCATCCGTACCAACTGAACCAGTTCACGCTGATCGGCGCCACCACGCGCGCCGGATTGATCATGGCGCCGCTACGTTCGCGCTTTGGCATCGTGCACCGCCTTGAATTTTACTCGCCTGAAGATTTGCAGCGGATCGTCGAACGTTCTGCAAAAATTCTCAGCATCACGATGGATCGAGAAGGCGCTGCGGAAATCTCCCGCCGCAGCCGCGGTACACCGCGCGTTGCGAATCGCCTCCTCCGCCGCGTCCGCGATTTCGCCGAAGTGCGCGCCAAAGGACACATCACGCTCGGTGTCGCTCGCGACGCCCTCGCCATGCTCGGCGTCGATGAGCACGGGCTAGACGAAGTCGACCGCAACCTCATGCTCACCATCATCCAGAAATATTCCGGCGGCCCCGTCGGCCTGAACACCATCGCCGCTTCACTCAGTGAAGAGGAGGACGCTATCGAAGAGATCTACGAACCCTACCTCATGCAGCTTGGCCTTCTTGACCGCACCCAGCGAGGACGCGTCGCCACCGCACTCGCTTACAAGCATTTCGGCATCGAAGAGCCCCGTCGCCAACCCGGCCTTTTTTCCTAGTGCCGGCTCTGGAAATCCTCGGGACTATCCAAAGTGAGTTAACTGTGCGGACTGTGAAATTCCATTTGAAAGCGTACTTCGCCAGATGTTTTGGACGAACTCGGAAGATTCGCGAGACCGTGGGAAAGTTGTCAACGACGTGAGGGAAAGCCAGCGGCACGGTGGACCACGGAGGGGCCGGATCCTCAGTCCACATTGGCTCTAAACACGGAGGTCCACTTCGGCTACTATCCGCCATGCACGCCATCCGCATTCGCACGGCCTCGCGAACTGACCTCCCGCGTCTCACCGAGATTTACAATCACTACGTAATCCACACGCCGATCACGTTTGACCTTGCGCCGCACACCGTTGAGGCGCGCGTCGCGTGGTTCGAGCAGTTCGCCACCACCGGACGGTGCCGGCTTCTGGTAGCAGAAGAAAATGCCACGGTTGTCGGCTACGCCGGCAGCACTCGATTTCGCAATAAGGCCGCCTACGAGACGAGCGTCGAGACAACGGTCTATTGCAGCCACGACGCACTCGGAAGGGGAATCGGCAGCCGCCTCTACGCTGCGCTTTTCGAAACGCTCGCAGGCGAGGACATCCATCGCATTGTTGCTGGGTACACGCTGCCAAATCCGGCGACCCGGGCGCTGCATGAGCGCTTCGGATTCAAACCAGTCGCCGTCTTCAGCGAAGTTGGACGCAAATTCGGACGCTATTGGGATGTAGGATTTTCGGAGCGCGCGCTGCGCTTGCCGGGCGAATAGAGTGCGGATGAACAATCGCTAAAATGAGGCGAAGCCTCAGTTCTATTCCGCTTACTCGGTGCCGGCCTGTCGTTTTCACCGGCGAACGAAGTAAGGGACTCTTTGTCTTGCGAATTATTCGCAGCGCAAGGAGACCATCGGGTCGATGCGAGCGGCCCGTCGCGCCGGAATGTAACTTGCGAGTAGCGCGATGAAAGAGAGCAGCGCGGCGATGGCGATGAACGTGAGCGGGTCAGTCGATTTAACCCCGAAGAGTAGGCTGCGCATCAGCCGCGTGAGCGCGAACGCGCCGGTGAGACCGATTGCGACGCCGGTAAGAGCCAGAATCATCCCCTGGCGGACGACGAGCCGGAGAATATGGTTTTGAGTTGCGCCGAGAGCAAGGCGAATTCCGATCTCGCGCGTGCCCTGGCTCACCATGTAGGCCATCACGCCGTAAATGCCGATCGTCGCCAGCGCGAGAGCGAGAAACGCGAAAAGCCCGAGCATCACCATCGAGAAGCGGCGGCGGGCGAGCGATTTCTCGACGCGCTCCTCCATCGTCCGCACGTTGTAAATCGGAAGATCGGGATCGAGCTCGTGAATTTCTTTCTTGATGGCGGGCGTGAGCGTGGCGGGAGCGACGCCGCTGCGCAATACGACGTTCATCGCCTGGGTGGTGTATTGCGAATGCGGAAGGTAGAAGGCGATGCGCGGGTCGGAATCGAGCGCGTCCTGCTTGATGCGGCCCACGACGCCCACGATCGTAATCCACGGCTCTTTTGATTCCAGGCCGCCCGTGCGGATCCGTTTGCCAATAGGATCTTCATTCGGCCAATACTGCTCAGCGAAGAACTCGTCGATGATGGCGGCTTTCTGCGTGGTCGGCGTATCGAGGTCGCTGAAGAATCGCCCCTGTCGCAGCGGAATTTGCATGGCCTCGAAATAGTGGCCGCTGACGATGCGCTCGTCAGCATTGATGAAGTTTTCACCGGGTGGCGGCAAGCGCCCTTCGATGGTGATCGGGCCCCACGCAAACATTTCGCTAAGCGGCAGTGATGTAATCGAGCCGGCCGCCGACACCCCGGGGATTCGCTCCAGCCGCTCGTTCAACTGGCGATAAGTAGCGAGGACAGTGGGGCCGTCTTTGTACCGGCGTCCGTTCGTCGTGAGCTCCAGGGTAAGGACGTTTTGCGGATTGAAGCCGGGCGCGACATTTTCAAGTCGCGCGAAGCTGCGGACGAGCAATCCTGCGCCGATCAGCAGCACAACCGAAAGCGCGAGTTCGGACACGACAAGCAGACGGCGGAGGTTGTTGCCCCGTCCCCACACCGCACCCGTGCCGGCCGAGCCGCGAGTCCCATCGCTCAGCACGGAATGGAGATCGATGCGCGCAATGCGTAACGCGGGCGCGAGTCCGAAGAGAATTCCTGAGAGCACGGAGAGTGAGACGGTAAAAAGCAATGCCTGGCGGTCGATTCCGATATCGCTCAACCGCGGCACACTTTTTGGTCCAAGCACGTGAATCCAGTGCACGCTGAGTATCGAGAAGAGGATTCCGAGCGCTCCGCCGCAGAGCGCCAGCAGAATACTTTCGGTAAGCAACTGGCGGACGATTCGCCGCGCGCTGGCGCCGAGTGCTGTGCGCACCGCGATTTCTTTCTGGCGTGCTACGGCGCGCGAGAGCAAGAGATTCGCAACGTTTGCGCAGGCGATCAGCAGCACACACGCCACCGCGCCGAGCAGAATGAGCAGAGTGCGCCGCGCGTCACCGACAACCTGCTCCTGCAGTGGCACAATGCCGAACGTGAGGCCGCCGTTTGCCGGATATTGCTGCGGATGATCCTGGCGCAAACGCGCGGTGAGCGCACTCATCTCGGCTTGCGCTTGAGCGACCGTGACTCCGCGCTTGAGTTTGCCGACGATGTTGTAGTCCTCATGATCACGATTTTGCGCTGCGTCCGGCGGCATCGGAAACGGTAAGAGAATTTCAGCCTGGTTCTCGGCGCCGTAGAGCGTGGGCATCACCTCCCGGGGCAACGAAAAAGACTTCGGCAGAATACCGACCACCTCGCACGGCGTCCCGTTAATCGCGATCGTCCTGCCGAGAATGTGCGGATCGGAGCCGTAGCGCCGCGTCCACGTACCGTAGCTCAGAATCGCGGTCCGATTGTGACCGACGACGTCTTCATCGGGGAGGAATAAGCGGCCGATCGCAGCGCGATAACCGAGCATCGGCAACAAATTCGAGGAAACCCGGATCGTCCCGATGCGTTCCGGTTCGCCGTTTCCGGTAAGGTTGTCATTTGTTCCGAAAGCGATTGCGACATCCTCAAATCCGGAATGGCCATTTTTGATATCGAAATACTGCGCGGTCGAAAACCAGTCCTGGGTAATGCCGAGGCCCGGCGAGCGATTCCAGAGAATGACGAGCCGGCTGGCGTCTTTGTACGGAAGCGGGCGCAACAGCAGCGCGCTCGTAATGCTGAAAATCGAAGTATTCGCGCCGATGCCGATGGCGAGAGAGAGCATCGCGGCCAAAGTGTAGCCGGGATTCTTGGCGAAGGCTCGAAAAGCGTAGCGGAGATCGCGGATGAGTCCGTTCATTGGAGACCATTCATGGGTCGCTCACGGGAAACAGGAGTCGTTAGACGGGGGATTCGACGTTTCGTCTCCTACGGACCAGAGGAAAAAGTGTTGCAGGACTTGATGCTGCCGGCATTCAGGCCGGTCTTGAACCAGGAGACCCGCTGCGCGGAAGTGCCATGAGTAAATTTGTCGGGCATTACGCGCCCGGTAGCCTGCTTCTGGAGGCGGTCGTCGCCGACGGCTGCTGCGGCATTCAACGCGGATGAGACGTCGCGTTCGTTGATCAATTTCCGCTGCTCCGTGGAATTTCCCCACACACCTGCGAAGCAATCCGCCTGCAGTTCGAGCAGAACCGACAGCGCGTTCGCCGAACGCGGATTGCGTTGCTGTTCTGCGCGAACGGTTCGCTCGATGCCGAGGATTTTCTGCACGTGATGGCCGATCTCGTGAGCGATCACGTAAGCCTGCGCGAATTCGCCGGACGCGCCGAAGCGAGAGCGAAGCTCGTCGAAAAATCCGAGATCGAGGTAGACCTTTTCGTCGCCGGGACAGTAAAACGGGCCGGTAGCTGTCCCTGCCTCTCCGCACGGCGAGCCAATCTCATTGCGAAATAAAACCAGTTTCGCGTGATGATACTTCGGAATGAGTTTGTCCCAGTTCGATTGCGTGTCGTCGAGTACGAAAGAGACAAACTGAACTTCATGCTGTTCGGCCGCTTTGCGCGCGGGATCGGCCGGATGCGTTGCGGCAGAGGGAACGCCGCGATGGCCCGTGTTGAGCAGCGGCGAGATCAGATCGCGCTTGAAAATGACGCTGAGGACGAGCAGCACCAAAAACCCACCGATGCCGAACGGGATGCCGCCACCTCCGAATCCAAATCCCCCGCCGCCGCCGCTGTCGTCACGGCGATCCTCAATATCCCCGCTGACGCCGCCGGGAGTCCAACGCATCGAGTCACCTCATGAAGGAATGGGAAGCGCTTCGACAAGTATACGTGACGAGCTCGAAAGGCGTCTCCGCAAATGGTGTGGCTTGCGCGCCATCCGGTTATCATGGTTCGTCTCGGTTGGGACTATCGCCGGCATGGCAACAATCTACTTATCGCTGGGATCGAACATCGGGGATCGCCAGGGCAATATCACGCGTGCAATTGCTGCTTTGGCGAAGGTGGGTGTGCGCGTCACGAAAGAATCGTCGTTGTATGAAACTGAGCCGTTGGAGTTGAAAGAGCAGTCGTGGTTCTTGAACTGCGCGATCGAGGCAGGGACGGAACTCCCGCCCCGGGAGTTGATGAGAACCCTACTCGAAATCGAGCGGGCCATGGGACGCGAACGCCGCGTGCCGAAAGGCCCGCGGCTCATCGATATGGATATCTTGTTGTACGGCGCAGAAGTGGTGAACGAACGCGGTCTTGAGATTCCCCATCCGCGAATGGCGGAACGCAAATTCGTCCTCGTGCCGCTCGCGGAAATTGCAGGCGAAGCGAATCATCCCGCGTCGCTGATGACGATTGCAGAGATGCTAGAAGCCACAGCAGATCAAAGCGAGGTCCGGAAGTGGCCGGGCAAGGTTATTTGATGATGAACATTTCACATAAAATCGAAGAGCTCGCCACAGTCGCCAAATATATTCGGCGCTCAATAATCCGGATCGGGAATTGCATCCCGGCCGCGCGCGGGTGTACGTTATCGGCCGGCCAAGAAGTCAAAATGCAAATTCAGTGGAGGAAAGTAATGCGCAGAAGCGTTCTGTTGGCTCTCATCGTCGTGTTGGCGGGTGTGACTCCTTCGCTCTACGGCCAGGACCGCAAAGCCGAAATCCAAAAACGGCTGGCCTCGGAATTCACGCGAACGAAAATGACTGGCGACAAATCGGACATCGTCACCGCAGGGTCCGTACTCGTCCTCCACAAAGACAACCTGCTGATGTGCAGCACCGAAGCCGTCGCGCCGCCCACCAATACTTATAAAGACGGACGCATCTCCATGGGCTTTGGCGCGAACATGGCCTGGGGCATGGCGCTGGGCGCAGCCAGCCAGCAAGCCGCCAATATTCCGCAGCGCAAGTTCGTCTCCGGTGAAAAGTTTTGGGTCACCGAATATCTCGTGAAGGATGACGGAGTGGTTTTCCAATTTTACAGCGATCCCTTCGACAACGTCCGTTACTACACGCAGCTGAAATTTCCCTTTCAGAAGGGTTCGGTTCCAGCCGCCGACGATTTGATGAAAATCATCGCGGACGTGTTGACCGTCGATGCCGCGCAGCAGGACGCTCCTGCGCAGGACGCCGCAGCGCCATCGCAGGCGGCGCCCGCGGAGCCGGCTGGGCCTCCGAAAACGATCGCGCTGGGCCAGACTACCGCGGAGGTTCTCGAAATCCTCGGGCAGCCCACGAAAATCGTGAACCTCGGCGCGAAGCAGATGTACTTCTACCCGGACATGAAGGTGATTTTCACCAACGGAAAAGTCAGCGACGTTCAGTAGCGGGATGTGTGTTTGATTGTGGCGCAATCGTCGACCGAAGCCGCGTCGTGGATTTTTCGATTTGACTTCGGTGCTGCGATTTTGGGGTGCTTGCTTTTTTTTGACGGGGGCACAGGCAAGATTGCCTGTGCTACTGAAAGGCAAGCGCCCGCGTGAAGGCGGCCGCCACAACGGCAGGGGATTTTTGAATTGCTGCGGCTGCGACCGGTCTTTGGTTCGGCCGGTCGCGTGCCGCGAATGTGATTTGCGAAAGGCTTACTGCGCGTCCGTGACTTTGCCCTTCACGAACGTGACTTTCAGATCCTTGTATACGTAAATCTGCTTGGGGCCGAGGTTGATGATTTTTTCCGGCTGCCCGAGGATCGCGGTCACTTCGTCGGGAGTCTGGCCAATCTCAACTGTGGCCGGAGGGGCGGGAGGCTGCTGTTCGGCGGCCGGCTGTTGCTGGTTCGCATCGCCTCCAGCGTCTGCCTGCCCTTGCTGCTGATTCTCGTCACCGCCCGCCTGCTGCTGTTGGTCACCCTTGGCCGGTTCATCCTCCTGCACCTTGAGGACTTCGCCGACGGTGCTCATCACCTGATCGGCGCCTGGTGTGGCACCGTGCGGGTAAACAAACTTGAGGGTTGAGTAGTAGCGAATGTCCGAGATCGCGTCGGTGAACAGAGTGAACACGACTCCGTCGCTGAGTACATCAATTCTCGTTACCCAGAACTTCTCCCCGGTGACGAAGTATCGCGTCTGAATCGTCTTCGGCGGCGGATGGCCGATCATGCTGCCGAAGCCCTGCAGCTTTTCGTGCGCGGCGTAGGCTCCCGCGGAGAGCCTGCCGTCTTTATAAGTGTTCTGCGGCGGCGCCTGCGTGGTGGTGGAGTACATCAGCAGCTTGTCCTTCTCGAGAATCAGAACGGCGCCGGCGGTGACGATGTCGGACTTGTCGTCGGTCGTCTTGGTGAGCTGGTATTTCGTTTCCAACTTCTTCTGAAGGTCCTGGCCTGCGCTGCGCGGGCTCGCCGCTAGAAATGAAATCGCGATGGCTGCAACCACGCTGGACTTGATGATTGCTTGATGCGAAAACATAGGCTTTCCTCGTTCAAAGAAGTATTTAATTCGGACCGCGGGAGCAATCCAATTCGTACGGCATAACTGTGATCCGGAATTGACCGGGTAACGTTTCCAACAAAGAATGCGTATCGTTTTCGACTTCCAAAACGACTTCCCAACCGTAAGCTGATCTACAACTGCAGGGAGCGCCGGCGGATGAGGCCGGCGCTCTCTGGCTGATTGTTTCGTGTTACTTGCCGCCCTGGCCTGAGCTGACGTCCTGTTTCACTTCCGAGTCAGCCGCGTCCGCGTCCTTCTCCTGGGCGTTCAGCTGGGACTCGACGTCCAGATCAGGCTGTACCTGCCCGTCCGGATTCGCCTTGCCGCCGACCGTGGGAGCTGCCGGCAGGCCGCCTTTGCCCTGTTTTTCTGCGAGGGTCTTGAGCCCCTGATCGAGCTGTTCGCGGAAGTGATTGTGCATTTCCTGCAGATCGTCCACAGCGACAGCCACCTGCGATCCGGAGCTGCAATCGCCCTTCTGGCTGCTGCTGACGAGCACCTTGACGGCCTGGTTCGAGTCGGGATTGTCGTCAATGCGGGTGACGACGTCGCCGGGTGACAACGAGCAATCGGAACCGTCGGGCGCCTGCTCGGTGAGAATCGTGCTGACGATGAAGGTTCTGTGTTGCGGATCGAGTGCTGCCGGCCGTTGCTCTTCTGTGGTTGTATCGGACGAACCGTCATTCGTGTCCGGCTGATTCGCGGCAGAGGCGCTGGCAGCCGGTGCTGACGCTGCCGCCGCTTTTTCCGCTTCGAGTTGGGCTCGCACTTCGTCCGCGATCGCCTGCTTCACTTCCGGCGTCAGTGCGGGACTGCCACCTGAGTCAGCAGACTGCTGGCCGCCGCCGGCATAATCGCCTTCGGCTGCAGCATTCGCTGCAGCTCGTGCGTTTGCGTTGGCCTGGGCTTGCGCTTCATATGCGGCCTGCAGATTCTGGCTGATCACGTAGTCCGTCATCCACAAAGCTGCGCTGGCATAAACCGGATATGGATTGAAATAGTATCCATAGTATCCGTACCACGGCGCCCCTCCCCAACCCCACGCGAAAGTGACCGGTGCGGCCCACGGATTATAGGCCCAACCGTAGAAGCCCGGATTGTAGTAGTAGGGCGACACATAGCCGTAGTAGCAGCAATGACCGCGATAGCCGTAACCGCGGTAAGCGTAGGCGTAGCGACGTCCGCCGTGGTAGTAACTCCGGCGCATGTAGGCATGGCCGCCGCGGGCATAGTGATGATCGACGTAGCCGCGGCCGTGGCCCATATTAACGGTGCGGATGTGCTCGCCGCGCGCGTTGGTATGTACTGAAGAGACTGTGCGCCCGCCGCGCGCGTTGTGATTGATCGTGGCGCCGTGCGCGGTGTGGACCTGCGTGACCCTGCCGTTGGAATTGACGCGGGCTCTGGCTCCGCTCTTTGTGGTGACAGCCCGGCCGCCTTTCGGT